>NZ_JAPMAL010000007.1:0-271499 GCF_026343935.1 Paraburkholderia sp. CNPSo 3076 | reverse complement strand
CGGCCGATGGCCCGATCGTCCTGGCCTGCGCGAGGATGCGGCGCGTTTCCCGGGAGGGATTGAACGGCCGCTCGTCCTGCGGCAGTACCACCGTGCCCGGCCTGTCGGCCAGCATGTGGGTGCGCAGCAATGCCTGTGTCTGGAGGTTGCGGATTTCCAGGTGACGGGCAAACTTACGCACCAGCACTTGGCTGCCGATGGGAGCCGGTTGGGCTGCGTAGCTGCTGTGGTCTACTCGGACGCACGTGTCGTCGCAGACCGTGTAGACCTTGTCGGTGAAGTATTCGAAGTTGCGCGCCGGCAAGGCCCGCAGATGGGGACGCTCCTCCTCGAACATCGCCTGGACCTGGCGACGGGTGCTGCCGTGAATTCTTCTGGCCGCCCAGTTTGATTCCCATTGCTCGAGGAAGGCGTTCTGCTCCTCGATCGATTCGAACCGGCGCCCCTTCAGGGCCGTGCCCTGGGTATGCTGGATCGCGTTCTCGACGGTGCCCTTTCGATTCGGATCCCGAACGCGAGCCGGGTCCGCTACCACGCCGTAGTGAGCGAGCATGGCGGCATACACCGGATTGAGTTCCGGCTCGTACAGGTCCGGTTTGACAACGCCTTCCTTCAGATTGTCGAGGACGACGTATTGCGTGACGCCACCAAAGTGGCGCCAGGCCTGCTCGTGCAGTTCGGCCCAGACCTGCTTGCTGGACTTCCACACGACGCGGCGGAAGCAGCGCCGCGAGTAGCGAAGCGTCATCACGAACAGCCGCGGCTTGCGATAGCGGTTTGTGCCCGGCACCCTGGTCAGGGCTCCCTCGCCATAGTCGACCTGCGCTTCCTCGCCGGGCAGGAAGTCCAGCCGGTCAAACTGGGCGGGCTCATGCTTGCGCACTGTGCGCACGAACCGCTTGACGCTGTCGTAACCGGCGACGAAGCCAAACCGGTCCACCAGATCCTGGTAGATGGCCATGGCGTTGCGCCGCAACCGCAACTGGGCTTCTATGAACTCGCGGTGTCGCTCGCAGGCCGATAGCTGGCTGCCCTTTGCCGGTGGGCAGGGTGGAGGAATTTGCAGCTCGGGGCCGGTGGGCACCGTGGGGGAATTTGCCTGCGCCGCCGCGAATTGCTCCTGGTACTTACGGATCGTCTTGCGGTCAACGCCCGTAATCCGGGCAATTTCCCGCTGACGTTTGCCCGCGGCGACGAGCGTGGCGATGGCTGTTTGCAGATGCGGCTTCAAGACATTCACTCCAACAACCCCTCTTCTTCTTCATTCGAGGGGTGCAAGGTAACGTCCTGCCATACCGCGCCAGCATCATGCTCCGCGCGTCTCTAGGTGGGGGAGTTTGAGGTGCCCACAGGTGGGGGAATTTGCCCGCCCATCGGGGCTGACCTCTCGCGATTCAAGCGCGACGCGACTGTCGCCGCATCTTTGAGGGAGCGCGACTAAACGGGCAATGGCACTTGCGGCAATATGAATCGCGCATATCTCGTTGAACACGCGCGCCTTCGTCTCCGCCCCCTAAGAGGGCGATCAAGCGAGTCCACCACGCGGTTATAGCTCGCTCCATGCCTTAGTTCCTTGGTCGAGCTGGTTCACATAGGGAAATCGAACCGCTCCCATATGACCCCGATTTGTCCGTTTGAGGACACACTATATAATCCTCCCCGCGCCATGAACGCGACATAAGTGAGACCTCATCCGACCGTGCCCGAGCCAGTCTGGCAGATCGCGCAGCATTGAATGCGGCCGCGTCGACCAACCACACACTACAATTCTGTTCAGTCATGCAAAACCCAAGAATAGCTGTTCTGATCCCTTGTTATAACGAAGAAAAAGCGATCGGCAGCGTAATTCGGGATTTCCGGGCCGCTTTACCCGACGCTCAGATTTACGTCTATGACAACAATTCGTCTGATCGCACCGCAGAAGTCGCTCAGGCCGCCGGCGCCATCGTTCGCACAGAAGTGCAGCAGGGCAAAGGTCACGTGGTGCGCCGCATGTTCCGCGATGTGGAGGCCGATCTTTATGTAATGGTGGATGGCGACGACACGTACGATGCCAGCGTTGCCGGTCACATGGTCGCCTTGGCGCTGGAAGGACCACACGATCTCGTTAATTGCGTTCGCCGCGAAGTGGAAGATGCCGCTTATCGGGGCGGTCACCGGTTCGGTAACCTGATGCTGACTGGTGTGGTCCGCAGGATCTTTGGGAATCGCGTACAGGATATGCTGTCCGGGTACAAAGTCTTTTCGCGACGCTTCGTCAAATCGTTTCCCGCACTGTCACAAGGTTTCGACATCGAAACCGAGCTCACCGTACATGCTCTCGAACTGTCGCTACCAGTAGCTCACGGCGAAGGAACCTATCGTGGGCGCCCCGATGGTTCGGAGAGCAAGCTGCGCACCTATCGCGATGGATGGCGAATCTTGATGCTGATTTTGAAGCTCATTCGTCACGAGCGCCCAATGCTGTTTTTTGGCGCGTTGGCTGCCGTGTTCGCTGCAACTTCGCTTGCTCTTGCTGCGCCCGTCGTCGACACGTTCCTGCAATATGGGGTTGTGCCACGCCTGCCGACGGCGATGCTCGCGATGGGCTTGATGACAATCGCCTTTCTCAGTGTCGTGACAGGCACGATACTCGATACTGTCTCGCGGGGCCGCCGGGAAACGCGCATGCTCGTCTATTTGCAGTACCCCGCACTTACCTCGCCTCGCCACTAACGAGGGATCACTGCGCCATGACACCAGCACGGGGATGGGCCGCGATGTGTTGCGAGGCCTTGCGACACTCGACCACCAGGCAATTCATGCGCTTTTGCGCCGTCGGCATTGTCGGCCTGGTGGTAAATGCCGGCATTGTCGAGTTGTGGGTGCTATACGGTAGCCCACTAGTCGCTCAGATGGTTGCGTTCCCAGCGGCTGTCACAGTCACCTGGCTACTGAATCGTCGCTATACGTTCGGCGCCAGCCGATATGCTGCGCATCATGAATGGATGCGTTATGTGTTGGCTAATGTGCTTGGCTGGGCGGCAAACAACGCAATGTACTTCTACCTTGTGCTGCACGTCGCTATCGCCTATCGACACCCGATGCTCGCCGTGGCAGCCGGCTCGATAGCCGGTATGCTGCTCAATTTCACGGGATCGAAATTCCTCGTTTTTCATAAAAAATAAACGACCTTCAACCATGCCTGGATCAAACCCTATCGATTTGCGCGCGACCAGAGGCCTTAATCGATACTTCATTCCAACCTGGGTGTTCCTATGGGGCACCGTCGTAGTTTATTCGGCCGTCTATCTTGGTCATCCCTCTTTGCCGGGCAATAATCTAGCTTTTCCGCAAGGCTGGTGGGGCTGGTTCGATCAAAGCCAATACCTCAAAGAAGCAAAGGCACTCGCCGCGCACCAGTTTTCCCCGGACAATTTTTACTATCCGGTCCTTTATCCCCTAATCGGGCGTATTTTCCTGCACTGGACCCCTAACCACCCATTTTTCTTGTTCGACGGCTTTTCGCTACTGCTATTCGTCTATGTGTTTGTGAAATTCGCCGACCATTATCTGTCACGAGTCGAAATCCTCGTCATTACGGCGGCATCGATTTGGTTTCAACCCACTGTAATCGACAACTTCGCGATTCCATGGACTACGTCCGGTACCACATTGATTTACGCGCTTTCCCTGCTGATCCTCATACGACAGCGGGATACCCGCCAACGCGACGATGACAGTCCTGCGGCCCTATTGTGGGCAGGCTTGCTTTCGCTACTATTCGGGGCGCTCATTATTCTGCGCCCCGTAGACGTGGTGCTGGCAGCCGTCTTCTTCCCGGCCTACATCTACTTCGCCTTGCCGTTTCGCGACATAGCGAGCCTGCTCAGGCAACGCAGACGCGTGCTCGCGATCTGCTCCGCCTTGGGCTTGGGCATCGTGTTTGGGTTGATGCTGTTTGCAGCAGTCAACTACAGAATCTACGGTAAGCCGATGGGTGGATACCTGCAATCGACCGCAGGCGCCAGTGGCTATTTCATCACGGAACTGCCACGCAAAACCTGGTCGCTGCTGTTCGACGCGAATTCGATTTACCTCGAACCTCAAGCCGCGCTGGTCACCCACTATCCCTGGCTGCTGCTATCCATTGTCGGCGTCGTCATCGCAATAGCACGCGGCGACCAGCTGCTGCGGGTCGTAGCATTGGCAATCCTGCTGCATTTCGCGCTATATGCGCCGTACGGCGATTTGCTGCCGGAAGGCATGTGGCGTTACCACAACATCCACTACTTCAAATGGGCGATTCCCTATCTGGCGTTGCTCGCCTGGCTTGCGCTACGTTGGGTTTGGGGCGGCTCCGAAAGTAGGCTCCAGTCGCGTGTACTGCGTGCGAGTTGTGCGGCGATACTCGTCCTCTTGGTGCTCTGCCTGCAATTCAAGATCAGCGACATCGATAGTATCCAACAAGCGCACTCCACATCGCAGGATGGCAATCCAGTAATTGAAGTCGTCTGGTCGGCTCACAAATCGCCGGCTGACTTCATCGATTTTCATGGACTGACCGGTCAGTTCACCGACGTATACTTCGGTCAGCACAGGGTGTGGGTGGATGGCCACGAACTGGGTCGCATCCGCGACTTTCGGATGATCCCAGCGCCCTGGGGCGTACGCCTGCTATTCAATCGACCAGTTACTGGAAGCGATTTCAAACTCCTGACCGGTAAGGGACTAACCGTACAATCGGAAGCGTTGCAGGTAGTCGCAGCATCCTATCGACTGGCTCCGGGCCGACCGCGCTTGCCCGTTTTTGCGCGAAAGCTCGAAGAGTATTGACGCTTTCAGAATTCGCGACACACGCTATTACGCTCGCAAACAAGATAGCTCGATTGGGTGGATCGGCTCATGACGAAGATGGCCGTTGCCCCGTGCAGGTGAACGCTTTACTGCGCAGGCGTTGCCATCGACTTCATTGAGCCGCCCCGCTTGTTTCATTCCTCACGCGAGGGCTCAAGCAGTAGTGACTGAGCAGCCCGCCCTGGCAGGCATCCGGCAGGTGGAAAGATTCGCGAGACAACGGGTGCGTTGCAGGAGATGGCGCCGCAATGGCTTTTTTCTGGTTTGTCGCAACTCCTCTCGGCTCACGCTATATTCAAACGAAAATAAGAAGTCTCTTCCCGCTGAATAAACTACAGGGCCGACCTTGAGACAAGCATGGCGGGTAGCTTTGTCGGCCCTGTCAGTCACGCCGTTCCGCTTCAAGGATTTGTCGATACAAAGCCGTATAGCGATTGCCCAGCGCCTCCCCGGAAAACAATCGCTCATAGCGTATTCTCGCCGCGCCACCCATCTCCCACGCTCGCCGCTCGTCCACCAGCAATGCGTTAGCGGCCTGCGCCAACTCCTGCGGTGCCTCGGGTTGCACAACAAAACCCGTCACGCCATGTTCGTTTACGTAGGAAGTCCCCGAGCCAATCTCACAACTTACCAATGGCTTTCCGAACATCGCCGCTTCGACCAGTACCATGCCGAAAGCCTCTGAACGCAATTGCGACGGCAGTACAAGACCTCGACAGCCATTCAACAATGCGTTCTTTTCTGTGTCGGACACCTGCCCGGCAAAGACCACGTTCGAGGCGCCGCGTTCTTCTGCCAATCTCCTCAGGCTCGTCATCTCGGGTCCGGATCCGGCAATTACAAGCTGTGCGGGAATAGACGAAGCCGCTTCGATCAGCGTGTGCAACCCTTTGTAGTAGCGCAGCACACCGAGCGACAGGAAATAAGGCCGTCCATCGAGCCTCAGCCTCTCGAGCACGTTTGAGTTTGCCGATTTCACTTCCCCGGTTGCGTAGTCAGCAATTCCGAGTGGAATCACATGAACGCGCTGCGGATCGACGAATTCTCTCAAGACCGGGCTCGTACGAGCGTACGCCGGTGATGTGGCAACGACAGCAGACATCGAAGCGAGCATGCGGCGCATAACTGGCCCATACAGATGCCCAAGCCAGCGCTGCCTCACGACGTCGGAATGATAGGTCATGACAGCTGGCTTGCTGCGATCACCTAGCAGTCGCAGCACATCGCCGAAGGGCCATGGAAAATGGAAGTGGAGAACATCAGCCCATGCCGCGAGTTCGCGATACTGGCGTATTGAATCGAAACCCCCGAGATCGCATGACGCCGGCGCTGCCCAAGACCGCGAGCGCCACACATGCGCTTCGGGGAAATCTATTTCACGCGGATGCGGATTCGGCGATAGCGTGAAAATGCGCGGGTCCACCCCACATGCGCGCGTTGCACGGCATACCTGCCTGATTGCCTCCTGGAGCCCACCTGGTGGATCAGGGAAGTAAGTACGATAGACATGGAGCACCTTCATGCTGCACCCATCCATGTCAGTGGCGTCGATAGCGGACTCCGGTCCAGACGGGCGATCGTCGCCTCGAGTTTTGTGTTGTTTCCGTGGAAGTGGCTCAGGCTGCAGCAACACCGATTCTCGTCCGGCGCGTGAATACCGGACGAGATGCCAACTGACCTGATAACGCTGTTGCGCGACAATTCGGCAAGGTATTGGCCGGTGGATCCCGAAATACCAGTGATCAGGACTTTGCGCACGTCAGAACGAAAAGCCCGTTCCATTGCGGCGCAGGTCAGCCTCGACCATCATTGCACACAGTTGTTCGAGCGTCACTTGAGGCTTCCAGTCCAGTTCGCGTGTCGCCTTTTCAGGACTGCCGATCAGCAAATCCACTTCGGCCGGCCGATAGAACTTCGGGTTGATCCGCACCAACGTCCTACCCGTCTCCAAGTCGATGCCAGTCTCCTTTTCGCCTTCGCCCTTCCACGAGATCGCGATTCCGGCAGCCTTGAACGCCATCGTCACGAAATCACGGACCGTCTC
The DNA here is from genome assembly GCF_026343935.1 of Paraburkholderia sp. CNPSo 3076. NCBI lineage: Bacteria > Pseudomonadati > Pseudomonadota > Betaproteobacteria > Burkholderiales > Burkholderiaceae > Paraburkholderia > Paraburkholderia sp. CNPSo 3076. Next base: position 264,619 of record NZ_JAPMAL010000007.1, on the reverse strand, counting down.
AGTGCGGTTCGTCGCGAGTACATAGGTGTCGGGCTTATCGGCCTGCAGCATGCGCCACATACCTTCGACGTACTCTTTCGCATAGCCCCAGTCACGCTTGGCATCCAGGTTACCCAGTTCCAGTACGTCAAGCTTGCCGAGTTTGATCTTCGCCACCGAGTCCGTAATCTTGCGCGTGACAAACTCGCGCCCGCGAAGCGGTGATTCATGATTAAACAATATTCCGCTGCATCCGAAGATGCCGTACGACTCGCGGTAGTTAACCGTGATCCAATGTGCGTACAGTTTCGCAACGCCATATGGGCTGCGCGGATAGAACGGCGTGCTCTCGATCTGCGGCACTGCCTGAACCTTTCCGAACATTTCGGAGGTCGACGCCTGATAAAAGCGAATCGCCGGGTTCACGATACGAATCGCCTCGAGCAGATTCAACGGCCCGATGCCTGTGATTTCCGCAGTGGTTGCCGGCTGGTCGAACGACACGCCGACAAAACTCTGGGCTGCGAGGTTGTACACCTCCGTCGCACCGGTCGTCTGCAGCAGGCGGATGCTTGACGACAGATCCGTCAGATCGTACTCAACCAGATGAAGGTTCGGATGATTCTGAATACCCAGCTCTTCGATGCGCCAGAAGTTTACGGAACTTGTACGACGGTACGTGCCGAAAACAGTGTAGCCTTTGCCGAGAAGCAGTTCCGCGAGATATGCGCCGTCCTGGCCGGTGATGCCGGTAATGATTGCTTTCATGAATATTTTGATCTACAAAACGAATATTTTAACGAGAAGGAATGCTGTCAGGACATGCGCTGTTCGATGCTTCCGGCGAATCTGCACGCAAACCAATCTGCTCTAACAGTTGCGCCGTGCTCTGTGACCATGTTAGCCAAGGCATGCCACCTGATTCGGGAACGCTGCCTTCGCGCAACAGGTCCAGCCAGGCCTCGAGTGCCTCTACCAGCTTTGAGCCGTCCAAGCCGTTGAACCAGTATGCGTGCTGGCCCGCAACCTCGCGGAACACCGGGATGTCACGCGCGATGATAGGCAGATGGTGTTGCGCCGCCTCGATCAGCGGGAGCCCGAAACCCTCGTACTCCGAAGCGGCGATCAGAGCCGAACTCGCACCGTAAACTTGCTCCAGATACTCGTCACTAATGCCTTCGAGCCAGAACAAGTCTCGACCGAGTTTCGGGTGCTGGAGAATCCGCTCGATGATTGTCTCCATGTGCCAGCCGGCCTTGCCAACAATAACAAGGTGGACGTCGGCGTTCTTTGCCCACAAGGCATCGAACGCGTCGAGCACTTGGGCGTAACCCTTGCGTGGCTCGATCGTTCCGACCATCAGAAAACTCGGCCGCGAGCGGAGCGCCGCGAGCACCGCAGTCGCGTCAACAGGAACGCCCCAAGTTGGCGCACTACTGCCGATATCGGCACCCAGGTGAAAATGGCGGATTGCCGGAACGCGGCCGAGACCTTGCCGCTGCTCGGCGTACCAACGACTGACATCCAAGGCAACGGCTTCGGAAATACACAAGAGACTGTCTGCTGCGTTGGATAGCCCATCTATCCAGTGCGTGAAAGCCGTCGTCATCCCAACTGAATGCCAGCGAGTGTCCATCAGTGGCGTCAGATCGTACACGACGTAGTGAATTTGCACGCCGGTCATGCGCATGTGCCACAGCGTCTCGTTGATCGCCGGGAACAGGTGTGCGGTCAGATCGAGTCCAACGAATACGTCGCCCGCGCCAAACGTGACAGGCACATCTTGCACGTGCTCGTCAGGCTCTCCGAGATAGCGCGCTATAAACTTGTTTGCGTACTGCAGGCCCAGACCATCCGGCGTATAAACCGGTTCAACCCGGTATCCCCTCGGTGGGTGCTTGAGCAACTGCAACAGAATGCTGCGAACCACGCGTTGAATTCCGGACTTCGCATCGCGCATCACCAGTTCGGAAATATCGACAAACAATTGACGTTCGCCGTTCACGCGCCTGACAACTTTATTGTTTGCATCCAGACTGCTGCGCACGAACGCCTTGTCGCTGGCTTGTGGCGTTGCCGGGCTGTTCTGCTGCAAGTGGGTTTGAATTGTCTCGTAGCGATCGCCCTCAATGACCGCGTCGCAAGTAGAACGCGCCTTGGTCTTTCCACCGAATGCTGCTTCCAGACCATCAAGGGCAAGTACCGCGGAACGCTCCCAACTAAAATTCTTGGCGAACTCGAGACAGTGCTTGCGCAACCCAGCCAGAAACTGCTTGTCAGTCAGCGCGCGCATCAGTTCCCGGGTCATGTCGGGAACGGAAAGTGGATCAAACAGTGCATCCTCGCGGCCAATCACTTCAGGGAGGCTGCTCGTTTGTGATGCAATGACCGGAGCACCGCACGCCATCGCCTCCAGTGCGGGCAAGCCAAAGCCCTCATACAAAGAAGGAAAAACCGACAGTCGGCATAGTCCGTACAGCGCTACCAAATCGTCCTCCGACAGATAGTCGGTCAGCCGAAGCTCTCGCTCCGTCAACCCTGCCGACGCCGCTTTATCGGTAAGCACCTGACGCATGCCATCCGGCAACTTACTGCCGATCACCAGTTGCAGATTGGCGCGCAATTGCGCCGGCAATGCCGCATAAGCGTCGATCAGACGATCAAAATTCTTGCGCGGATCGAATCCACCGGGAACGTAAAGCACAAACGGCGAGGTAATGTCGTATTTCGCCAGTAGCTGATTTGCTGACTCCGCATCCAGCGTAACCGGTGCGAAATCACTACTGATTGCAGCCGAAATACTGACAACGTGTTCCTCGGGAATATCCAGCTCCGCAATAGCTTCTCGCCGCGAGTAGTCGGAAATCGCGAGCATGAAATCCGAGCGCTTGAGCGCCGCGAGCTTGCTCATGTAGAACTCGCGGTAACCTGGATCGGCCAGGTAAATGTCGCTCATTACGTGCGGAATCAGGTCGTAGAGCGTCACTGCTGTCGGCAGATTTCGGAGACCGGATCCAATGCCGGTATTAGCTTCGTCGCCCCACCCTTCAAACAGACTGGACAGATGAATGACATCGGGCTGCAAGTTCCCGAAAAATTCCTCCCGTACCAATTGAGCTGCACGCGAGCGCCACCCACCACCGTCGGTCATGCCGGAGGTGTTTGGCGGGCATGTGAAGACCAGAATGCGGTCCTGTCCGATCAGGCCCGTGAAAGCGTTCCGCAAGACTGGGATTGTCTCGGGGAACTTTCCATTCAACACGATGTACAGTTCGTGACCGCGGCTTGCCGCCTCGCGCACCATTGCGCACGCAAGCGACAACGAATAGCGGCCGATACCTCTAAATCTGCTTTCGCACTGAGCCGACTGGAGGTCAATTGCTATGCGCATCTTCGCGTTTCTCCTGATAATCCGCCCCTGTCTGGTGCGCGTTGAATCTGCACGCTCCGATGGCCACACCGAGCAGTCGCCCGCCAATCGGTTTCGCCTCTTCTGGTAGCGAAACCCGTAGCGAAATTTCTACGTCATCGCCCGCCGCGCTTGCCTCGGCATCCAGCATGAACTCACTCCAGTCCGTGCCAACCGGCACCCCAGTCTTCCAGGTTTTTTTGTTGACATCAATATCCACCGTTGCACCACACACTGAATGCCATCCGAATACCAGTTGCCCGGGCTTCATTCGAAAGTGGCATTGAGTACCAGTCCATGCAAAATACCGGTAAGGATCGGACTCGATCGAAAAGAAACCGTGGCTTGAGCGTTGCAGATTAGACAGCACTATTGCCTGGTCGAAATATGTGGGACGAGCCTCGGCAAATGACACGGTGCGCATCGCCAGAATCCGCTCCTCCGCCACACTGCCGTCCTGCCGCCGAATATTGCTGATCATCACGCGCTTGAGTTCGGCCCCTTCTGTCTTCGGCACGACAATCTGAAATGGCGTCCAGTCCTCCGAAATTTCCACCTGCCGGTAGGCCACTGCTTCATCAATGCTGATATCGGCCGTCGCCCCCGCCTCGGAGCGCCACACCCCCTGGATAATCCCGGCCTGACAATCGAACTGTGCGATTCCGCTGGTCCATGCAAACAACGGGTCATCATCCTGTTCAAGAGGCTTGTACGCATTGAATCTACACGCGCCTATAGCCACACCAAGCAATCGCCCACTAGTCGATTTCGCCTCTTCTGGAAGCGAAACCCGCAGCGAAATTGCTACATCATCGCCTGCCGCGCTCGCCCCTACGTCCAGCATGAACTCACTCCAGTCCGTGCCGACCGGCACCCCCGCCTTCCAAGGTACTCCGTTGAGGTCAATATCCACGGTTGCACCGAACTCTGAACGCCATCCGAACACCAGTTGCCCGCGCTTCATTCGAAAGTGGCATTGCGTACCGGTCCACGCAAAATACCGGGAAGGATCCGACTCGATCCAAAAGAAACCGCTGCTTTTCCGTAGCAAATTGGACAGCACTACTGCCTGATCGAAATTTGCGCCACGTGCCTCATCGAATGACAGGTCGCGGAGTGCCACACCCCGCTCCTGTACCAGACTGCCGTCCGGCTGCCTAATATTGCTGATGGTCACGCGATTCAGATCAGTCCCTTCCGCCTTTGGCACAACAATCTGAAATGGCGCCCAGTTCTCCGAAATTTCCACCTGCTGGTCTGCCACCTCATCGCCAATGCTGATATCGACCGTCGCCCCTGCCTCCGAACGCCACAGCCCTCGGATAATGCCGGCCTCGCAGTCGAACTGTGCGAATTCACGGGTCCACGCAAACAAGGAGCCGCCATTGTCGCGCTCTATCGTCCTGAATCCGCCTTTGACATTCGTTTCAGCCGAATCACCTTGTAGTTCGCGGTATACACGGAGTAGCTCGCCAACACAGGTATGCCAGGTAAAATTGGCTCCCGCAACGATACTGGACAGAAAGGCCCGTGCGCTGCTACGTGAGACGCTCTGAGCGATGGCTTGACTGATGCCATCGACATCATCATGAGCTACGTAGAGCGCTCCTTCGCCAAAATATTCACGCGTGCAACCCTCCTCCGTTACGACGACGGACGCGCCACAAGCAAAAGCTTCCAGCGCTGCAAGGCCCGGCGTTTCGAGTGCGCTCGGCAACGCGAAGACCGAGCACGCGGCATAGGCCGAACGTAGCTCATCAGAATCGTGTGGAAGCGGACCCAGATATTTCAGTTGATCGCCACCTTCGGCAAAGCACTGGCTCGCATAATCCGTATCGCGCACATGGCCGATGAGGACCAGTTTCAATTCGGGATGTTGCTTCAGGGCACGAATCAGGTTCAGCTGATTTTTTCTCGGTTCGATATTTGCAACGTTCAATACGAACGGCTCATCGATGTTGAATCTCGAGCGGAAAACATCCGGGCTGAGTCGTACCAGGAAATGATTGTCGATGCCGTTGTAAACCGTCGCGAATTTTTCGCGCTCGATGTTGAAAACCGATGCAAGAAGATCGCACTCTGCGTTCGAATTGCAAACGACTCGATCAGCCAGAACGAAAATTAGCCGGATTTCGTCGTATGGATAGTTGCCCTTGGTTTCCTCGGTAATCCACAGATTCGGGGACACTACCAATGGCATCCCGATGCGCTTCATGAACGAACAGAAGTGCAAGGATCCGCTCATGCAAGAGAAAAAGTGCATGAAATCGTGTTCCTTGAACTGCGGGTTCCACATATCGAGCAGTTTGACGTCTACACCGTGCTCAGGCAAATGCCGGTAATACTGCATAAGCTGCACTTCCCCGCCGCCCGGGGTGTGAAATGCCATCGGATAAGTATTAAATAGTACTTTCATGCGAAATTGGGGCGCGCTAGCGATGCCCGTTCAAGGACTACTGTTGATTCTATACGGTCAGCATTGGCCGCTTGCTCCCGGCCTGTGATGCCTGACACGCCTTCAGACGGCAAAGACAAAACAACGGTAACCAACTCTTTGCCAGTACCGACGCGTTTCAACTTTGGTGGCCTCACATATCTTCGGCAGCACACGTTCACCGAAAGGCGCCCCGCTCCACGACCTCAGTTGCCGTTCACAGTGCACAGGTCGAACTAGCCGCGCCGCGACTGACCCGCTCCAGCATCCGGTCAACCCGGGCGTCCCACGTATTATCGCCCACGCAAGCTAGCGCCTCGCTTTGGCTCAGGCGCCCGCGGCGCAGTTGCCGCTCGATAGACGCGACGAACGCTTCTGGCGTCGCGCCGACTTCGAGCCCGTCGAACTGGCCGCTCGTGAAGTCCAGCGGCGTCGAGACGACCGGCAATCCCGCCGCCAGGTACTCGAAGAATTTCATCGGAAACATCGAGCGCGTATAGTCGTTCAACAATGTCGGCAACAGGCCGACTTGCATCCCCCGCAGGTAGTCCGGCAACTCTTCGTAGCGCCGATACCCGAGGAAGTGCACGTTCGGCAGCGCCTTTAACCGCGCGACCCACTCGCTGCGCTGGCCCTCGCGCTCTTCGCCGATGAAGAACCAGCTCCAGTCCGGACGCTGCCTGGCCGCCTCGAAGATCAACGCGAAGTCCACCTTGAAGTCGGACAGCACGCCGTGATACACGACGCGCGGCCCCGCAATGGCACCCACCTCCGGCGGCACGAGCGCCGCCGCGTCGAGTGCCCGCCCGAAATGTGCCGTGTCGACAACGTTCGCAAAGAAGTGCGTGTTCGAGTTGTAGAGCTCGCACTTTTCACGCAGCGCCTGCGCCGTCGTGAAGACAGCGTCGCAGGTCGTCAGCAACTGCTGCTGCGCCGCGTTGAACCCGCCGACATCCACGCCGGGAATCGCCGCGAGATCGTCCACACAGTGATACACCACCGGTCCGTGCGGCAGCGCGCCAATGGCGTCGAGCATGAACGGGTGATACGTCCAGATCACCGGATCGCTGAACCGGTGCTGGCGCGCGAACCGGACGATGCCGTGTCTGAGCAGCCACTGATTCAGGCGCCGGACTGCCGGCCAATGATGTCCAGCAGGGATCATCAGTGGCGACAGCACCCACACGTTCGCATCGCGCCGCGGCGGCGTCAGAAAATTCGAACGCAGGCCGCTCCACAGGCGCCGCGCGATGCGCTTCCAGTCCTTACCGCTCGCGATCCGTGGCGCGCGCAGGCCAGGACTTTCCACATAGAGCACGCGCCATCCGCGCCGCGCGAGCGCGCAAGCCGTGTGCTGCTTGTTGGTCCAGTAAGGCTCGTCCCAGTCGGCCGTAGAGAAAAGGATGCAGTCGCGCGATGAGCCGTCCGTGCGCGTCGCGTCAGTCACTGAGCACCTCTGCACGCTGGCCCGCGAGGCTGGCCACGATGCGCTGCGCCGCACGGCCGTCACCATACGGGTTGGCACGATTGCGCAACGCCTCGCGGCGAGCCGGATCGTCGAGCCACGCGCTCGCAGCAGCCTCGATACATTCGGGCGTCTGCCCCGCCAGCGTGGCGAAACCGGCATCGACGCCTTCGCGCCGCTCAGTATGGCTGCGCATCACGACGACGGGCACGCCGAAGGTAGGCGCCTCCTCCTGAATCCCGCCGGAATCGCTGAGCACAAGCAAGCTCCTGCTAATGAGGTAGAGGCTTGCCTCGTAGTCCACCGGATCCATGAGAACGAGATTTGGCACGGCGCCCAGTTCGCGCATGACGGGCTCGCGCACCGCCGGATTCAGGTGCACGGGGAACACCCAGCGATGGCCCGCGTAACGCGCGCACAGATCACGCAGCATCTTGCAGATGCTGATCAGCGTTTCACCGAAATTCTCGCGGCGGTGGCAGGTCACCAGAATATGTGGAGGCTCGCCGCCATGCCATCCGGCACGGGCCAGCGACGCGGGCACCTGCTCCCAGGCGCGACGCGCCAGCAGAATGGCATCGACGACGGTATTGCCCGTGATGACGATCTGCGCATCGTCGATGCCCTCGCGCAGCAGATTCTCACGAGCGCGTTGCGTCGGCGCGAAATGCCGCGAAACGATCTGGCCGAGCAGCCGGCGATTCGCTTCTTCCGGAAACGGGTTTGCGAGATCCGCCGTGCGCAGGCCCGCTTCGACGTGCGCCACCGCGACGCCGCGATGAAACGCGGCCAGTCCGGCGCAGTATGCCGTCGTCGTATCGCCTTGCACGACGACCCAGTCGGGCTGCTCGCGCTCGAGCACGCCGTCCATCTCGGCGAGCAACCGCGAGGCAAGCACGTTCAGCGAACGCCCGGGGCTCATCGTATCGAGCGTAACATCAGGAAGGATGCCGAACGAATCCAGCGCCTGCGCGAGCATTTCGCGGTGCTGCCCCGTCGCGCACACCACCGTGTCAGCGACAGGACGCAGCGCCTCGATCACGGGCGCGAGCTTGATGACTTCCGGCCGCGTGCCGAGTACGACCAGCACTTTCATCGCGGCAAACCCTCGTTTGTCACCAGCATGCATTCGCCGCGGTATTCCACGCCGAACGGCAACGTGTTCGCGCCGCCGCGGGACGCGACGAAGCGGAACGCGGCGCCGTCCTCGACGACCTGAAGGGAGGCTTTTGCCGCGAGAAAATCGAGCGCGGCGTTTTCGTCGAGAAATATGGGCCTGGCGGCTCGCGCGCGAATATAGGCGATCAATTGTTCGTGGGCGTCGCTACGCACGGCCTCATCCGGCCAGCCATATTGGTAACGCGGCGAGAACGGATGATCGAGGTAGCCGAACAGCGTGCGCGACTCGCACGCGAGATCGAATGCCTCTTTGAACACGGCGAGTGCGTCGCCCGATTCGAGCATGCAGTCGCCGTGCAGCATCGTCTGCTGACTGTGACCGACGAAACCGTCCGGCAAGCCCGCGAGCGCGCCGCCGCGCGCGATCAGGAACTCGGGGTCGTTACGGATGATGCCGCCCACGCAACCCGCATAGCCGACGTCGCACAACGCGCGAAGCGCGTAATCCGGGCTTTGGTGGAACGGCGACACCGCATAGCGTACGCGCTGCCCAGTCACCTCTTCGATCAGGCGCATCGACTCTGCGCCTTCCGCCAGCGCTGCCTCGTAGCTGCCACCCCAGTTCGGCGCGTGCGTTGCGGTATGCGACAGCAGCGCCGTGCCGGCGGATGCGGCGAACTCGCGCAGAATCGCGTAGTGCGTGTCGTCGCGTAAATTGGACGTGTGGATCGCCAGAGAAAACGGCACGCCGAGCCGCTGATAGACCTGCCATAGCTCGCGCGCCGACTCGATGTCTTCGTCGCAGTCGAGACGAGACGTGATCGCAGCGTCATATCCCCAGGGGACCTCGCTCAATACCGGCTGACACGGCAGCGCTTGCGCGCGATGAGCGGAAAGGAAATTCTCAACGAGGCGCCATTCGAATGAGTCGCAAGGCCCCACCGCGCGGTTGTACCAGAGCACGCTCGACCGCGCCCGCTCCCACAATGCAGCGTAAGCCAGGCAGGAGGCGCCGTCGATCTCGACCGAGGCAAGACGCGCAGCCGGTGGCACATCCACGGGCTGACTCAATGCCCATATGGACCCATCCGCGCGAATCGCGCCGTAGCCCAGGTTGTTCCACTCGTCCGTGAAATCGAAACGCTCGAAGGGCCGCTCCCATGCGCGCCCCCCGAGCAACGCCGCCGAGTCGCCATAGCACACGCATGCGGCACTTTGCGCGTCGCGGCCAGAGCGCGCGGACGCGCTGCGCGCAGCCTGGGCGAGCCCTTCCGGCCAAACCGCTTGTGTGCAGCCGAGACGGCGCGCCAGCGCCTGTGGCAGCCGCCCGAAAACGACGAGCTTGCCGGCGCGTGCATCGATCCATTCAACGAGCGCTTCGCCCCACGCGTCGGGCACGTCGACGGCAACGACGATCGCGGGCGCGCCAGCAGCGAAGAGCGCGGCGCGAGCGAGCGGACGCGCCTGCAGGGCGCTAACCGAGCGCTGCAGTGCCGCCAGCACCAGCCGGCCAGCGCTGCTGGACGGTTCAGAAAAGAGCACGCCGATCATGCGGTCACCACGTGCCGGAACTTCGCGCGCCGACCGACGCGCACGAACGCGTCATGGCCGACATAGGCGATCGTGAAGGCGTCCTGCCAATAGCCTCGCAGCTTCTTCGTCGTGTCTTCCTCGTTGGCCCAAGGCTCGAGCACGATGCGAAGCGTCGGCGGCGAGGTACGCAGGTCGATCTGAAATTCCTGGATGCCGCCGACGCGATGGTCGAGCATGTCCTGGATGTGATGCGTGGGGTGCGCGACGCCGTTAATCGGCACGACGTCGTGAATGCGGCCCACCACATCGGTGAGGAAGAAACCGTTCTCGCGCTCCTCGACGCGCGCCATGTCACCCGTAGCGTAGCGGATGAGCGGCATCAGCCGGTTGCGGTAGCCCGTGAGCACGAGTTCATGCGTGCCATCCACACTCTCCTGCTGCACGCGGCTTTCCGGCCAGCCTTCCGAATCCATGATCTGAAAGCCGTTCTCGTGGCCGTCGAGTTCGTAGGCCATGACCCCGAGTTCGGCGAGGCCGTAACGGTCGATTACGCGGCAACGCAATGCGCGCTCGATGATTTCGCGCTGATGCGGCTCGAGCAGTTCACCGCTCGATTCGAAGACCGAAAACGCCTTGTCGCTCCCATACTTGCGCTCGATGTAGCATGCGAGCGCGAACATCGTGGACGGGTGGCCGTGCGCGAGGTACGGCTTGCGACGCTTGAGCGTCTGCCACATCTCTTCAAGCCCCGTATCGTCGATGCGGTCGAAGAAGATGTTGCTGCGATTCATAGCGAAGCACTTGAAGTCTTCGCGCGACGGCCACGGCGGAACCACCTCGCCCGGAAAGCGGCAAGCGAAGTGAAGCTCCGACCGGTAGCCGTGCTTGCCGATGCGACGGCGCGCATAGAACGTGACCGCCGACGAATAATCGGCCGCGACCTGGTCGTAGAAGATCGTGCACGACAGCCCGGTCGAACCGCCTGTCTTGCAGGCGTGGTGGCGCACATCTTCGAGCGGACGCGAAAAGAGCCGCGCGCCCTGCTCCCGGATGATGTCCTTGGTCAGATACGGCAGTTCCTCGAGGTAGCGTGGATCCTGCCCCGCCTTCTGCGGGTCGAACTGACGCTCGCGAAAGAGGTCGCGATAGTACGGCACGCTTTCGCCGGCGAATTGCAGGATGGACACCAGACGCTCGAGCGAAATCTTGCGGCGCTGGGCGAAGGGCTGCAGGTAGTAGCGCCGCAACTCGTCCACCTTCGGCCGCACGCTGCGCTGTTCGCGGCTCTCCGCGATCGGATAGGCGACGTAGGCGCCGGCCATGCCCTTCAGCAGGCGGAAAGGCTGGTGAAGGAACAGCGACCGGCCATAGCAAACCAGAGGATGATCAGCGCGCATGGAATACATGCCTTTATCTAACCCTTAAACACAAGCTGGGGACAGGCGGCCGCCCTCATGTATCGCCACAGCGCAACGCGCCGCACCGATCAGGCAGCCGAGCGGGAGGCGGTTGCGTCCGCGGAAAGATTGGTATCGCCGGACTCTGCACTGCCCGAACTGGCGGCGGCCGACGGTTCGGCGACGACTGGCTCGTCCGCAACGATCTTGCCGTGCTCGAGACAGATCTTGCGCGTGCACACCCGTTGCACGAGCGCAGGCTCATGGCTCGCAATCACCACGATGGACGCGTCGCCGACCAGCGCTTCGAGACGCTGCGCGGCCTTGGCCTTGAAATCGGCGTCGCCGACGCTCAGCCACTCGTCCATGATCAGGATATCTGCCTCGATGCTCGTGGACATCGAAAACGCAAGGCGCAGCATCATCCCGCTGGAGTACGTCCGCACCGGCAGATTGAGATAGTCGCCGAGTTCGCTGAAATCGGCGATCTCGTCAATCTTGCCGCGGATCCGGGCCGGCTTGAGGCCATCGAGAATGCCGCGCAAATAGATGTTTTCAAACCCGGTTGCATCCGGGTCGAGACCCATCGAAACGTCGAGCAGCGAGGCGATGCGGCCATGCACCTTCAATTTGCCTCGCACGGGTTCGTACACGCCGGTGAGCGTGCGCAGCAGCGTGGTCTTGCCCGATCCGTTATGGCCCACGAGACCAATGCGCTCGCCATGCGAAAAATTGAAGCTCAGTTCGTCAATGGCGCGCACGACCGTGTGCCGGCCGGCGTCATGACCTATGCGGCCGCCGGTGGTCAGATTGAGGACCGCTTTCTTGAGCGATCGGTGGGAATTCTCGTAAATCGGGAATTCGACGACGATTCCCTCTGCAACGATAGAAGAAGTCGTCATAATGTTAGAGCCAATACGGAACGCGGTTGCGGGTCCGGCGCATGAGGAGGTGCGCGAACGCGAACCCGGCCACGAGCATACCGACGGACCAGGCCCACGACTCCCACTGCAGCGGGCGCCCCATCAAGGGCGCGCGCACGAGTTCGATCAGGTGATACAGCGGATTGTACTGCGCCACCCACGCGCGTGACTTCAGCACCTCGGGCGACCACATCACGGGCGTGAAGAAGAACGCAACCTGGATGAGATTGGCGACGATCGGTTGAATGTCGCGAAAGCGCGTGCACAGCACACCGAGCACCACACTCAGCCACACGCCTTGCATGAAGAGCACGAACAGCGCGAGCGGCACGAGCAGAAACTCGATGCTCGGACTGCGCCCGAGGAATACGATCAGCGCGACGACGACCGGCAGGCTATGCAGCAAGATCACGAAATTGCGCCAGACGATACGACAGATGTGCACCGTCAATGGTATGCGGATCTGTTTGATCAGATACCCCGCGCCGATGAACGCGCTACAAGCCTCGTTCGCGACCGACGAGATGAAGCCCCACACGACGAGGCCGATCGCGAGGTAAGGCAGATACTCGTGAATATCCTGATGGAGCAGCTCTGAATAGAGCGCCCCCAACACGACAACCATGATCGCCGTGCTGAGCGTGAACCAGAACGGCCCGAGCACGGAACGGCGATAGCGCTGACGAATGTCGTGCCAGCCGAGCGTGCCCCATACGCGCACGGCGCTCAGGCCGGCGACGAGGTCGTCGCTCCCATCATGGCTAGCGAGGTTCATTTTACCTCGATCGATGACTACTTCACCCATTACGCTCGCCCGTACACGTCCTCGAAACGCACGATGTCGTCCTCGCCGAGGTACTCACCGCTCTGCACCTCGATCATCACAAGGCCGACCACACCCGGGTTTTCGAGCCGATGCTTGTGCCCCGCCGGAATGTAGGTCGATTCGTTGGTAGAGACGAACAGCTCGCGCTCGCCGTTGACGACCTTCGCCATGCCGCTCACCACGATCCAGTGTTCGCTGCGATGATGATGCATCTGCAGACTCAGGCTTGCACCCGGCTTCACTTCGATGCGCTTGATCTTGAAGCGCGGACCTTCCTCGAGCACGGTGTAGGTGCCCCACGGCCGATGTACGGTGCGATGCATCTTGTGCGCATCGTGGCCGCGAGCCTTCAGCTCGGAGTAGATATGCTTGACGTCCTGCGCGCGGTCGCGATTGGCGACAAGCAGCGCGTCCGGTGTGTCAATGACGATCAGGTTCTCGACGCCAACTGCGCCGATCAAACGATCGCGACTCACGAAATAGCAATTGTCGACGTCGTGCAGCAACGCCTCACCTTCCACGCGATTGCCGTGGCTGTCAGGGCGGCACAACTCGCTCAGCGCGGTCCAGGAGCCGATGTCGCTCCAACCGATGGCACACGGCACGACCGCGGCCTGCGTGCACTTTTCCATGACGGCGTAGTCGATCGAATTCTCTGGGACCATGCCGAAGCTGTTCGGCGCGAGCTGCACCTGCGACCAACCGTCGCCTTCCGATGTGCGCGACTCCCGCAGACAGGCATCGGTACTGGCCAGAATGTCGGGGCAATGCTGCTCGAACTCACGCAGGATAGAAGCCGCGGTAAAGCAGAAAATTCCCGAATTCCAGAGGAAACGCTTCGACGCGAGATATTCACGCGCCTTCTCGAGCGACGGTTTCTCAACGAAGCGCAACACCGAGTTGCCTTCGGCCTCGATATAGCCATAGCCCGTTTGCGGCGAGTCCGGACGAATGCCGAACGTGACGATCTTGCCTTGACGTGCCAGCGCCTCGGCTTTGCCGACGGCATCGGCAAACGCGTCGTAGTCGGCGATCAGATGGTCGGCAGCGAGCACGAGCATCACCGCTTCGGGGCCGCTCGTGTTCGCGACATGCAGCGCCGCCGCGGCGACTGCCGCAGCCGTATTGCGCCCAAACGGCTCACAGATGAACGACGTCGCAACGCCACGCTCGTTCACTTCGCGGAACTCGTCTTCGGTCTTGAAGAACAGTTCGCGATTGGTCACGGTCAGGACTTGCTTGACACCGTCGAGCGCGGCAGCACGCAGGAACGCCTTCTGCAGAAGGCTCTGGCCATCGGCCAGACGAATAAACGGTTTCGGGTGCGATTCTCGCGATACCGGCCACAGCCGGGACCCCGCGCCGCCACACAGGATAATGGGTATCAAACTCACAAATTCCTCTCTCGACGCTGTACTATTTATAGACGGCGCAACTAGACATTCGGACACCGCGGCAGTCGTCGAGTCACGCCCTGCCATGCCCATGGCCGCCTATCTGTCGGTAGCGTCTGGGTAAGAGCGGTATGGTGGCATTTTATTCGCACTTCGGCAACAAAACTGTTCCGAATTGCTACAAATTGCAATACCAACAAACGCCCTACTGATTTTACTGATTGCCGCACTCTCGCCTTGACTTGCGGCCTCGCAATATGGCCCCGCCAATAACCACCTCTACCTATTTGGCTGAAGAAAAGAACAATTCACAAACACATAAAGGCCTAGCACACGGCCTCTTCGAGACATTGCGCCAACGCCCCCTCCCACGCCGGCACGTGCAAGCCAAAAACGTTCGCCAGCTTGTCACAACACAGCCTGGAGTTCGATGGACGACGGGCCGCAGCCGCAAAGCTCTCCGCCTTAATCGGCTGGACGCACGACGCATCATCATTGACCGCCTGGAAGATGGCCCGCGCGAACCCATACCACGACGTCGCGCCTGCGGCCGTGAGGTGATAGACACCGGCACGGCTCGTCCACCAGCTGGCATCGGCATCATTTGCGCAATACCTCGCCGCAATATGCGTCGCGCATGCCGCAATCGTCCGGCTCCATGTCGGCGCGCCGATCTGATCGTCGACCACTGTGATCTCTTTGCGCCCCTCGCGGGCAAACTTCAGCATCGTCAGCATGAAGTTGCGCCCCCTCGCGCCGTACACCCAACTCGTGCGGAAGATGAGGTACTTGCCTCCCACATGCGCGATCGCACGCTCGCCTTCGAGCTTCGTGCGCCCATAGACGTTGAGTGGATTCGGCTCGTCAGTCTCGACGTACGCGTCGGGCTTCGACCCATCGAAAACATAGTCGGTCGAGTAGTGAATCAGCAGCGAACCGAGGTCGTTAGCCTCTTCAGCGAGCACGTACGGCACCTGCGCATTCACGAGGTGCGCCGTCGCGGCGTCGCTCTCGGCCCGATCGACCGCGGTATAGGCAGCCGCGTTCACGATCAGGGCCGGCTTCGTCTCGCGGACGAAATGGCGCACGTCGTCGAGCCGCGTCAGGTCGAGCCGGTTTCGATCGAGCGCCACGATGGTGCCCAGCCCCTGCAACGCGCGCACTGCCTCGTAGCCGACCTGCCCATTCGCACCTGTCACGAGGATCACGGGGCGATCAGGCGTCGCGCGACTCGCATCGCCTCTACGTTGCTCATTCATAGGTCTTCGCCCTCGCGAGCGTCGTCCCGGCCGCGTCCTTCGCCGCCAGCACCGGCTCGCCCTCGATCGGCCATTCGACGCCGATTTCCGTATCGTTCCAGATGATGCTGCGCTCGTGCTCCGGATACCAGTAGTCGGTCGTCTTGTACAGGAACTGCGCGGACTCCGACAACACGAGAAAGCCGTGCGCAAACCCAGGCGGCACCCACAGCTGCCGATGATTGTCGACCGACAGATTCACGCCTATCCACTTGCCAAAACGCGGCGAGCTTTGGCGGATGTCGACCACTACGTCGAACACTTCACCTTCGACCACGCGCACGAGCTTCCCCTGCGCATGTTCGATCTGATAATGCAGCCCGCGCAGCACCCCCCGCGACGAACGCGAGTGGTTGTCCTGCAAGAATTCGACGCCCTTCTCCACGTGCTCGGCGAACTCGCGCGCGTTGAAGCTCTCGTAGAAGAACCCGCGCGCGTCACCAAACACCTTGGGCTCAATGATCTTGACTTCGGGCAGCGCCGTCGCCGTTACCTGGATAGCCATGCAACTTGATGAGTGAGAATGTTCTGGAGGTACTGCCCGTAGCTGTTCTTCGCCAGCGGCTTTGCAAGCTTCAACACCTGCTCCGCATCGATCCACTGCTTGCGATACGCGATCTCCTCGGGACACGCGACCACGAGACCCTGGCGCTTCTGCAGCGTCGCAATGAAGGTCGCCGCCTCGATCAGCGAATCGTGCGTACCGGTATCGAGCCAGGCATACCCACGCCCCATGATCTCGACACTGAGCGCGCCGTCCGCAAGATAGCGCGAATTCACATCGGTGATTTCCAGCTCGCCGCGCGCCGAAGGCTTGATGTCGGACGCGATATCGCACACGCGGTTGTCGTAAAAGTACAGCCCCGTGACCGCATAGTTCGAACGCGGCTTCGCAGGCTTCTCTTCGATCGATACCGCACGGAACGACTGATCGAATTCGACCACGCCATAACGCTCAGGATCGTGCACGTGATAGGCGAACACCGTCGCTCCAGTCTCTTGCGCATTAGCATGCTCGAGCTGCTTTGCGAGATCGTGTCCGTAGAAAATGTTGTCGCCAAGGATCAGCGCCGACGGATCGCTGCCGATGAATTCCTTGCCGATGATGAATGCCTGCGCAAGTCCGTCGGGCGACGGCTGCACGGCGTACTGGATATTCATCCCCCACTGGCTGCCGTCACCGAGCATCGCCTCGAAGCGCGGCGTGTCCTGCGGCGTCGAGATGATCAACACGTCGCGAATGCCCGCCATCATCATCGTCGACAGCGGGTAGTAGATCATCGGTTTGTCGTACACCGGCAGCAGCTGTTTCGACACGACGTGCGTGATCGGATACAGCCGCGTTCCGGAGCCACCCGCGAGAATGATGCCTTTACGTGCCATCGCCTTGTTCCTCACCCGCGCTTCGCATAATTCGTCTCGACCCACTTGCGGTAGTCGCCCGACACCACTTCGTCGACCCAACCCTGATTGTCGAGATACCAGCGCACTGTCTTCGCAAGCCCGGTTTCGAACGTCTCGGCGGGCTTCCAGCCGAGTTCGCGCTCGAGCTTGCCCGCGTCGATCGCGTAACGGCGATCGTGGCCCGGACGATCCGTCACATAGGCAATCTGGTCGCGATACGAGCCGGCCGCCTTCGGGCGCAGCTCGTCGAGCAGGTCGCACAGGGTGTGCACGACTTCGAGATTCTTCTTCTCGTTCCAGCCGCCGATGTTATAGGTCTCGCCAACCTTGCCGCGGGCGAGCACTTCGCGAATCGCGCTGCAATGGTCGCTCACGTAGAGCCAGTCGCGCACGTTCTGGCCGTCGCCGTACACCGGGAGCGGCTTGCCAGCGAGCGCGCTGGCAATCATCAGCGGAATCAGTTTTTCGGGGAACTGGTACGGGCCGTAATTGTTGGAACAATTCGTCGTCAGCGTGGGCAAGCCATACGTGTGATGGTAGGCGCGCACGAGGTGGTCCGAACCCGCCTTGGTTGCCGAGTACGGGCTGTTGGGCGCGTACGGGGTGGTTTCGGAGAATTGCGGGTCGGTTGCCGAAAGCGAGCCAAACACTTCGTCCGTGGAGACGTGCAGGAAACGAAACGCGGCCTTTTCGGCGGCGGGCAGGTCGCTCCAGTACTGACGCGCTGCTTCGAGCAGCGTGAAGGTGCCGACGACATTGGTCTGAACAAAATCGGCCGGACCATGAATCGAGCGATCGACGTGGCTTTCGGCCGCGAAGTGCAACACGGCGCGCGGCTTGTGCTGGGCGAAGAGCGCGTCGAGCGCTGCGCGGTCGCAAATATCCACGCGCGCAAATACGTGCTTCGCATCGTCCCGCAACGATTTCAGCGTCCCGAGATTGCCCGCGTACGTGAGCTTGTCGACATTCAATACGGCTTCGTCCGATTGACTCAGCCAGTCAAGCACAAAGTTGGCGCCGATAAAGCCGGCACCGCCCGTAACCAGAATCATGGAACTCCTTTTATTGCGCGAGTGCGGAAGCAGTTCTGGCGTCAATCTTTGCACCAGACGACTTGAAAGCTAACTGTAGAAATAGCTTTCGTGCGGGAGAAGCGCCCGATCCAGCTGATTCAGCCTTACTACCCCCGCAGATTCTGGTTCTAATTTTATCGATAGAGAATTATAAGGATACCGTGCACGAACGCCACCCCCCTAACATCTTGAAACAGCTTGACAAATTCGTTTGGCATTTTTCGTGCCATGCCGGGGTCGAATCGTTCATCCGCCATGCATTACCCGGTTTCCGCAGCGTCACGCGACAGCACTCATCTTGTGATACCGTCATTGCCTCGCGCCACGCCGTACACCGCCAGCCATCAACCGAATGAAAGAGCAAGCGTCTCATCCATCCCCTCTCGCTTTCGGCGACCTCCAAGGTTGCCTCTCACCATTTCGCGAACTGCTCGCCAAAGCCGCCCCCTCCCCGGACACGCCGCTCTGGTTCGCGGGCGACCTGATCAATCGCGGTCCCGCGTCGCTCGAAACGTTGCGCGAGGTGATCGAACTCGGCGAGCGCGGCGTGGCGGTGCTGGGCAATCACGACCTGCATCTGCTGTCGGTTTCGGCTGGCATCCGCAAGGCGAAGAAAGACGACACCATCGACGACATCCTGAACGCGCCCGACGCCGAAGATCTGCTGCACTGGGTGCGTCATCGCCCGATCGCGCACTACGAGAACGGCATGCTGATGGTGCATGCAGGCGTGTTGCCTCAGTGGGACGTCGATCTCACGATGGAACTTGCGCACGAACTCGAAAAAGCGTTGCGCCGCGACAACTGGCGGGAAACGCTCGCCGGCCTCTATGGCAACCAGCCGAACCGCTGGTCCAAAGACCTGAAGGGTATCGAGCGGCTGCGCGTGACCTGCAGCGCGCTCACGCGCGTGCGTTTTTGCGATAGCGACGGCGTGATGGACTTCTCGACCAGCGGCGGGCTCGACTCCGCGCCGCCGGGCTTCATGCCGTGGTTCGACGTGCCGGGGCGCAAAACGGCTGACACCACCGTGGTGTTCGGCCATTGGGCAGCGCTTGGCCTCACCCTGCGCAAGAACCTGGTCGGGCTCGACTCGGGCTGCGTCTGGGGCGAGCAACTCTCGGCAATCCATCTCGTCGGCGATCCGGGCGAACGCATCCTCACGCAGGTGCCCTGCGAGAGTTGCCGCGCGACGAACGGCTAAAAGCTCCCGGATTCGCGCGAGGCGCACGCCTTCTGGCGTCAAGTCGCCTGCGCCACTCCATGCGCAAGCGCCGCCGCCTCACCACGCATCGTCTCCAGCGCCTGCCCCACCGCCTCCTGCGCACGCGCCGCCAGCTTGCGCCGGTCATCCCCGGCTTCGATCGCCTCGCCAATATAAACGTGAGCGGTCAGCGGCCCGGACTTGAGCATCGCGTCGAGCGACTCTTTGAGCGACACGTCGTCGATATACGCCGGCGCCACCGACTGCCGCCCCTGCGCATCCTCATACAAAATGCACAGCGGCTGCACGGGCCTCCCAGCCGACACCGCCGCCTGGAACATGTTCGAGTGAAACGGCTTGAGCGCGAGGCCATCCGAGGTCGTGCCTTCGGGAAACACGCACATGAGCTCGCCGCGCTCGAGCCGCGCCGCCAGCTCATGCATGATGCGCTTCGCGTCGCTACGCTTCTCGCGCTCGACGAACACCGTGTCGAGATTCTGCGCGAACCAGCCGATCAGCGGCCAGTTGCGGATCTCGGCCTTCGAGACGAACGGCGTGGGACGCCACGCGTTGATCACGTAGATGTCGATCCACGAAATGTGGTTGCTCACGACGAGCGCGCCCGCGTCGAGCCGAGCCGCGTCGTTGTGCACGACAAGCTTCAGGCCGCATAGCTCGAGCATCTTGAGGGACCAGGCGCGGTTCATGGCGTGGCGCTGATCGGCGCTTGCGCGCGGAAAGCGCAGTGCCACGGTGCAGGCGCCGCGCAGCAGATGCGCGAGCAGGCGGGTCTTGCGGATGAAGAGGCTCATGTTTGACGATAGGCTGAATCGCGGAATCCTAGCAGACCTCCATGACATAAATCTGTCATGCGCTTGCAACTCGATCGAATCCGCGCTCGAAACCCACTCGGCCCGCCACGAGCGTTGCGCGTACCACGGCGGGCAGTTCGTAGCCGAGGAACGGCGTGTTGTGTCCCTGACTCTTGAGTGCGCGCGGCTCGACGCGCCAGTGTGCATGGGGATCGAACACGCAGAGGTCCGCGCTCGCGCCCACGGCGAGCCGTCCCGCGTCACGCTGCATCACGGCAGCCGGCGTCGACGTCACATGGGCGAGCGCCTTCGCGAGCGGCACGCGCGCTTCCTGCGCCCATTTCACGGTGAGCGAGAGGAACAGCTCGAGGCCCGTCGCGCCCGGCGTCGCTTCGGCGAACGGCAACAGCTTTTCGTCGTCGTCCACGGGCGTGTGCTGCGAGCAGATCGCGTCGATCGTGCCGTCGGCGAGGCCCGCGCGAATCGCCTCGCGATCGCGTTGCTGGCGTAGCGGCGGGTCGAGCCGGAACTGCGCGTCGAAATAGCCGATGTCCATGTCGATCAGATGCAGATGGTTGGCCGTCACGTCGCAGGTCACGGGCAGGCCCTCGGCCTTCGCGGCGCGCATGAGCGCCACGCCCGCCGCCGACGAAAGATGCTGCGCGTGCACGCGCGCACCCGTCACGCGCATCAGTTCGAAGAGCGTATGCAGCGCGATCGTCTCCGCGCTCACCGGCACGCCGGAGAGGCCGAGGCGCGAAGCCAGCGCACCGCTCGCGGCCACGCCGCCCTTCGAGAGATACGCATCCTGCGGCCGCAACCACACGGCGTAACCATAGGTGCTCGCGTACTGCAATGCGCGCAGCAGGACCTGAGTATCGGCGATCGGCGTGTCGGCCTGCGTGAAGCCGATGCAGCCCGCCTCGGTCAGCGACACCATCTCGGTGATCACCTGCCCTTTCAGGCCCACGGTGAGCGCGCCTACCGGATGCACATGCGCACGCGCGAGTTTGCCCGCACGATGCTTAAGCATCTCGACCAAGCCGGCCTCGTCGAGCACGGGGTCGGTATCGGGCGGGCACACGAGGCTCGTCACGCCGCCCGCGAGCGCCGCGTTCATCTCCGAGTCGAGCGTCGCCTTGTGCTCGTAGCCCGGCTCGCGCAGGCGCGCGCTCAAGTCGACGAGACCGGGCGCGACCATGAGGCCGCGCGCATCGAGCGTGCGGTCCGCCTGGAAGCCCGCAGGCGCCGCGCCAAGCGCCGCGATCTTGCCCGCCTCGATGTACACGTCCTGCTGCTGTTCGGTCCCGGCCGCCGGATCGATCAGCGTGCCACCTTGAATATGGATGTTCATCTGGTGCCTTGTCGTTCTCGCCGCTTCAGTCGTTATTTCCGGCGACAATGCCCATCACCGCCATGCGCACCGCAATGCCAAAGCTCACCTGGTCGAGGATCACCGACTGCGGACCGTCGGCAACCTGCGAGTCGATCTCCACGCCGCGATTCATCGGCCCCGGATGCATGACGATCGCGTCGGGCGCGGCGAGCGCGAGGCGCTCAGGCGTCAAGCCCCAGCTCTTGAAATACTCCTGCGCGGAGGGCAGCAGCGCGCCGCTCATGCGCTCGTTCTGCAGGCGCAGCATGATGATGACGTCGACGCCCTTCAAGCCTTCGTCGAGGTTATGAAACACGCGTACGCCCATCTGCTCGAGACCGCCCGGCAACAGCGTACGCGGGCCGATGGCGCGTACCTCGGGCACGCCGAGCGTGGTGAGCGCGTGGATGTCCGAGCGCGCCACACGCGAATGCAGGATGTCGCCGACGATCGCTACGCGCAGGTTCGTGAAATCGCGCTTGTAGTGGCGGATCGTGTACATGTCGAGCAGGCCTTGCGTCGGGTGCGCGTGGCGGCCGTCGCCGGCGTTGATCACGTGCACGTGCGGCGCGCAGTGCTCGGCGATCAGGTACGGCGCGCCGCTCGACGCATGGCGCACGACGAACATATCGGCGTGCATCGCCGAAAGATTGCCGATGGTGTCGAGCAGCGACTCGCCCTTGCTCGTCGATGAAGCGTTGATGTTCAGGTTGAGCACGTCCGCGGAAAGACGCTTGGCGGCGATCTCGAACGTGGTGCGCGTGCGCGTGGAGTTCTCGAAGAACAGGTTGAACACCGATTTGCCGCGCAACAGCGGCACCTTCTTCACGTCGCGGTCGGTCACGCTCACGAACTGCGTGGCGGTATCGAGAACATGCGTGAGGATCGCGCGCGACAGGCCCTCGATCGACAACAGGTGTTTAAGCTCGCCATTCTTCGTGAGCTGCGGATTGCCCTTGAGGAAGCCATAGCGAAAACGCGTGTCGTCCGCTGGGGACGCGGCGGGCGTGGGCTGTGTGTTCATCGCTTGAATCCTGGATGTGATGGGCGGCGTGCGTGCCTGCGCTTCTGCCGTCGCCGCCCCCGAATGTGTTCGATGCGCGCGTCAGGCGCCGCTGCCCTGCTCAACTTCAAAGGCGAAGCGGCCGTCGGGGTTGTGTGCAAGTACGAGCGTTTCGTGCGCACCGACGCTCACCGCGCCGCCCGTGAAACGCGCGGACACCGGCAACTCGCGCCCGCCGCGCTCGGCGAGCACCGCGAGTTCGACGGAAGCCGGCCGACCGTAGTCGTACAGCTCGTTGAGCGCGGCGCGCAAAGTGCGGCCCGTGTACAGCACGTCGTCGACGAGCAGAATGTGGCGGCCGTCCACCGCGAAGGGCAACGCCGTAGGGCTCGCCGTGCTGTGCAAGCCCTTTTTCGCGTAGTCGTCACGATGCAGCGCAACGTTGAGCACGCCCCATTCGAGCGCCCCGACGTCCTGCGCGAGCCGCTCGGCGATCCACGCACCGCCGCTATGGATGCCGACGATCGCCACGCCGCCGGGCGCGCCGAACGCATCGGCGGGGTACGCCGCGCGGATCTCGTCGAGAAGGGCGCAATACAGCGCTTCAGCGTCGGGAGTAATCATCGGTCAACTCGCGTGCTAGTCAGAGCGGGAGTTCGTCGAGGTACTGCTGGAGAATCACGGAGGCCGCTTCGGCGTCGACATGCTCGACGCGTTCGCCGCGCTCGCGCAGCCGCGCTTCGGCGTCGACAGACGAATAGCGCTCGTCCACCCATACCACCCGCAGACCGAAGCGGCCGTTGAGCTGGTTGCCGAAGCGCTTCGCGTGCTGCGTCATGAAGTGCGGCGTGCCGTCCGGATGGCACGGCAAGCCAACCACGAGCAGGTCGGGCTGCCACTCGCGCAGCAACTCGCCTATCGCTTCGAAACGATAGTCGCGACTCCTGTTGGGAATGACGGTGAGCGCCCTGGCGCTGCGCGTGAGCGCATTGCCGAGCGCCACGCCGATGCGCTTTTCGCCGTAATCGAACGCAAGCAAGGTGGCCTCGCCGGCCCCTCGCCCAGCGGCCACGCTCATGCGTGACCCGCCTCGCCCGACAGCATCGTCGACGAAATGCCGAGCAGCGCGAGCGCTGCCTCGAAACGCTCTTCGGCGGGCACGTCGAACACGATCTTCGGATCGGCCTCGACCGTGAGCCAGCCGTTCTTCGAGATTTCGTCCTCGAGCTGACCCGCGCCCCAGCCGGCATGGCCGAGCGTGAGAAGGAAGCGCTCGGGGCCGCTGCCGTTGGCAACGGCTTCGAGCACGTCCTTCGACGTGGTCATCTCAAGCCCGCCCGGCACCGACATCGAAGACGTATAGCTCGTGCCCTCGGCGGGCGCGTGCAGCACGAAGCCCCGCTCGGTCTGCACCGGGCCGCCGAAATAGACGGGCACGTGCAGGAGCGGCTCGATTTCGAGCTTCAGGTCGATGCGGGAAAAGAGCGCCTCGAGATCGATGTCGGTGGGCCGATTGATGACGAGACCGAGCGCGCCGCGCTCCGAATGATCGCAAAGGTAGACCACCGTTCCTGAAAACGTGGGGTCCGCCATGTTCGGCATGGCGATCAGGAACTGGTTGGTCAGATTGATGCGATCGGTACTCTTGGACATGGTTTGAATTCTAGCAAAGACGATGCGCAATGGCGGCGCGCTGCCAGGCCGGAGGTCGGGCGCCCGATGGCTGCCTCGCACTTTGCCAGCCGCTACGCGTTGCGCATTGCAGGGAATGGCTCACTCTAACACGCGCGCGCTGCGCCCTTGCAAGGCAATGGGCACGTGGCGCAAGGCCAATGCCCGGCGCCTGCGGGGCCAGGCGCACGCCGCTGATCCACCCGCCCGGTACATTCAGTGCGCAATATTTTGCACTGCATTTTGCACCGCCCTTTGCGCCGCGCCGCTGACGATCGCCGCGCCTAGCGCGCGCACAGCGGGCGTCGCGTCAGGCTGCGCGACGCCCGCCGCGACCTTGTGCAGCATGGCGCGCAGCGCCTCGCTGGCGTGCTCGATCGCTTCGGCACCGGGCGGCTGTACCGACGGCGCGCCCCGCGCCTCGAGCGCCGCGAGCGTTGCTGCGTGCGCGGTGCGCCGCCAGGCGAGGCCCAGTGCATCCGCGAGCTGGCCGACGTGCCCGAGACCGAGCGCCCAGGCCGCGGCGCCGATGCGATACGCCGCCTCGGCCGCGACCAGCGCGTCGGCCGCCTCCGCGCCCGCGCCGCGCAACGTCAGCGTGCGCGAGTGCGTGCCGAGCGCGATCATGGCCGCATCGGCGGTCTGCAGAAAATCTTCATACGCGTTGCCGTTCACGACCAGCGCGCCCAGCTCGCGAGTGGGCGCCAGACGCGCCGCGAGCGCGCCGGCCTGCGCGCTGCCGGCTTCCCAGAGCGCCTCCGAGGCTTGCGTCCCGGCAATGTGCCATTCCACGGTCAAGCCGTAGTCGTGTAGCAGATCGACGTCAGCAGTATCTTCCGCGGCGGCCCCGAAGAGCGCGTAGTCGCGCCAGAGCAGCGCCAGCGTCGAGCGCACGAGCGTTTGCGGCGCGAAGCGCAGGCCGCGCGCGTGCTCGCCGATCAGCAGATTGCAGCGCGCGTAAAGCCGCCGCACGCCCTCGTCGCCCCACGACACCACGCCGCGCCGCAGCGCACGTCCGCACGCGGCGGCAAGTCGCCAGAAGTCGTAGGGATCGGGACTCGATAGCTCGGCCATGCAGGCGTCCATTTCGTCGAACGCCGCGAGCGCGAGCGCGTTGGCCGCACGGCTGCCGTTGCCGATTTGCGATTTCAGCGCATGCAGCAGGGCCTGCTCAAAGCGAGCCCGCACCTGGCCGAAGCGCTGCGCCGACTGCGGATGCAGCGAGGCGGGCGCGAGTGGCCGGCCCTGCAACGCCACGTCCTCGTAGGCGAGCGCAACGCCCGGCATGTACTGCGCGAGCGCAGCCACGAGCGCGTGCTGGCGCGCGAAAAGCGCGGGCGAGCACGCCAGCTCGCGCAGATTGCGGCGCTCGAGCGCGCCGACGAGCTCTTCGAGCGCCTCGCTGAACAAGGCGCGGATTTCCGCGCCCTGCGCATCCTCGGGAGCATGGAGCGGCCGCGCGGGCAAGCCCGGCGGCGGTGCTACGGGCACCGGCGCGGCGAGCGCGAGCGGAGAAGCGAGGAGCAGCGTATCGGCAAAGCGCGCCGCGGCAAGCCAGCCGGCATCGTGCAGCGTGCGGGCAGCCTGGCGCAGCGGCCGGGCCACGTCACGCTGCTCTTCGAGCGCGACGAGCGCCTGGGCGAGCGCGCCATGCGCGAACGGCACCGTGCCGCCGCGCGGATTCGGCAACGCTTCGAACCACACATCAGAGCTTGAAGGATGACTCATAGGGCAGCGCCGAAAACATTAGCGGGCCGACCAGGCGGGCAATCTCGACAGCAGCGTCGACGTTAGCGTCGACAACCGCGACGGCAAGCGCAAATACGGTGCCCGCCGTCGCGACACCGCACTCCGCACCCGCCACACTTCTGGAATCTGCAGCCAGACTGCGCGCCGGCTATCGCCAGCTACCTGAGCAACGCGCTCAGATCTGGACCATCTCGAAGTCTTCCTTGCGCGCGCCGCACTCAGGACAGGTCCAGTTGATCGGGACATCCTCCCAGCGCGTGCCGGGGGCAATGCCTTCGTCTGGCAAACCGGCTTCTTCGTCGTAAATCCAGCCGCAGATCAGGCACATCCAGCTTCTATATTCCATTCTTATGCCGCGTCGAAAAGTCCGAAACCAGTCGGAAAAAAAATCGGGGAAACGAGAGCCATGATGGTACCTTGTTGCCGTTTCCATGCCTAGCAAGAGGAAATCTGGCCTGCACGGGATCAAACAGAATGCGTTGCCGCGAGCGGCTCGTGCAGCGCGGAAAAATCGTCGCACGCGCCGGCGTCATCCGTCCCCCGGATTCATCGATAAGCCGCATAATTGAAGCACTCTCTTATGACGGCGCGGTACGCCGCGCCCGAAGTCCAATCCATCTCGCCACGTTCATGCCCAGCGACACCCCTCCCATCGTCCTCACCTTCGGCCTTTCCGACCCGACCGGCGGCGGCGGACTGCAAGCCGACCTGCTCACGCTCGCCAGCATGGGTTGCCACGGCGTCACCGCGCTGACCGGCTACACGGTGCGCGACTCCGCGGGCTGCGATGAAGTGACCGGCCTCGATCCGGAAACCGTCGCCACCCAGGCGCGCATGCTGCTCGAAGACATGCCAATCGCGGCGTTCAAGGTCGGCGCGTGCGCGCGCGCCGAGGTCGTGAGCGCGATCGCCGAAGTGGTCGCCGACTACGACGACTTGGCGCTCATCCTCGCCCCCGACTTCACGCTCGACGACGAGCACGTGCTCGCCGCCGACGAGCTGCGCGAAGCCATGGCCGACCTGCTCGTGCCGCAAACCACGCTGCTCGTGGCTGACTCCGCCACGCTGATCGCGCTCGCGCAGCCGGATGGCGACGCCGAGGCGCCCAGTGTCGACGCGGCCATTGCACACCTGCTCGCCATGGGCTGCGAGTTCATCCTGGCGATGGAAACGGGCACGCATCGCGTGGTCAACACGCTGTATTGCGAAGATGGCCAGTTGCGCCAGGACCTGTGGGACCGCTCCACGCAGCCGATGATGGGCCTGACCGACACGCTCGGCGCCGCCATCGCCGCGCTGCTTGCCAATGGGCAGGAACCGCCCGAGGCCGTGCGCGAGGCGCAGGAATATGTGTATCAGGCCGTGCAGAACGCGTTCAGGCCTGGAATGGGCGCCTGGTTGCCCGACCGGTTCTTCTGGGCGCGCAGCAACGACACGGACGCGGATGAAGCATCTCCGGGCGAAGCGAAGCAATAAAACTACGACTTGGCCTTCTACCCGGAGGCCAAGCGTGCAAACCGCCCGGACGAAAAAAAGCCCGCATCGCTGCGGGCTTTTTTCTTTTCGGGCGAGGGAAACACCCCTCACGGGGCGTTCCCTGCACGGCGATGTAATTTCGGCGCGAGCCTTGGCTCTGCCTGGGACCGGAGTAGGAGCTTTGCATGGGACCAAAGTAAGCGCTGAAGCGCTAACTCTGGTCGACAGCTAAAGCGCCAACTCCGGATCGCATTACATGTCCATGCCCATGCCGCCCATGCCGCCGGGCATGCCGCCGGCCATCGGAGCATCTTCCTTCGGCACTTCAGCAACAGCAGCGTCCGTCGTCAGGAGCAGGCCAGCAACCGAAGCTGCGTTTTGCAGTGCGGTGCGCGTGACCTTGGTCGGGTCGACCACGCCGGCTTCAACCAGGTCGCCGTACTCGCCGGTCGCTGCGTTGTAGCCGTAGTTGCCGTTGCCAGCTGCAACCGCTGCCACGACCACCGACGCTTCTTCGCCGCCGTTCGTGACGATCTGGCGCAGCGGCTCTTCCATGGCGCGCAGGACGATCTTGATACCGGCGTCCTGGTCTGCATTGGCGCCCTTCACGCTGGCAATTGCCGTGCGTGCACGGATCAGCGCAACGCCGCCGCCCGGGACGATGCCTTCTTCAACGGCAGCGCGGGTTGCGTGCAGCGCGTCTTCCACGCGTGCCTTCTTTTCCTTCATTTCGATTTCGGTCGCAGCGCCAACCTTGATCACTGCAACACCGCCTGCCAGCTTGGCAACGCGTTCTTGCAGCTTTTCACGGTCGTAGTCCGAGGTCGCTTCTTCGATTTGCGTGCGGATTTGCTTCACGCGCGCTTCGATGTTCGCGCCTTCGCCAGCGCCGTCGATGATCGTCGTGTTTTCCTTGCCCACTTCGATGCGCTTGGCTTGACCGAGTTCGGCCAGCGTTGCCTTTTCGAGCGTGAGGCCGGTTTCTTCCGCGATGACTTGACCGCCGGTCAGGATCGCGATGTCTTCCAGCATGGCCTTGCGACGGTCGCCGAAGCCCGGAGCCTTGACAGCAACAGTCTTCAGGATGCCGCGGATGTTGTTGACGACCAGCGTGGCGAGGGCTTCGCCTTCGACGTCTTCAGCGATGATCAGCAGCGGACGGCCAGCCTTCGCGACTTGTTCCAGAACCGGCAGCAGATCACGGATGTTCGAGATCTTCTTGTCGAACAGCAGGACGAACGGGCTTTCCAGCACGGCGACTTGCTTGTCCGGGTTGTTGATGAAGTACGGCGAGAGGTAGCCGCGGTCGAACTGCATACCTTCGACAACTTCCAGCTCGTCTTGCAGCGACTTGCCGTCTTCGACGGTGATGACGCCTTCCTTGCCAACCTTGTCCATCGCTTCAGCGATACGGTCGCCGATCGACGTGTCGCTGTTTGCCGAGATCGAGCCGACTTGCGCGATTTCCTTGTTGGTCGTGCAGGGCTTGCTGACCTTGCGCAGCTCTTCGATCGCTGCTGCGACAGCCTTGTCGATGCCGCGCTTCAGGTCCATCGGGTTCATGCCCGATGCGACGTACTTCATGCCTTCGCGGACGATCGACTGGGCCAGAACCGTAGCCGTCGTCGTGCCGTCACCGGCGTTGTCGCTGGTCTTGGAAGCCACTTCCTTGACCATTTGCGCGCCCATGTTCTGGAGCTTGTCCTTGAGCTCGATTTCCTTTGCGACCGAGACACCGTCCTTGGTGACCGTCGGGCCGCCGAACGAGCGCTCGAGCACCACGTTGCGGCCCTTCGGACCCAGCGTGACCTTCACTGCGTTGGCGAGAATGTTCACGCCTTCAACCATCTTGGAACGGGCGGAATCGCCGAACACGACGTCTTTAGCTGCCATCTTCTAACTCCTTGAATTCTTGAATAGTGAGCGGTGGAATGAACTTACTTGTTCACCACGGCCATGATGTCTTCTTCACGCATCACGAGCAGTTCGTTGCCATCGACCTTGACGGTCTGGCCAGCGTACTTGCCGAACAGGACGCGATCGCCGACCTTCACGTCGAGCGCGATCAGGGCGCCCTTGTCGTCGCGCTTGCCCGGGCCGATGGCCAGGACTTCGCCTTGATCCGGCTTTTCTGCCGCTGCGTCCGGGATCACGATGCCCGAAGCGGTCTTGGTTTCTTGATCCAGGCGCTTGACGATCACGCGATCATGCAAAGGACGAAGGTTCATGGATTTCCTCTGTTGATTGGGACTTGAAGAGACTCAAGAAAACCTGGCTGCCGGTAACCGCCAGCCAGAGATGTTGTTAGCACCAGAGTTGTTAGCACTCTCATGCGGTGAGTGCTAATTATATGGACGAGGAGTGACAAATTCAAGAAGGGCGGAATGGGAAGTCGCCGTTGAGGTGGGAACCACTCTTTGTCAATCCAATTTGAACTATCGGGCGCCCGAAATTTGAGTGCCGCGCCATAATATTTTCCAGTTAAAACAATGACATAGCATGCCATCCGACTTGGGAAGACAAGGGGGTGCCTGGGTCTGGAAGTGGAGGCGCGCTCTCGCGTGTCGAGCCATCTGAGACGCCTCTCGGGGAAATCCCCAACCCCGTGCCGAGGACTGGGCCAACCAACCAAAGGGAATTGTTACCACGCCAATGCGCGCACGTGCTCAACAATACGACGCATATCCATAGAGTAGTATTATCGATCCATGTTTTGTCATGCGCTAACACTATTGCGCGGAGCACAAGCCGCGGGCACGCGCATTCGCCGGTAGTCGGTCCGACCGGCCTCGTTGCCAAAACCACCGCGTGCCCAGTTTCTTAAGGTCGGTCGGATTCAGGGCTTCGCCGACTCCGTCGGGCGCCAGCTCACCCGTGCTTTTCGACGTGCGCCAGCGGCGCTGGCTTTGAGGCCAGCGGCAACGCATATGTGCGGTAAGCAACACTGGTAATTAACGTATGAACGGACAATCCCTCATATGATCCTTCAAGCGGCTGCGTCCGGTCAGGCACCGCCGCTTTCCTGCGCATGCAGATCGTGGGTTCCGCGAGGCCTCGCCGATCGCTTCAACGACGATCCTGAACATGCCGAAATGGCGTCGCCATGACGGTGGAACGACAGCATGTCCGCTCAGATTGCTCGTGACCAGAGTTTCCCCACACCATGCAAGCTCTGTGGGGGAGTGCTCTACCAGCAGATCGATTCCTGCCCTTACTGCGGCGCGGATCGTCCGCTGGATACCGCTGCGCGCGTGCATCCGAAAGCCGCGTCAAGAGCCCATGGCCCTATGGCAGTGCCTATGCCTGCCGTCGCGAAGCTATCGCCGGCCGGTGCGTCCGCATCCAATCGCCCATCGGTGCACGCCGACTATCTCCACCACTATGAGCTCGAGTATCGGCGGCTGCTCAGGCACACGGGTCGCCAGCGCTTCACGAAGGGGCTTTTACTCGTCTCGCTCATTCTCGCGATCGCGTGTGCCGCGTTTGTGCTGTTCGGCGAACGGCACAAGCAGGAGGGGCCCCGCGAAGCTCGTAGCACCACGTACTCGACGGACGGTTCAGTCCCGCCCTACTCGCCTCATCAACAGACTAACGTGATGCCCCCGGCTGCCGACACGGGGCCGCAGTTCGCCGCGCCGAAACCGGGCGCAATTCCGCACTTCAAAGACGCGCAGGACATTGCAGCGCGCGCGCAACGCCGCGACGACACGCTGCAAAGCGCAGACCGATGCGCGACGCAACGTGCCTGGGCCTGCGTGCAGCAACAGGCATCGGAGGCGCTCGCGATTGATCCGGGCAGCCTGCACGCGCGATCGTTAATGGAGCGCGCCATTCTGGCGACGGGTTGGTCGCCGCTCCGTTCGCCGAGGGGCGCAGCGCAAATGGATGCGGCGGTGCCACTGCCGCGCGATGCGCGCACCGTACCGTTGCCGTCGTCGCAAGACTGGGCCGCGGCCACCCCGTCAGCATCGAAAGACCCACCCGCATCCGCGCCGCCTCCCCCGCTGCCGGGCGCGACCAACTCTCCAGCGACCGTGAATCCAACGGACCTCGGCGATGCGAATGCGAGCGCCACGGCGTCCGCTGCGGACGAATCCGCCAGCACGGGCGCGCCGGGTCCGCCCAGCAACGACAACGGCGCCGATGCACAGGAACGCGCAATTCTCCAACTCGGTTGGAAGCACGCCGCCCCCTCCGAAGCCACACATTGAAAACGATTCCATGAAATGGGGAACCGCCGTTCATCACTTCCAACGTGGGCGAAAAATCATGCTGAAAATGACCCTCGCGGCACTGGCAGGACTGGTCGCCCTGCTTTTTGCGCCGCTCGCCGTCTCCGCCGCTGCAGACGCGAACTACAAAATCGTAACCGGCCCGGAGCGCGGGACGTACATTCAGATCGGCCAGGACCTGGCGAAATGGGTCGCGCAGCCGGCGGGCATCGACCTCGCAGTGATCCCATCGAAAGGCTCGGCGGAAAACGTGCAGCGCATGCGGTTCGAGCCCGGCGTGAAGCTCGCGCTCGTGCAGTCCGACGTCTACCAGGCCTACGTCGACATGGCCAATTCCGGCAACGAGGAGGCCGGCACGCTGATACGGCCGCTGCGACTCATCATGCCGCTCTATGACGAAGAGATTTACTTCGTGGTGCGTAGCGACTCACCGATGAAGACGATCAACGAGATCAAGGACAAGGTGATCAGCGTCGGCCTGATCGGCAGCGGCACCGCGCAGTCGGCGACGACGCTGTACCGCCTCATGTTCGGCCAGCCGATTCCCGAGCAGAACGCGCAGCATCTGAGCAACGAAGATGCGCTGGCCGCACTCATCGTCAAGAAGATCGATGTGGCGATCATCGTCGCCGGGCAGCCCGCCAAGCTCTTTACCGACATGAACCCCGAGCTGCTGCAGCAGATCCGCTTCCTGCGCGTCGATCCGAACGCGCCAGAGACGGCTCGCGCTAAGCAGACCTACTATCCCGCGACGATCCACGTGTCGAGCTACCCGAACTGGCTCAAAGAAGACGTGCCGACGTGGACGGTCAAGGCCTTTCTCGTCACCTATGACTACAACCTGCGCGATACGGTCGGCAACCTGAGACGTTTTGCTGATTCGCTGTGCGAGAACTTCACCAACCTGCAGGAGCACGGCCATCCGAAGTGGAAGCAGGTGAAGCTCGAACTGCCGGGCCTCGGCAAAGGCTGGCAATACTATCCGCCCGTTGAGCGACGTCTGAAGGCCTGTTTCGCGCATCGCACCGCGATGCAGGCGGCCGCGCCGCAACGCGCAGCCGCCGCGGAACAAGTCAATGCACGACCGTGCTCGGACCAGGAGCGCCTGCTGCTACTTTGCAGCAAGTGATTCGACACGAACGGGTATCCAGTAGCACGTGGCGAATCGCGCGACGAACATATGCCTGAAGTGCAATCGAGAGTGCCCTTGTGTCGGCACTCACCCGAGAAAAGACGCAAATGCACGCTTAACGCAGAATATCGGCCAGTTATGCGAATGACATAAACCAACCGCATGTCGGTGTACACGCCAGCAAATCCCCCGATGCTGGCCCCGGCCAAACATGATCGCAATCGTCTGTATCCCGACAAAGGGCAGGCTTGTTCCGCCATGTAAAGCAGCGCCGCTCACGGATGCGATAGAAATACACGGCTCGGACCACGAGGTCGCCCGGCAGTTCGCTCGCCTCGGATTCGGCGACGCTACGCGTCGCTTTTCCTGAGGGACGTATCCCGATCAAATGCAGAGCCTGTGATCCAGAATGCTGCCGGCAAGGCAGAGTTCGTGTGCCAGAAGGCGGACTTTGTGTTCCGGCGAACGGTAATCCCGGCGCAGCCTCCCTAATATGCGCCTACTGTTAATTCATTAACCCGCGATCGCATGTCATGAGCGTCTCGAAGCTCAGTTCCTGGGGCCACTACCCGTACGCACCGCAAACCGGCCGCGAGCCCGGTTGGCGGGAAAACGCGCAGACCGCGCTCCGCGATGCCGGCAATCGCTTCGGTACGACATTGCCGTTCGGCAATGGGCGCAGCTATGGCGACAGTTGTCTTGCCGCCACCGACCACGTCCTCATGCTTCGCGGTCTCGACCGCTTCATTGCCGCGGATTGGAAAGCCGGCGTCATTCGTGCTGAAGCGGGCGTCACGCTCGGCGACGTGCTTACGCTTGCGGTGCCGCGCGGCTGGATGTTGCCTGTCACGCCCGGTACGCAATTCGTAACGCTCGGCGGCGCGGTTGCCAACGACGTGCACGGTAAAAACCACCACGTGCGCGGCACCTTCGGACGACATGTGCGTCGCTTTTCGCTGCTGCGCTCCGATTGCGAGCCACTTGAATGCGCACCCGAAGAAAACGCGGAGTTCTATCGCGCAACGATCGGCGGCCTCGGCCTGACAGGAATCGTCGAATGGGTCGAGCTGCAACTGATGCCTGTCGAGTCGAGCCGCCTGGCCACCCACACGAGTCCCTTCGGCAATCTCGATGAGTTTCTTGCGCTGTCGAACGAGTGCGACGCGAAGCACGAGTACGGCGTAGCGTGGATCGACTGTTTAGGGCGCGGCGCCTCACTTGGGCGCGGCATCTATGTCAGCGCCGACCATGCGACCGACCGCTGCTTCGACATGCCGCACCGGCCCGTGCGGCGCGTGCCGTTCGCCCCGCCGTGGTCCCCCGTGAACCGCTACACGCTGAAGCTCTTTAACGAGTTCTACTACCGTCGGGCGGCGAGCAAGGCAGGGCCCGCCGTGGTCAACTGCGCGAGTTACTTCTATCCACTCGACAGCATCGGGGAATGGAACCGCCTGTACGGGCGACGCGGCTTTCAGCAGTATCAATTCGTCGTGCCTGATGACACGGCCCGCGACGCTTTGCACGCGTTCCTCGACGCGATCGCCTCGACCCACGCGGGCTCATTCCTCGCGGTGCTCAAGCGCTGTGGTCCGCTCGTCTCTCCAGGGCTGCTCTCGTTCCCGATGCAGGGAATCTCGCTCGCCCTCGACTTTCCCCAGCATGACACGCGCAACGCGACGCTTTTCGCGCGACTCGACGCGATCGTGCGCGAAGCGGGCGGCCGCCAATATCCGGCCAAGGATGCCCACATGACTGGTGCGGATTTTCGTGCCGCCTATCCCGCATGGCAGGCCCTCGAACAACTGCGCGACCCGGCCTTGATGTCGCGCTTCTGGCAACGGACAACCCGGTAATGGACAAGAACATTCTGATCGTGGGCGGCTCCTCCGCCATCGCCGTGGCGTGTGCTCGAGAATGGATCAAACGTGGGGCGAACTTCATGCTGGCCGGGCGCCACGCGACGCGTCTCGACGCGGTCGCTCAGGACCTGCGCGTACGCGGTGCTGGCCGAGTCGGCACGTTCGTGCTCGACGTGAACGATTTCGAACAGCACCGCCCCATGCTCGACGCCGCCATGACAGAGCTTGGCCGCATCGACATCGTTCTACTCGCGCACGGCACCCTCTCCGACCAGTCGGAGTGCGAACGCGACCCACAGGCTGCGGTGCGCGAGATCACCGTCAACGCCCTCTCGACGATCGCCTTGCTCACTCTGCTGGCCACCGTGTTCGAGGAACAGAAGAGCGGTTCAATCGCCGTCATCTCGTCGGTAGCAGGCGACCGCGGGCGCCCTTCGAACTATGTCTACGGCACCGCCAAGGCGGCGGTGACGACCTTCTGCGAAGGGCTGCGCGCGCGGCTCTTCAAGTCGAACGTGAAGGTCCTGACGATCAAGCCGGGTTTTGTGAACACGCCAATGACAGCCGGACTCGCGCTGCCGGGCCCGCTCGTCGCCTCGCCCGAACGCGTGGCGACAGACATCGTTCGCGCCGTGGAGCGCGGCAAGGATTCGATCTACACGCCGTGGTTCTGGGCAGAAATCATGCTCGTGATCCGCTCGCTGCCTGGTTTCGTATTCAAGAGGATTTCCCTATGAGCAGCCCGGCGGCCAGCATGACGCTCAGCCGCTCGCGGCTCGTGTTCTGGTATGCGGCGTTCGCCGCCATTTCGATCGGCGCGAATTTAGGCAGCCAGAGCCTCGCGTTCCACCTGTACCAGGGCCTGTATGCAGTTGCAATTTCGGTCTGCATCGGAACAGGCGTCGGGCTGGTCGTCAAATACCTGCTCGACAAGGCGTGGATATTCCGCTACGAGCACCGCAGCGTTGCGCACGGTGTGCGCACGTTCGCACTGTACGTTGCTATGGGACTCGGCACGACAGTCGTTTTCTGGGCGGTGGAATTCGCCGCGGATGCGCTCTTTCACGAGGAAATCGCGCGCCTGGCTGGTGGCGCACTCGGTCTGGTGATCGGCTATGTCACGAAATACCACCTCGACAAACGCTTCGTTTTTTCCTGACCACGTGTGCGTTGCAGCACAGAGGCTCTACGCCGCCGTAGCTACGATGCGTTCCCGGATCGCGGACTGTGCGAGTGCCGCCCGTCCTGTGCTCCGCGCAGCACGCCAACAACCGGTCCACCTGTTCCTGCCCCGGCACGGAGAATGAACATGGCCACGCCCGCAGCACACCCTGTCCCGCTGTGTGTGGACCTGGACGGAACGCTCACGCGCACCGACCTGTTGTTTGAAGCCTTCTTTGTGCTCGTCAAACAAAGTCCACTTTCGATCTTTCTGTGCTTCGCCTGGGCGCTGCGCGGGCGTGCCTACCTGAAGGAGCAGATCGCACAGCGCGTGAACATCGACGTCGGCGTCCTGCCCTACAACACCGAGCTGCTCGCCTGGCTGCGCGACGAGCGAGCGAGCGGGCGCGATCTGTATCTGTGCACGGCGACTAACCAGCGCCTCGCCTCCCAGATCGCCGCACACGTTGGGCTCTTTACCGGTGTGCTCGCGAGCACGGTCAGCAACAACCTGCTCGGCAAGAACAAGGCGCGAGCGCTCGTTGAGCAATTCGGCGACCACGGCTTCGACTACTGCGGCGACGCGCGTGCGGACTTGCCGGTATGGCGCCAGGCCCGCCAGGCAATTGTGGTGGGTGACAGGCACATCGCTGCCGCGGCCCGCAAGACAAATGCCGCCATTATCTTTTTCGAGCAAAAGCGCCGGCTGATTCCGCTCGTGCTCAAGGAAATGCGCGTGCATCAATGGGTGAAGAACGTGCTGATCTTCGTGCCGCTTCTCACCGCACACCGTTTTACGGATCGTTCCGCACTCGCTGCCGCCTGCATCGCGTTTCTGTCGTTCAGCCTGGCCGCTTCGTCGGTGTACCTGCTTAACGACATGCTCGATCTCGACGCAGACCGGCGGCACGCGCGCAAGCGCAGCCGGCCGTTCGCTTCGGGAAAGCTGTCTCTAAAATTCGGCATCGTGCTCACTGCTGCACTGCTCGCCGCCAGCGGCGGCCTTGCGGCACTCCTGCCGCGGGAGTTTTGCGCCGTACTGGCCGCCTATTTCGTGACCACTGTCGCCTACTCGTTCGCGCTCAAACGCATGACGCTCGTCGATGTGTTCACGCTTGCGTGCCTGTACACGGTGCGCGTAATCGCTGGCGGCGCGGCGACCGGCATTCCGCTCTCGTACTGGCTGATCCTGTTCTGCGTGCCGATTTTCCTCTCGCTCGCCATGGTCAAGCGCTATGTCGAACTCGACGCGATCCTGCGCGAAGGCAAGACGGAAGCCGCGGGGCGCGGCTACATCACCCAGGACATCTCGATCCTGCGCTCGTTCGGCACGGCTTCCGCGTACCTCGCCGTGCTGGTGCTTGCGCTTTATCTGAACACACCGGAAATGAAGGCGCTATATCTCCATCCGCAGGCATTGTGGGCGACATTTGCGCTCACGCTCTTCTGGGTGAGCCGGATCTGGATGTGCGCGTTCCGCGGCACGATGCACGACGACCCGATCGTGTTTGCGTTCAAGGATCGCGCGAGCCTCGCTGTGATCGCGCTATCAGGCCTGAGCATGCTACTCGCGATCTGAATCGCGCCAGCGACAAAAAATTGGGCACGGTGCACTTCCCGTTACGACGGCAAGTTCAGGGCGAATACCCTCGGGCTGACGAACATATCGATGACACATGCGCACGCGTGTTCGGCTACGGCGTGGACCACCGCAAGTCGAGCGGTGTTTCGGATTTGCCCGCTCGGGCGACGTACGCTGGCGCACAGACCCACTTACAACCATGCTCTACGGTTGAGCACTGAATCCGGCAGAGTGCGTGTGCCACCGTCCGAAGAGCCGAAGGGCAGTGGACGGCGCTCGCGTTTTCGCTCTATGGACTAAGTCGTAGTGGGTCCCTCACGTTTCCCCAACGAATACCCGAATATGCGATCGACTTCACGATCATTCTGCGCGAACTGCGCGGCGACCGGTTAGGGAATTCGCAGACGGGATTCATGTTCAGCGATTTTCCCGCCATAGAGTTTGACGGTCATTAACGGAGATGGGGGCGTACTTGAAGCTAGATATGGCGAGCGTTACCGAGGACAAAGCATGGCCCATTTGGAGCTTATCTGCCGCCGCTTGTTTCTTCTTAGTTCTCGCATTCAGCGGAACGAGCGGTTCGTTTTTCTGGGACTACCACGTCTATGAGAGAGGCTTGAGTTGCTACTCGCAGGGACCAAACCCCTATGCGTGCGCATCGGGCGCCTTTCCATTTGTTTACCCGCCCGCTTTCCTCAAGGTATTTTCCATTGTCGACTTCCCAACAGCATTTGCTTTCCTGGTACTGGCCTCGGCCGCAGGCATCGCCTGCGTTAGCCTGAGTCTCAAGTCTCAAATTCCCTACCATCGCCTGGCGCCTTGCCTGGTTCTCGGCTTCCTGATTGGCGGATCGGGCTTTGCTTCGATCCAGACGGGAAACATCAGCGTCTTCGCGCACCTGCTTCTCGTTTCGCTATCCTACTTTCTATACACGAAACGGTCGGTCTACACGTTGACGCCTCATGCGATCGCCATCATATTATTTTCTGCCATAAAGCCCTACTTCCTTGCCTACGTCTTGCTCTATCTTTTTCTGCCCCGTCGCAGTTTGTTCGCATTCGTCGCGGTGCTGCTATCGGTTGCCGGCATCTACATTGCGCAACCGGCTCTTTATCCGCAACTGTGGGCGGGATTCCAGGGCGCCATCTACAATCAGATCATCCAGCATGGGGATGCAGGGCTGACAATTTTTGGCGTATTTTCCAAGTTCGGGATGGGGAAAGTCGGCTTTGTTCTCCATCTTCTCCTGATGCTTCTCGTGGTACTGATATCGGCAGCTCTTCGATACAGGCATGGGCAACGCGCTGTGCAGATCAGCTCCACGAGCGAGTTGTTTTATTTCCTCGCCATCCTCATTCTGCTCAACCCGAGGTTGATGTCGTATGATTTCAGCGTTTTTGCGGTTTGCCTCTATTTGTCCATGATCCTCTTGTCACGAGGTGATGGGTGGGTGGGCCGATTTTTGAAGACTTTCCCTTTCCTGACCATCCTGCCTCTATGCCTCGAAGGATTGTTTGATATTCGAGTGCATTCTCTAACCTACTACTTCCTCGCAACCTACGTCCTGCTGGTTGCGGCAGTGGCCTGCCATTGGCCCCTACGTAGCTCGTGGACAAAAGCATCTGGAAGCGCGGCGCACGAGAAATAATTGTGCACAAGA
This sequence comes from Paraburkholderia sp. CNPSo 3076, assembly GCF_026343935.1. Classification (NCBI taxonomy): domain Bacteria; kingdom Pseudomonadati; phylum Pseudomonadota; class Betaproteobacteria; order Burkholderiales; family Burkholderiaceae; genus Paraburkholderia; species Paraburkholderia sp. CNPSo 3076. Next base: position 225,449 of record NZ_JAPMAL010000007.1, on the reverse strand, counting down.
GGGAATTGGTCCGCGCTGGAATCAGTCCTCTGATCCAGCTGCAGGCCGATGTCCCCAGCAGATTCGAGCACTATGGCCTGCGGCTAGTTCGCGTGAAAGCCGAAGCTGCGCCAAGGCATTCAAAGCGACTCTTCCAAAGCGCCGCGCTTCGTAAACATTGCCTGGCGCACCCACTTGCTAACACTTTCGGTGTATTGCATGGCAGGCTTCTCGATCAAGCGGAAGGTCGTATCGCTGACAAGAATCAAGACGGGAGTGGTCAGCAGGATCGTGAACCAGTGCTCCAGAGGGCTGAATATTGATGGGGGGAGTCAAACTGTGAGGTTTTGATGTAGAAGTACCATATGCAGGAATGGTGCATAAAAACGAAAAAAGCCAAGTATCCTCTCAATCCGTCAATCGTTGCAAAGCGTCCCGCAGCGTTGGGGGCGCCGAATCGCCAGATCAGAACTCAGGCAGTCGCGAGTGCAAGGAGCACCGCGGCAAACACTGGGAAGGGACTGGTCGGGCTTATCATTCTTTTTGACCTCTCTGTAGAACCAACGCTGCGCGAGCGCCACGTCAGCATACCGGACCTTCCCATCCGGTTGCCTTCATTGGGCGGCGTGGGTGGCAATCGAGACGCTTGCGTTGCTTTGCAAACGCCTCAATCGAGCGCTGCACTAAATCCGGACAGGAGGAAACTCGGCCGCGCCCAGATTTTCGATCTCGATGTAGGACGGCAGTTCGTTCGCGGTTCGCGAGTACAATCCCGCCGCCGTTTGGGAGAATCCGAGCCGTTTGAAATAGTCGTGGCAGGTTGCATTCCTTCCGGTGTCGACCAGCTCGGCGCGGACTTCGGAGCCCGACTTCAGCGCCAACCGCGTCGCAATCGCCCCGACGACCAACTCCGCGCCAAGCCCAAACACGCGGCACGACAGCACGACCTGGACGATCTTCTCGCCATTGATCAGGCAAACGGAGATGATGCCGTTGTCGATCAACTTGTCGCGCAGCGAAGAGACCACGCAGTACCCGCCCTGGCTTATGAACGTTTCAAACTCCGACCGCTCCCATCTTTTCCCGGTCGTGTTGAATTGATTTGTCTTGTTGATAAGTTCGAACGCACGATCGAAGTGTCTGGATTGCGGCGTCTTGATCAAGAAGAATGACTGGCGAAGCTGTAACGACGCTAGCCACTCGTCCCGAGAAACACCATTGTTCGCGTCGGCACTGGCTTCGCGCTGCGAGATCGCGCGCACTAGTTCGGTGCGGCGCGATGACTCTTCGGTGACGACGGGGACCTGCGTTTCGGCCGATCGCAAAATGATTCGCCGCCAGTCGTAATGATTGCCACCGAGGCAACGAATGGCTGGAATCGCCGCCTTCACCTCCGACAACTCACGGTCGTTGTCGTCGATAAAGACACAGTTGCCCGGAAGCAGATTCACCTCCTTGAGGATTTCAAGGATGTTCTGCGACTTGGGCTTCCAGTTGATGCGCACGCACGCGAAGTCGTCCATGGTGATGGCGCCGCGCCAGATGGCGTTGAACCGTTCAATGGTTGGCGCTTCTTCATTCTTGCTACAGATCGCCAGCAATCCGCCACGCTTCTTGAAGAACAGCAAGGCTTCAGCGAGGCCGATAGGCCAGCCTTCGATGCGCTGTTCCTGGCTCACGCTCTCGCCTTCCGCTGCCACACCGCGCCACATGGTGTCGTCGAGGTCGACGATAATCAGCTTCACTGGGTCTCGTTGCTCGATGACCTTGACTATCGCTTCAATCCTGGAAAGGAATGCGAGGGTAAATTCGCGGGACGCGACCTCATATGTCACGATATTCCCAATCGCTTTAGGCGCAATCAGACGATTCGCATCCAGTTTGAAGTCCCAATCGTTGATGAATGAGGCATGTGAACTGCTCAACAGAACGTCGTCCTGCAGATGTCGGCGGCCAATAAAATTCAATATTTCGTTGGCGTCGAGAAAGTAGCAATTATTCGTCTTGTGCACGGCGTCCGACAAAAGCCGGTTGATCTCCCGCACCAGATATCCAGGTGATGTCATACCGAATGGATCGATGAGATCGCCGTCGTAATTGAAGCTCGGCTCGAAAAACGACATGAAGACAATCGGAGCCGTCGTGATCTGCGCGGCGACCTGCGCCACCTTCTGGGCGAGATATTCCCCTGTTCTCTCCAGAAAAGAGCGCGCTTCGTCGTCGGAACACAGGCGCGAAAAAACCATGTCCACCACAGGTTCAGGCGTTTGCGTCACTTCACCCAGAATGTGACGGAGCGTGAGATTCACGACGACGACGTCATCGGTAGGTGCGGCCTCCGGGATCGGGGCGTGGCGTCTTGAGCCCATCAGTATGTGCCGGATGTTGTGCCCGGAGTTTGCGCTTCGCTTGACGAGCATCTCCACTGAACACGTGCCCAACAGCAAAATATTGAGCTTGCGCGAATGAATCGCGAGCGACGTCGGCGGCAGCGGTAAATTGACCTGTTTATCGGCGACGGACGAGTAAAACAAATCGCGGACAAATTGACGCATTTGGGACCTCGAAGTCGAAACGTTCTCCACACGCTGCCGGTAACGGCCTTGAGATTAGAGCAGAGCGCAGACGCACCATCTGTGCGCCGACATACACAACCCCAGCCGGATGCGGCGCGCCTGACGTTTATGAACGTCCTCGAGATAACGGTGCCGATCGGTGAGATATAAAGGGAAAGAACCCGGCCTTGACGAGAGCTTCGAACTTCAAGGGGATCAAACTGGAGGAGAGGAAACGGGATGTGCAAGCTTGCCGAGTCGCGGCTATGATTTTTATTTTTCGGGGCCGATGCATCTCACGTCGAATAATCCTCCGCGCGGATTATCCGTCTCAACTGTTTGATTAAATTCACACCACCCCAGCCGATAACCAGCCTCGCAAACAGCGACGCCCAATCCTTGCTGGGCATCTCGATCTCTCTCAACAAAACTCGCTCGACAATGGCAAGCCTCAAGGCAATACTCATTTTCTTGTAAATCAGCACATTAAATATAAATGAGGAAACATGCCCCTTTGACATCAGCTTGTTATATTTTTCAAAAAACTCGAGACTGGGTTCGCAACTGACCGCCTTCGATATTCTGGCAGAACTTTCACTCAGGGAATACTCCACCAGTGGATCATGCAAATAAACGAATACGCAGCCAGCCATTTCAGCTCGAATGGCGAAATCCCAGTCCTGATGACGGCGCAACGATCCATCGAAGCTGATCAGCGGGTACTGATGACGCCACATCATGATCGACGAGGTCTGAATATAGCCCCCTTCCAGCAGGATGAAGTCGAGCATCGACTGGCCATCGTAGGGAGAGCGGTTGCCCAGTATACGCCGGCCTATGTCCGTTAGCACGACGTTACTGAAGAGCACCTTTGCTTCATTCCCGGCAGGCTTGGGGCCGAATGCGGCGATGCAGCATTCGAGCTTGTTCGGGAGCCATCGGTCGTCAGCGTCCAGGAAAGCGATCAGATCACCGGTGGCCTCCTCGATGCCCCGGTTTCGACACCACGCCGCGCCATGGTTCTCGCTTTCGCGAATCAGACGCAAAGCAATGTTGTCTCCGCAACGACTCGGCAATTCGAACTGCAACCCCGATGCGTCATCTATGACGATAATCTCCCGCGGAAGAACGGTTTGAGTCGAAATTGATTCTATTGCCACCCAGAGCAAATCAAGGCTGTTGTAGTGTGGAATGATCACACTCACGTTGTAGACATTGTCAAAATCACGCCCCATCCCACACCTCGAATCTGAATTTCGACAACTTCCTCGTGCAAAGGGTAAAACTATCGGTCTTGATCTGGTAGCACGTCAATCACACATATTCTTACCGTTCCTTACCGGAAGCAGATCTCACGGTTGAAAATCCAGCAATATTTCTTACATTAAAATTAAACATACTTTCAAATTCAATACATTGGCGATTGGCAAATCTTCCCCAACGGGTTTCGGACCGGTCTTTTCAAAGACCATAGAACTGACGCAATTCAATAACGAACGCAACCGAAACGCGCTCTGGAAGCCAAAGCAATAGATGATTCGTCCGGCGCTGCATCGAGTCGCAACGGACCATGCAGCCCAGCTAGTTGCGGAGAGCCTCACAGGTTTTGTGTCGACGCCTTGTTTCGGCAATTGCCGCGTCGACTCGTCGGTCCCCGCACGGATGCGCGCACGCGGTGCAGCGTAATTGCATCACGCTTGATGAATCGTAGGCCGTGGCGCAAGTGCCGTTCCGTGGGTTTCCCAACAAATCCGCATGAGTTGTATCTGTACATTCTCTGGTATGTGAGCCGCTCGTTGCGCGCCCAACCGGGTGGCGCGCGAAGCCCCGTGCTCCACCGACACTTCGCCACCGCACGCCGAACCGGGCCCGCAATGTCCTCGTCGCCACTCACGCCGCCAACCATGCGAGAAGTCCATGTCTGGCAATGGGACCTTGACGCCTGCGGGAGTGATTTTGATCGGTACTGGGAGATGCTATCCGCACAGGAGCACGAGCGGGCCGGCAACTTCCGCTTCGAGCTGCATCGCCGCCGTTACGTGACCGGACGGGGCAAACTCAGACAGATCCTTGGCCGCTATACCGTGCTCCCTGCGCGGGCGGTCGTACTTGAGTATGGTCCGGAAGGCAAACCGTTTTGCACGAGCCAACCTTCTGGATGGAGGATCTGCTTCAACCTGAGCCATAGCGAGAATACGGCGGCGCTCGCCATTTCGAACGGCTTCGAAGTGGGCATCGATGTAGAACAGATTCGTCCAATCGAGGAGGGCATGCCGCTCGAAGTCTTCTCCGCTCGCGAGCGCGAACAATTCGACGCGCTCCCGGCATCAGAACGGCAGCCGGTTTTTTTTGAAACCTGGGCGCGCAAGGAGGCCAGCCTGAAAGCGCTCGGAACCGGCTTCATCCTGCCGCCGGAGCATTTCGAGTTCGATCTTGCCGTTCACGGCGACACGACACCGCGCTTCGTCGGCGGCGAAGCGCAGGAAGCCTCGCATTGGTGCATTCGCGCCCTGTCACCCAGTCCGAGCTGCGCGGCGGCGGTAGCGGCCCGCCACGCTGATTGGTCGATCGTCCCGATGGACTGACCTGACGGCGTCTTGGGCGCGCCGCCATCGTCGCGTCCGGCGACTCAACACGGTTGTGCCGTGCACAACTCCACACGCAGATCGCAGGTCTTCGCCTCCAAGCCATATGCGCTCCGTGCGCCCGCGCCGCCCCAGTGCGATGTGTTGCTGCAGCACATCGTGTGTGCGACGGCGAACGGATAGGCATCCCGCGGGAGTTTAACTTCCTCTTACAGCAAAATTCAGACGTGGGAGACAAGCCAGCCGCGCAGGACTGCGGGTGGCTTGCGTATCCCGTGACCGGCAGCCGTTATGCGCAAACGCTGCGTGTACATCGCCAGGCCTGGCTCAACCCAGGACCGTCCTCAAAATTGTGAGGGAGTAGCAAATGTCACACAGAGATGGACTTTCAGGCGTTTTGCCGGGCGGGACCGAACATGTGCCAGGCGTGGCAGCGCGCTTCGATGCCATATGTGCCGAGTTCGGCAATCATCTTGCTGTGATTGACGCCACGGGCGAGGAAGATTACGCCGCCCTCGGCGAACGTTCGGCGCGGCTCGCTACCGTCCTGCGCGAAATGGGACTGGAGCCGGGCGAGCGCTGCGCGATCATGGTTTCGCGCAGCCGCGACACGCTGGCCTTGATGCTGGCGATCCTGCGGCTGGGCGGCGTCTACGTGCCGCTGGACCGCGCCTATCCCAAGGCGCAACTCGATTTCATCGTTGCCGATTGCGCGCCCAAGCTCATCATCGCTGAAGCGGCGGCGCTCGCCAGCGTTGGCGAGCTGAACGGCGTCTCAGTCGATCTCGAGCATGTCGCGGCAGCGGCAGAAGCGGCCGAGCCCGCACCGCTGCACGCGTGCAGTCGTGACGACGCGGCCTACGTCATGTACACCTCCGGCTCGACCGGCAAGCCCAAGGGCGTGGTCGTGCCGCAGCGCGCGATTCTGCGCCTCGTGCGTGGCCAGACCTTCACCGAGCTTTCGCCCCACACGCGCTTTCTCAACCTCGCGCCGCTCGCCTTCGATGCGAGCACGCTTGAGATCTGGGGACCGCTCCTGAACGGCGGCTGTGCCGCCATCGTCAACGAGGTCCAGCCCTCTCTCGACACGATCGCGTCCGAGATAGCGCGACTCGGCGTCACCAGCGCCTGGTTCACGGCTGGCCTCTTCAATGCGCTCGCCGACTATCGGCTGGAAGCCTTTCTTCCGCTCAAGGAGGCGCTGACGGGCGGGGACGTGCTGTCCCCCGTCCATGTACGCAAGGTCATGGAGGCCCATCCGGGTCTGCAGATCATCAACGGCTACGGCCCGACCGAGAACACGACCTTCACCTGCTGCTACCGCATTCCGCGCGACGGCGCGTCACTCGATGCCATTCCCATCGGCTACGCCATCGCGGGCACGAGCGCCTACATCGTGGACGACAAGCTCGCGCCTGTTGCCGATGGCGAAGTCGGCGAACTGGTCACGGGCGGTGACGGTGTCGCGCTCGGCTATCTGAACCGGCCAGAACTGACGGCCGAGAAGTTCGTCGACGACGTTTTCGCTCCCGGCGCCAGGCTCTACCGCACGGGCGACCTCGTGCGCCGTCGCGCGGACGGGGCAATCGAATTTCTGGGCCGCAACGACCGGCAGATCAAGATTGCAGGCAAACGCATCGAACTCGACGAAATCGAACATGCGCTGCGCGTGGCCCCCGGCGTGGCCGATGCGGCCGTGGCGGCATTCGACGGCCGTATGGGCAAGGCCATTGCGGGGTTCGTGAAGGCCGATGCGGCGGATGCGGCGGTCCTCCTGAACGAAATCCGCGCTTATCTCAAGTCGGCCCTGCCCGATTACATGATGCCGTCGGAACTGCGTGTCCTGCCGGACTTGCCGCTGACGCCCAATGGCAAGATCAACCGCAAAGCGCTGCTTGCGTCGATCGATACGCAATCCGATGCATCGTCAGCACCTTCGCCCGTAGATGACGATATCGCCGACAAGCTCGCGTCCGTATTCGAAGGGCTCCTCGGCAAACCGGTCGACCGCCGCTCGAACTTCTTTGACCTCGGCTTGCGCTCGCTCGATCTGATGCGCGCGCACGCCATCATCGCGCGCGACGTCGCGGCCAAGGTCGCGCTGGTGGATCTGTTTCGTCATCCCAATGTCGAGGCGCTGGCTTCGCATCTGCGAACGACGCTGCCAACAGTGAACAAAGAGGCAATTCGTCAACGCCGCGACGTGCAAAGCGGCGCAATCGCAGTCGTCGGCATGTCGGGAAGGTTTCCCGGCGCCCGCAACGTCCCGGAATTCTGGGCCAACATCCTCGCGGGGCGCGACTGCATCACACATTTCGACGTGGCGGAACTGGAGGACAGTTTCGACGACAAGTCGCGCCGCGACGCGAGTTATGTCAAGGCACGGCCGATACTCGCGAACGTCGACCACTTCGACGCCGGCTTTTTCGGCATGCTCGCGCGCGAGTCCGCGCTCACCGACCCGCAGCAGCGGCTGTTCCTCCAGATCGCCTGGGAAGCATTCGAAGATGCCGGATACGACCCGGCAACGATCGCCGGCGCCGTCGGGGTGTTCGCCGGCACGTCGATGAACACCTACTTCCTCAAGCACATCCTGACCGATCGCGCGGTCATCGACGAGTTTACGAGCCAGTTCCAGATCGGCGAGTATCAGAAGCTCGTGGGGGCCGGTGATTTCGTCGCCACCCGCACGGCTTACAAGCTCGGACTCACGGGGCCGGCTATCTCCGTGCAGACGGCATGCTCCACCTCGCTCACCGCGATCAGCCTCGCCGTCGAGAACCTTCGGGCGGGACGTTGCGATATGGCGCTGGCCGGCGGCGTCTCGATCACCTTCCCGCAGAAGCGCGGTTACTTCTACGAAGAAGGCGGCATGGGCGCGCCCGACGGCGTGTGCCGTCCGTTCGATGCCGATGCGAAGGGCACGGTGTTTGGCAGCGGTGCCGGCGTCGTCTTGCTCAAACGTCTCGAAGACGCCATCGCCGACGAAGATCCGATCTATGCCGTGATCCGCGGCGTGGGCATCAACAACGACGGCTCCGACAAGGTCGGTTTCACCGCGCCGAGCGTCGACGCCCAGGCACGCGCGATTGCCATTGCGCACGCCGAGGCTGGCATCGATCCGGCTTCGATTGGCTATGTCGAGGCCCATGGCACGGCTACGCCGCTCGGCGATCCGATTGAATTCGCGGGCCTCGTGCAGGCGTTTCGCCTGGGCGGCGCAGAGGGCGGCCAGTTCTGCGCGCTCGGCTCGGCGAAGGCCAATGTCGGGCACCTCGACGCGGCCGCGGGCGTGACGGGTTTCATTGCCGCGTCGCTCGCATTGCGCCACCGCACCTTGCCGCCGCTCACGCATTTCCGTTCGCCCAACCCGGGCATCGACCTGGCCAACAGTCCGTTTTTCTTCAATGCGGCCGTGCGTCCCTGGGCTGACGGCGCCACGCCGCGCCGCGCCGGTGTGAGTTCGCTCGGCGTCGGCGGGACGAACGTCCATGTGGTGCTGGAGGAGGCGCCTTGCCGTACTGCCTCTGGTGACCAAAACGAAGGACTCCAGATCCTGCCGGTATCGGCCCGCAGCGCTGCCGCACTCGAGCGCGCGAAAGTGAATCTCGCCACGCATCTCGCTAGTCATCCGGAGATCGCACTAGCCGACGTGGCCGCGACGCTGCAAACGGGACGCCGCGATTTCGCGCACCGCGCCGTTGTCGTCGCCGAGAGCGTGGAGCAGGCCCAGGCCAAGCTCCAGAAAGGCGCGATCGAAGCACAGGCGCCACAGACAGCGCCTGCAGTCGTTTTCATGTTCCCCGGCCAGGGCGCCCAGTATCCGGGCATGGGAGCCGCGCTCTATCGCACCGAGCCGGTCTATCGCGAGTGGATCGACAAGGGCGCAGAGGCGCTGGCTCCGCATCTCGGGCTGGACATCCGCACGCTGCTGTTGAGTGAAGCCCCGGAAGGCGACGACACCCCGCACCCCATCCGCTCGACGATCTACGCTCAGCCTGCGCTCTTCCTCCTTGAATATGCGCTGGCACAGTTGTGGATTTCGCGTGGCATCAAGCCGGCAGCCATGATCGGTCATAGCGTCGGCGAACTGGTCGCGGCCTGCGTGGCGGAGGCGATCGCCTTCGAGGATGCGCTGCGCCTCATCGCGCAACGCGGTGCGCTCATGCAGTCGGCCGAACCGGGCGCGATGCTGGTCGTGCGCCTGTCGGAGGCCGAACTCAGCCCCATGCTGCCCGGCGACGTCGATCTCGCCGCAATCAATGCGCCGACGCTCAGCGTCGTGGCAGGCCCCTTCGCAGCCATCGAGGCATTCGAGGCCACGCTCAAGGCACGCGATATCGAGCATCGCCGTCTGCACACGTCGCACGCGTTCCACTCGCGCATGATGTCCGGCGTCGTCGACGATCTTGCCAAGGTCGCGAACAGCCTTTCCTTCGCGAGGCCGAAGATCCCGTACGTGTCCTCCGTAACCGGGCAATGGGCGGCGATGGATCAGCCGGTGTCGGGAGCGTACTGGGCCAGCCATTGCCGCAATGTCGTGCGCTTTAGCGACGCGCTGGCCACGGTCACGGCAGAGGGCAAGCCCCTCCTGCTCGAAATCGGCCCCGGCCGCACGCTCTCGACGTTCGTCCTGCAAGGCCTGCCCAAGGACCGGCATCAGGGCGCGATTGCCTCGCTGCCCGATTTCGCGACGCGCGATCGCGAGCTTGCCATCCTCGCCGAGGCGACCGGGCGCCTGTGGCTGAACGGCGTCAAGCCGAACTGGAAAACGCTGCGGGCTGAAACTGGCCGCCGCGTTTCGCTGCCCACCTATCCCTTCGAGCCGGAACGGCACTGGATTGACGCCCCGGCAACCGCCTCTTCAAGTCAGCCAACGACCGTTGCCCCAGCGATTGCCGCGCAAGCCTCGTCCGAAGCCCTAAACGATATTCCTCAGACCGCCATGACCCAAACCGTCCAAATCGACCGCAAACCGCGTCTCATTGCCGAACTGGCGTCACTGCTTGCCGAAATGTCCGGCGAAGCACCGGATACGTCCAATCCGGACGTGACCTTCTGGGACCTCGGTTACGACTCGCTGTTCATGGGGCAAGTGTCCCGGCAGCTGCGCCGCCGCTACGACGTCACGATCAGCTTCCGGCAGATCATGAGCGACTATCCGACGCTGCCCGCCCTCGCGCAGTTCCTCGACGGCGCAATGCCGCCTGATCCGGAAGTGCCTGCTGAGGCCGCACCGGTTGCTGCGCCGGTCGCTGTTCAAGCAGCGGCCGCGCCGGTCGCCATTGCCGCTGCACAAGTGAGCGCGCCTGTGGCAGTGCAAATGACCACTGTGCCGGCTACGGGCGACCTCCAGTCGGTGATCCGCGATCAGCTCGCCGCAATGCAGTCGGTGATCGCGCGTCAGCTTGAGGTACTGCAAGGCGCGCCTCTGGCCGTGCAGCAGCCCGCCGCGACGTTCCAGATCCCTGCGCCTGCTGTCGCTGCGCCCGCACCTGTAGCCGTCGCAGCCCACGCAGCTGCCGCCGCGCCCGCGCACTCCGCTGGCCCCGAGATCAAGTTCGAGGAGAACCGCCCGTCGCGCTTCACCGCGTACAAGCCGGGCGCCACGCATTCGGCCCAGATGACCGACGCCCAGAAGTCGTTCATCACCGACCTCGCCGCGCGCTACTCGGCGAAAACCGCTACCTCGAAGGCTCGTACGCAATCCTACCGTGCCGTGCTCGCCGATCCGCGCACCGCCAGCGGCTTCCGCGAGGAATGGAAAGAACTCGTCTATCCGATCGTCGCCCAGCGCTCGAAGGGCTCGAAGATCTGGGACGTGGACGGCAATGAATATATCGACGTGGTCAACGGCTACGGCCAGACCGCGTTCGGCCACACGCCCGATTTCGTGGTCGAGGCGGTCAACGCGCAATTGGCGGAAGGCTTCGCGATTGGACCGCAGTCGCCGCTCGCGGGCGAAGTCGCCCAGATGTTCTCCGAGATGACGGGCCACCAGCGCGTCACGTTCTGCAATACCGGCTCGGAAGCCGTGATGGCGGCGATGCGCCTCGCGCGCACGGTGACCGGCAAGGACAAGGTGGTCTGCTTCGACGGCGACTATCACGGCCAGTTCGACGAAGTGCTCGTGAAGCCGGGCAGCGAAGCGGGCGTGCCGCGCGCGTTCCCGCTCGCCCCCGGAATCCCGCAAGCCTCCGTGGGCAACATGGTCGTGCTGCCGTATGCCCGTCCCGAAAGCCTCGAGTGGATCAAGGCCAACATCGACGATATCGCAGCGGTGCTGATCGAGCCGGTGCAGTCGCGCCATCCCAATCTGCGTCCGAAGGAGTTCGTGCAGCAGTTGCGCGACGTCACGGCGGCCAATGAGTCGGCGCTGATCTTCGACGAGGTCGTGACGGGCTTTCGCGTCCATCCGGCCGGCATGCAAGGCCTGTGGGGCATCCAGGGCGACATGGCGACCTACGGCAAGGTGGTCGGCGGCGGCCTGCCCATTGGCGTGCTTGCGGGCACCACGCAATACATGGACGCGCTCGACGGCGGTCAGTGGCAATTCGGCGATGCTTCGGTACCCGAAGTTCCGCCGACGTTCTTCGCGGGCACATTCGTGCGCCACCCCGTGGTGCTGGCCGCAATGAAAGCCGTCCTTCTGCACCTCAAGGAAGCTGGCCCGGCGCTCCAGGAAGGTCTCGGTGCGCGCATGGCCGGCCTCGTGCAGCGTGTCAACGCGCATCTGGAGAAGGTCGGCATCGCCGCGCGCGCGGAATCCTTCTCGAGCTGGTTCTATGTGAATCTCGCGGGCGAAGATCGCCTCGGCAGCCTCTTCTATCCGTATATGCGCTACCTCGGCGTTCATATCATGGAAGGCTTCCCCTGCTTCCTGACGACGAGCCATTCTGACGAGGATATCCGCAAGATCGGCGACGCCTTCATCGCGAGCATCGACGCGCTCCAGCGTGTCGGCATTCTCGGCGGCGCGCAAGACGCTGCGGTGCTTACGCAGGTCGAACGGCAGCTCACGCAGTCTGCGCTCACCGAGCCGCAGAAGGAAATCTGGATGTCGGCCCAGCAGGGCCACGAGGCCTCGCTCGCGTTCAATGAGTCGTTCACGCTCGAACTCAATGGCAAGCTGAACGAGGCCGCTTTCGAACGCGCCTTCGCCGCGACTGTCGCCCGCCACGATGCGCTGCGCGTGCACTTCTCACGCGTGGGCGACACGATGTTCGCGGAACCGACGACGACCGTGCCGCTGGTCCCGATCGACCTTTCCACCCACGCCGATCCGGCGGGCGAGCTCAAGGCCATCATCGACGCGGAAGCCCGCGAGGTCTTCGACCTCACCCGGGCGCCGCTTGCGCGCGCCGCACTGGTTCGCCTGGAAGCGCAGAAGTGGGCATTCGTGTTCACGGCGCATCACATCGTCTGCGACGGATGGTCGATCAACATCATCCTGCGCGATCTGTCTGCGCTCTACGCGGCAGAAGTCTGGGGTACGCAGCCCGAACTCGACGAAGTGCAGAGCTTCCTCGCCTTCGCCAAGGCACAGGACGAAATCGGTGTCGAGAAAGACACGCGCGAGTTCTGGATGAACGTCCATCGTGACCCGGCGCCGCAACCCGATTTGCCCGGCGATCGCCCGCGCCCTGAGCGCAAGACCTTCAACGGCGCTTCGACGACCCGCCATCTGGGAGCCGACCTTCTCAAGCAGGTCAAGACGGCTTCCTCGAAGCAGGGCTGCTCGCTGTTCGCCACGCTGTTCGGCGCGGCTCAGGTGCTGTTCGGCCGTCTGTCCGGCAATGACGATGTCGTGATCGCCGCGCCGATGGCTGGCCAGTCGCAAGCGGGCGAAGCGCTGCTGGTCGGGCACTGCGTCAACTTCCTGCCGTTGCGCGTGAAGTTCGACCGCGAGAAGCCTTTCGCCACGCACATGAAAGCGGTGCGCGATCACCTGTACGACGCAGGCGACCGGCAGAACTACACCTACGGCGCACTGGTCCGCGATCTCGGCATCAAGCGCGATCTCAACCGGCTGCCGCTGACCGACCTGCAGTTCAACCTGGAAAAGGTCGACGGCGAACTCGACATGGCAGGCGTGACCACGCACTTCGCACCGAATGCGAAGGCCTACAGCAACTTCGATCTGTTCCTGAACGTGATCGAATCGGCGCAAGGCCTGCGTCTCGATTGCGACTTCAACACCGACGTCTATGACGAAACGACGATCCAGCGCTGGCTCGGCTACTACGAAACCTTGCTGACGGCAATCGCGCGCGACGCCGAAACGCCGGTCGCGGCGCTGCCGCTGCTGAGCGATGTGGAAATCCACCATCTTCGTGACGAGCTGAACGCTTCCCAGCGTGACTTCGATCTCTCGCAGACGACCCCGGCGCTGATCGCCGCGCAAGCCTGGCAAGCCCCGGATACGACAGCCGTATCTGACGACTCGACGAGCCTGACCTATGGCGAACTCGACGCACGCGCAAGCCAGATCGCCCGCCGGCTCATGGCGGCAGGTATCGCGTCGGGCGAACGCGTCGCCCTCGCGATGGAACGCAGCGCCATGATCGTGGCCGCCATGATCGGCGTGTGGCGAGCGGGCTGCGCCTACGTTCCGCTCGACATGACGATGCCGCCTGCACGCCTGCGCCAGATTCTCGATGGCGCCGGCATCGCCGCCGTCCTCAGCGATGAGGGAAGCCTCACGCTGCTGGAACCGGGCGCGCATCGCGTGCTGGACGTGGAGGCGCTCCTCGCGCAGGACGACGACGAAACTGTGGCGCTGCCCACCGTAACGGACGCGGATTCGGCCTACGTGATCTTCACGTCGGGCTCGACGGGTCAGCCCAAGGGCGTGGAGATCGGCCATCGCGCGCTGAGCAACTTCCTGCTCTCGATGGCGCACGCGCCGGGCTTTACGGTCAGGGACAGCATCGTCGCGGTGACGACGTTCTCCTTCGATATCTCGGGTCTCGAGCTGTTCCTGCCGCTCATCGCCGGCGGGCAGACCTTCATCGCGGGCCACGCAGAAGTGCGTACCGGCTTCGAACTGGTGACTCGCCTGAAAGACGAAGCCGCCACCGTTCTGCAGGCGACGCCTTCGCTGTGGCGCATGCTGCTCGAGGCGGGATTCAAGGCGCCGAAGGGCTTCAAGATCCTGTGCGGCGGTGAGCCGTTGCCGCGCGACCTCGCCGACGCCTTGCTCGCGACCGGCGCGGAGGTGTGGAACCTCTACGGCCCGACCGAGACGACGATCTGGTCCTCCGCCTCGCGTGTCGTTGCGAACGCACCGGTGGTGATCGGCGCGCCGCTCGCCAATACCGACCTGCACGTGCTGACCGACGACCTGCATCTGGCGCCGGAGGGCGTGAGCGGCGAACTGTGGATTGGCGGAGAAGGCCTCGCAAAGGGCTATTTCAACCGCCCTGACCTGACCGATGCCGCTTTCAAGTCGGTTGCCATCGAAGGCGCTGCGCCGCGCCGGCTCTACCGTACCGGCGATCTTGCGAAGCGGCTCGCCGACGGCTCGCTCCAGCACCTGGGCCGTCGCGACCAGCAGATCAAGCTGCGCGGCTTCCGCATCGAGATCGAGGACATCGAGGCCACCCTGCGCAAGGCGCCCGGCGTTCGCGCAGCCGCCGTCGCCCTGCATACCGTGGGCGACAGTCCGCGCCTCGTCGGCTACGTAGTCGGCGCCGGCTCCGACAAGCCCGACCAAGGCGCGGTCGCGGCGCACGTCGCCGGACAACTGCCGTCCTACATGGTGCCGACGCTGTGGATGACGCTCGAAGCCCTGCCGCAGACCAGCAACGGCAAGCTCGACCGCAAGGCTCTGCCCGTACCGACGGCGGACATGGTGGCCGTGCCAGTGCGCCAGCCGCATGCTGCGCTCAAGGTCGTGCCGCAAGCGCCGGTGCCGGTCGAATCGGTGGCCATCGAGCCGGAGGCGAGCAAACCGGCGGAGATCATCGCCGTGGCCGAACCTGTCGCCATGACGCCGACGCAGTCCACCATCGCCGCAATCTGGGGCGAGGTGCTCGGCCTCCAGCAGATCGGTATCGACCAGAAGTTCTTCAGCCTCGGCGCAGACAGCCTGCAGCTCTTTCGCATCGTCGCGCGAATGAACGAACGCGGGCTGGGCGTGGATGCGCGTCAACTCATGAAGAACGTCACGATCGAGCAGTTGGCCTCAAGCCTCGATGGCGCAGTGGCTGACGACCTGGTTGAGGCTCCTCCCGTGGCGCGTCCGTCGATCCTCAACTTCAAGCGCCGGATTGCCGAAGGAGCCTGAGCGATGAACTCGATAGCCTTGAATATCGCACCTGTGCAGGAGGTCGAGGCGGGCCACGCCCTGTTCCCCGCGACCGCCTGCCAGGTACGCTACTGGCACGAGCAGAAGGCGTCGCCGAAGGCCTCCGCGCTCAACATCGCCTTCCGGCTGCAACTGTCGGGGCCGCTCACCGCCGCGAGCATCGAACAGGTGCTTGGCGAACTGGTCGCGCGGCACGAGATATTGCGCACCGGCTTCCTCATGACGGGCGCGGGGCTGCGCCAGCAGGTCTGGAGCCGCGCGCCCTTCCGGCTCGCGGTGGTGGATCTCGGCGGTTTGGACGACAAGGCCGCCCTTGCGGAGGCCCAGCGCGTGGGTCAAGAGCAGGCCCGCACGCCTTTCGAGCTGTCGTCCGCGTCCTTCTTCCGGGCTGTATGGTTGCCGAGGTCGGCCACGCAAGGCGAATTGCAACTGACCTTCCATTCGCTCGTGATGGACGGCTGGTCCTTCGCGATCCTCGTGCGCGAACTCGTGGAAGGACTCGCGGCGCTGCACGCGGGCCATGATCCCGATTACCCCGACGTCGACCTGCACCATGGCGACTACGCACTGTGGAAGGGCGAGTTCCTGGCCAGCGGCGCCATCGACCGCGCTCGCGTCCATTGGCGCCAGGAGCTCAAAGGGTTCAGCCGCTTCGACGTAAAGGGCGACCGCCCCCGGCCACCGGAGCGACGCTTCCAGGGCGTCATTCGCTCCATCCTGTTGCCAGGCGCGATGAGCGAGCGTCTGATCGCGGCCGCCAAGGCGCAAGGCGTGACGCTCTTCAGCGTGGCGGCCGCGGGCCTCGCGATGTCGCTCCAGAAGACGACTGGGCAGCCCAAAGTCGCCATGGGCACGCAGATGTCAGTGCGCGATCAGCAGGAACTCGAAGGCGTAATCGGGCCGCTCATCAACACGGTGATCCTGCGCCTCGATGTGACCCAGGGCAGCACGCTTGCCGATGTCACCGCGCAGTGTGGCGCCAAGCTCAGCGACGCCATCGAGCATCTACACTTGCCGTTCGAAGAAATGATGGGAATGGCAGGCGAAGTGCCGGATATGAACCGGCCGCCGCTATGCTCGGTCAACTTCGCTCTGCAGCAAAGCTTCGTCGGCATGGGCGACGAGGTTCGCCGCCAGGATTTTGCCGCGACGACTTCGCCCTCTTTCAACGCGGGCGCGCTTTACGACCTCAACTTCTTCATGGTGCGACGCCCGGAAGGCTGGCGCATCTCCTGTGAGGGCGACACGGACCTCTACGACATCGAGACGATCGACCGGTATCTGGCCAAATGGCGCGAGGTGCTGGAAACCGCCGAAGTCACACCGCAGCGAGCGCTCGCGCCCGCGGCCGGGAAAGACACAGCGCAAGTCGCGGGCGGCGTGGGCGTCAGTGGTTTCATCAGCCGAGCCGAGCTGGAAGCGAAAGCGCAGAATATCGTGCGGTTCAACGAGGATGGTTCGCAAACGCCCATCATCGTGCTCAACAATATCGCGGTCCTCTATGAGCTGGCCAAACAGGTCGGCGATGAGCGACCCATCGTCGACGTTCCCATGGTGCCGAAGACGCCTCAGCCCAACCTCCCGTTGCGCGCTTTCGAGGACATCGCTGCGGACGCCGTGCGACTCATCAGACTGATCCAGCCACGCGGCCCCTATATCCTCATGGGGTACTGCGTGCTGGGTGCGATGGCGTTGGAGGCGGCCCACCAGCTGCGCCGCGAAGGCGAAACGGTCGAACATGTCATCCTCACTGATTCCTGGTGCCCGGGTTACCGGGAGACGATGCCCTGGTACGATCGCCTGCTGCGCAAGGCGCAGGTGCGCATGGACGACATCCCGCGCGACTTCCGGCTCGCGAGACGTGGCGAGATGTCGATGATTGCGTTCCTCCAGCAGTTTCGGACCGTTCGCTGGCTTCGTCTCACGCAGCTTGCCGTGAAGTTCGGACTCTTGAAGAACGATAGTGCGAACAACATGATTGACGACAACCTCTGGTATGGCCGCAACATCGGTTATTTGCGCGAGCAGCAGGTGCGGTATCGTCCGAAGCCCTATGACGGCAATGTCCAGATCTTCCGCAGCGGTCAGGTGCTCAAGGGCCGCCTGTTCGCACACGACATGGGTTGGGGTGAAGTGGTCACCGGCAAACTGGTCGTCACGGAGGTTCCGGGCATGCACAACCAGATGTTCCGCGCGGCCGGCGCTGCTGTCATGGGCAAGCAACTGCTTGATCGCTTCGTCGAAACCACGCACGACAATCGCGAAAGCACGCTTGAAGGGTCATGATCTCGGTGCGCCACGATAGGATAAATGGCCTATGTCCCGTTCGCGTAGGGTTTTGCTGGTCGTGCTTTTCGGCGCACTGTCCGTCACCGGCCTTTTTGTCAGACTAGCCGTTCCCGGCCTGTTTCGCCGTGCGCCGGTCGCGGTGGCTAACGCGTCGGAGCCGCCATCTGGAAGGGTGCGATTGGCCGTGCTTGGGGACTCAGATAGCCAGTCCTACCACGACACACTCATGTTGGGAGATCCGCACGCGCGAGGGGGCCAGTGGCGCGCGACCACCTGGCAGTGGACGGAGGTGCTCGCCCAGTTGCGGGGAGACCAGATTGACCAGGGCAAATGGGGCGCCTGGGGAACCGGGAAGTATCGGGCCATTGCCAGCGAAGCGTTGGGTGCACTCGCCCGCACGCCCCCCAAGCAGGATTACCGCTATAACTTCGCGATTGGCGGCGCGACCTGCGGGCAGTTGATGGGTCAATCGCAGCGCCAGGCGATCCGTCTCGTCGATTTGATGGACACAGAACCACAAGCCTGGCGAGGGGGCATCGTGTTCATCCGGATTGGTGACAACGATCTCAGCAGCCACGAGCTATTTGATGAGTTGTCGCGCGATCCAACTGCATCGCACCCCTCTGCCGTGATCGACGCTTGCATCAAGTCAATTGGCGAAGCCGTCGCGCTGATCCGCAAATATCACCCGGATACCTATGTCGTACTCTCAACTACGGCCAGCGCCGCGGATTGGCCGGGCGAGTTCGAAAGCTGGCAATCCGCCAGAGAGATAGCCAATATCGATTCCGGCATAGATCGCTTCAACAATGGCTTGCGCGCGCTCACCGCAGCAGATCGCCATGTCTACGTTCTCGAAGATGAAGCGTGGTTCAGAAGCATGTGGGGCCAGCGCGACGATCGAGGTCGTCCAAATTACAAGACGGTTCATCTGTCGCCTGGCTGGGCCATCACCAATACCTCCGGCGACGATCCGCACAATGTCTTCCTTTCAGACAGCCATGCCGGCGTAGTCTGGAACACGCTCTGGACCCAGTACTTTGTCACTTCGCTGAACGCCGCTTTCGGGCTGCATATCAAACCGATCACGGACGCCGAGATCGTCGATTTTCTCCGGCCAAGCTTCAGAGCCGCCGACCCAACATCGGTGACTAGCCAGGAAGCGGTCAAGTAGACCGCTCATCCCCGGGTAAACGCCAAAACCGGCTTGGATGTTCGTCAGCGCACATCTGGCCCACGGTCGCGATAGTAGCCTGCAAGCACTACCCTCTAACCTGCGAAGGTGTGCCATGTCTGTGACTAGCAATGGTGCGACGTTGGCCGATGCATCACCCCAACTAACCTCAGACGGACTATTTCTGCACGCTCGCAATCAGGAATTCAAAAGCAACTTCAATCTGCATCCTTTCAAATTCAATCATGTGTTGCACGAGAGCGGCCTGTTCGAGATCCCCAGGATCGCCGAAGTCGCCGAACGGATGCTTGAAAAGAATGGCAATGTCCGCGCGATCAACTTCAAGAATAGCTCGCTGGAATCCAGGTTCAGCGCCATGCCGCATAGCACACGGCTGAAAGAAGCGTTTGCGAGCGTTCACGAAAACGACTCATGGATCAAGCTGACTCAGGCACACCTTTACGACGCGGATTACGCCCACGTCCTTGACTCGATTACAGCCGAGCTCGAGGAGTTGTCCGGTTATCCGCTGCGCAGCGACATCACCCTGGTGACGATGACATTGCTGGTCTCGTCGCCAAAGATCTCGACACCCTTCCATATCGATCACGAAACCAACTTCCTTTTTCAGTTGCAGGGCTCGAAGGACGTCTGTCTTTTCCCCGCTACCGATCGCGAGGTGGTGCCGGACCAGGAAGTGGAGCGCTACTACGCCGGCAACTTCGAGGCTGCGCGCTATCGCCGTCAACTGCAGAACCGCGGAACGATCTTCCGGCTCAATCCGGGCGAAGTGGTGCATCACCCTCCATTGGCGCCGCATTGGGTCAAGAACGACGACAACATTTCAGTGAGTATCAGCATCAACTACTGCATGAAGTCGCTCGAGCGACGCGCACGGGTTTATCAGGCTAACTACGTTCTGCGCATAATGGGGCTGAAGCCGATGCCGCCCGGAGTTTCGCCATTGCGTGACAGCTTGAAAAGAAAGGTCATCTCGACGCTCGAACACCGCCATCCCAAAACGTTCGCGGAAGTCGTTCACTCGCCAGTGACCCGATTGAAGTCGCCGCTGAACGCGGTCCGGCGTCTGGTCAAACGCTGAACGCTCGCGATTAAATCGTTACGCAAGGTCAGACAACTGCGGCATCGGCGCGAGGTAATCATGGACTAGATCGGCCGCACTCACTTTCTGGCTCCTGAGCCTCTCTTGAGGGAAGCGTCAACCTCGCCAGCGGGCGCGCGCGAGACGACTGTGCGGTCCAATCCCGCGCTTGCGGAGGTTCCCTCGGTTAGTGAGCCCTGCCTGTTGTCGCTCTCGTGCCGTTCTATAACGAGGAGGAGATGATCGGCGCGTTCTTCAGTACGGTCATTCCTGTACTCGAATCGATCGACGGAACCGCGTTCGAAATCGTCTGTGTGAACGACGGCAGCCGCGACGACACGCTGCGCATGCTGATCGGCATGTTGAAGAAGGCGGATAGCCGCATCCGTGTCATCGACCTGACGCGCAACTTCGGCAAGGAGGCCGCGCTTTCGGCAGGGCTCGACGAAGCGCGCGGTCTCCGGAAGCACCTGCCGGCCTTCCCGATCAAAGACGTACAAATCCTTTTGCCCGTGGATTTGAAGAATGAAATTGCATTCCCGATCGATGTGATACGCCGTCACACGCTTCGGTGACGTCACGAAAATGATGAGGTCTTCCCGCTTGATCTGCGATTCGATGTCTGGAACTCGAGCGATTCTGGACGATCGATCACAACGCGCCTAACTATAGACCCGAGTTGCAGGACAGGGCGAAGACGTGCAGACTGGCTCCCGGAAACGGCGTTCACGTTCCTGTCAATTGCCCCCATTGGTTGAAGAGCCGCGACAATATCTCGGTAACGTTGAGCGTAAATTTTCGGTTTCTCAACACGCTGCGCGCGGACGTCTATCGAGCCAACTGTTACCTCCGAAAGCTTGGCATCAACCCCACTCCGCCTGGACGAAGCGCCATGCGGGATCGCGCCAAGGCCGCGGCCTTCTCGGCGGTGAATACCGCCCGCCGCGTCGCGAAGTCCGCCCTGCAAGGAAGCGACTGGTCTTACCGTCTTGCCTTGGGCCGCCGAGGCGGCCCTTGTTGTTGTACGCACAAGCAATCGGGATCATTTGCTGCCCCGCTTGCGTGCCCAATGGTGTCCAGCACGAACCAGCGAATCACCCGACCTTTTCAACCAGGGCTCTCCAGCTAGCGAGTATCGGTTCGCGCGCAAAAATCTCGAGATGCGCGCGTGCCTCGAAGATTCGCCGAACACGCTCCTCGTCCGGCATTTCGGCTAGAGAACGCATACCGTAAGCGATGGATTCGCGAGCAAGCGGATCTGCGCACAGCATCGCGCCGCCGCCAACTTCCGTCAGGATGCTCCCGCGGGAAACGAGACATGGCAAGTCGTGCTCTATAGCCTCGATCACCGGCATTCCGAATCCTTCCAGCAGACTCATCAGCACGAAACCGGATGCGTTGCGATAAAGCCAGCGAAGCTCGTCATCTTTGGTATATCCCGGCATCACGACACCCGGAGATTGCCTGCCGAGTTCAATAGCGGCGTCGGCACCAGGCTCGCGCCCTCCGACAATGACATACTGCCACCCTTTCTCCACCAGCCCGCTTGCCGAGAACGCCTCAATACAACGGGCCTGGTTCTTGCGATCTCCGATACTCCCCACCGTCAACAGAAACCGGCGCGAAACGCCGTCCAGCCGACGCCCCTCTCCTTCCTTGACCCCCAAACGGGTTGGAATATAGATGACGTTCGACGAGGCAAAGTCATTGCCGTACAGCGCGTGAAATTCTCGCTGAGACGTCTTGCTGACGAAAACCATATGGGGCTTCATTCGCCGGATCTCGTCATAAGCCCGAACGTACAATTCATTGACACCGGGCGCGAAATATTCAGGATGGGTGATCGGACCGACATCGTGGCAGAGCACAATGTCTCGTGCTTCCAGGCGATGGCGCACGACGCTGAGTGGGTCGAGATGCAGCGTAGGACGTGGATCGCGGATTACCGGAAAAAGTGAAACAAAGCGCGACCTGTTGACCCGCGCAATGGTTTCCTTGTGTGTCAATCGACCCACGATCCGGCGCATCAGATCACTATGGGGAAATTCGTGAAATCGTCCGTAGTGGACCCTCGCCACTCTGGCGCCGAGCGTTGAAATGATGTCCTTCCCCAAAAAAAGTTTGCCGGTTCGATCATTGAGCGCCAATGAAAAGTCGACATCAATAGACATTACGTGCCCCCAACAACGCTTTCTATAAGGAATTCAGCCGCTCACGGCCTTCACGGTATCGAACATGCTGCGCGCCGCCTGTCTCCAGGTGAAGCCGCCAGCCTGCCGGAGCCCGGCGGATATCAGGGACTGCCGCACAGGTTCATCGTTGAGTACGGTCAAAACACTCATCCGCCAGGCGTCCGGGTCGAACGGATCGGCATAAAGCACCGCCTTGCCGCAAACTTCCGGAAGCGCGCCAAACGGCGCAGCGACGACCGGACAACCCAACGCCATCGCCTCCAGCGGCGGCAGACCAAATCCTTCCGTAAGCGAGGGACAGGCAAGTGCGCCGGCATGGGTCATCAGTCCAACGAGCTCGGCATCGCTAATGCGGCCGGTAAATCGCACGTTGGAAGGCACGACATGCCCGAGATTTTCGAAGTCGGCCTGCGTCGCACCGCCGAACAGCACGAGTTTGACGTCGCTCAGTTGTGCGCTGGCGAAGGCCTTGAGCAAAATGCCGATGTTCTTGTGTTTCTGGGTGTTCGCGAGTGCGAGCACATAGCGCCGCGGCCTCAGGCTCAACGCAGCAAGCTGCCGCGCGTCGGGCTGGACCTGCAGAACATGGTCGCAGCCGTTATGCACAACGACAATCTTGTCGGCGTTGGCAATGCCATAGCGCACAAGCTCGCCTTTAGAGAACTCGGATACGGTAAAGATAATCTTGTGCCGTTTGCCGATGAAAAAGTAGAGCGATTTGTACCAAAGCCGAAAAGGAAGCGAATAGGATTCCGGGGCCGAATACACTTGGGCGTCATGTATCATCGTCGCGGAATTCCGATGAATCAGTGGCCCGAGGTTACAGAGGTTAAGAATGAAGTCCTTTCTGCGGGCCAGCGGAAGATAGCATTGCTCCCACGCGATCCGGTGAATTTTGCGAACCCAGCGACTCTCTCGGACGCACGAAATGTTGCGGTAAGTCGGAATCTCGACGTGTTCTCTGACTACGAGGGCACAATCAACGCCGCTGCCGCCTTGCCCGGCAATCAACGCGTCGGCCGCAGCAACGAGTTGCTCGGCAACCTTGTGCACGCCCGTCGGCGCCGCCCCGAAGAACTTGCCGTTGAGTGCTATCGTCTTCGACGCGATCGTTTTCATAGCCTACCCCCACCTTCAAGCATCAATTCATTTCGCACAATGTGCTGGAACCGATCAGATCGCCGCTCTGACGGCCGCGACAATAGCCCCAGAGGTTCCGAACAGTACTCGCGCAACGCGATCTCCGTCCTTACACGGGACAATGCGCTTTTCTCCGACAGGTATGCTATCGACACGGCCAGCGCGGGACTGCTGGATACCGCACGCAAACGCGTGCTTGTCCAGCCTGCACGCGGGGGGGCGCCGCGTACCGGCTCAAACGCGTGTATCGGCCGCCCTGGTGTCGAGAACCGCTTTAGGCGTCGATCGGCCAAATCGGGAAACGAGCCAGGCGCGTATGGGCGTATCGATGAAGCGCATGATGAGGTAACTGGCCAGCAGGATAGCGGGCAAGAACACGGCGGCCTCCAGAATCGGATCCTTTCTATGCATCAACTGCTGATAGATGCCGTTGAGCCAGACAAACGTGGGGTAATGCAACGCGTATACCGGATACGACAGTTCGCCAAGAACGAGCGCGGCAGCCCGCACAGGCCCGGTGAGCGCAATCGAAGATCCGCCGAGGATCAGCAACGGCATCACGGCGGCAGCCCACAGCCACTGTACGAAGAAGGGGATCTGGCCATTCCACCCCATAATGACCATGGTCGCGATGCACGCTGGAAGAAATAGCGATTTCCAGATCGCCAACGAGAGCAGGCCGAATTTCACATGACCGTGATAAATCAGCACGCCCAGATAGTAAGCGCCAAATACACGTGGAAAGCCGGAAAGGAAAGTCTGCGGCGTATCGCCTCCCATTCCGAACACCGCGGTAAGCGCATAGCCCGCGATCGCCACGACGAGCGCGAACTTCATTCCGTCGAATCGGCGGGTGAGCATCCAGAAAAGATTGACGACCAGCTCGAGGAAAAGCGTGTATTCGGGGCCATTGAGCGGAAACACCTGCGGCCCTCCAATTGCATGCGGAGCACCGAAGGTCGGAATGCACGATAGACCGAGGAGCGTGGCGGCCGCGAGCCAGCCTGGAGGAATGTCGGAATCGTGAAGCAGAACAGATCTCGCCGCCAGATACGATGCACTCAACAGGGTTCCGATCACTATCATCGGAATCAGCCGTATGAGTCTGATACGCGCGAAAAGCGCACCGCTCATCCCTCTTTCGAAGCGGCCACGGTACGCCACACACAGGACGTAACCCGATAGACCAAAGAAGAAGTCGACAGCAATGCCCGCGTTGGGGGCCAACCATGGGATCCCCAGCCAATGATTAAGGTGAAAGAGCAGGACCGATATGGCTGCGAGGCCGCGCAGGCAATCTGGCACCGCCAAATGGGAGTCTTTGTTCATCGCGTGCGACTAACACCGGCTTTTTAGACAACCTTCTCCGTTACTAACATGTTTCTGAATCGGAAGGACCTTCAAGGACTTGTGCATAGCGTACGGCGCAACCAGGCGCGCCCCTAGCGCTTGTTCATCGATTGCGTACGGTCAGGCACAATGCCGGCAGCTCTCGACGCGCTAAAAGCTCTCGGGTCGTTCAGGCGTCAGCTTTCCACGAAAAAAGTCCCACAATCCGATCAGATTCCCCATTAGACGCCCTCGCCGGTCGATCCATGGCTCCGGTGCAAAGCTTCGCACAACGTTACTCGCGATATTGCGTATGACATGATCGACCGCCGGGCGCAAAGGCATCGTCTTCTTTTTCACCAGATAGAACGGATTGATAACCTGCGAATAACCCAGTTTGCATCCGGACACCCTGCCGCGTTTGACTCCCAGGTGCACGCCGAGAGCCGTGTTGATACGCACGACGAGATAGCCCCGATTCCAGATCTGGCCTCCGAAATCGCGATCCTCCTGCCAGCCATACAGAACGAGGCGCTCATCAAAGCGCAGGCCCGCGATGCTGCTGGCGCGGAACGCCATGTTGCACCCGTAGGGACCACCGGTTGGCGCGACGATCAACCTTTCCGGAAGATCGCCGATCCTGGCAACGATAGCGCGCCCTTCTTCGACGGAATAACCTGGCCCATGAATGCCATCCGCGATGACGGTTCCGGTGACACAGGCAATGGATGGATCGCTATCCAGCGCCTTGAGGACTTCCGCAATCCACCCGCTATGCATCAGAAAGTCATCGTCCAGAAAAATCACGACCTCGACGTCGTCCGGCACATGGTTCAATGCATGATTGCGTTGCGTCGTGAGCCCAGGTCGCCCCTTCAGCACGATCATTCCGGGTTGGACTGACAGGTCGCCAACGTCCTCGTCCGAGACGCAGGAGACGATGATCAGATCAGGTTTAACCGTTTGCAAGTCGACGAAGGCAACGACGTCCTTGAGAATGTCTGCGCGACCACGAGTGGCGAAGATCAGGCAGATTCTCGGATCCTTGCTGGATGAACAATGACTCATTGCTTCGGCCATCGTGACTCGCGAACTGAATCTCGATTCCATTGTTGACCTCATCGACGATTGCCCGCAGAGATGCGGACGACGCGGCATCGGCACGCGAGGCATCCCACTCCTGCCCGCCGCAAGCACCCGCAGAGCTCACGCGTACACGAAAACGAATGCGCGAGACGATTCGCAGACCTCGTTATTCGAGCCATCTTCCAAATCTCGCCGGCAAAGAGAAACCTTCGTCGATTCCAAGGATCTCCCGGAACAAGCCTGCTCTCCAGATCCCGAAAATCAACATAACCAGCAATGATCCTTCCGCGAGAATTCGCGCGTACACCATACCTGCGGCCCCCCAGTGGGTGGCAAGGGGTATGGCCGTCACCAGGTTCACCACTGCGCTGATCACACCGCTCCAGGCAAGCAACTTCTCAAGTTTGCGGGGAATCAGGAAATAGATACCGAGTACCCGCGTGCAAACGGTAAGCGGCAGAATGAACACCAAAATGTTAAGAACCGGTACGGCATGACCGAGCTCCGGTCCAAATACTAGTGGTATGAGCCATTCAGAGAGCAATCTTGTGAGGATCACTCCGGCTACCGCTCCGACAAAGAAAATGGCAAATGTTCGCCGGGCAAGCAGATTTGCTCTTGCCGGGTTACGGGTGACCAGATACATCACCTTCGGTGCCAGAATCTGCGCGGCGGGCGCCATGATACTCAATGCCGCACCCACCAGGCGCTCAGACAGACCAAAGGCACTCACTTCCTGGGCCGCGGCCAGCAGCGATAGAATGTAGGTCGATGCATCGAGCACCAATATCGCTGTTCCGCTGTAGATGAAGATCGTAGCCGACCGCTTGATCAGGCCCACGGCTGCACTTACGGGTGAAATGAAGCCGCTGTATTCTTTTCGAACAAGCCAATAAGCTACCAGCGTCTGAATCATGCTGGAGGCAAAAATCACGGGGAACGCCCGGTCGACATCAGCCGGCTTCCGAATGAAGGTAAATATCAGTGCGAGCGAAAGCACGAGCCCCAGTACTTCGATCAGGACATTTGTCCGCGGACGTCCCGTGCTGGTGAAATACCAACCGATATTGAAGGCGCACAGCAGCCCTCCGGCGACGACGAAAAGGCCTGCAAGAGGCACATTCGCAATAATTTCCGACCTGCTAACCGCAATGCCGCCGACAATCGCAGCGGGAATGGACAATAGCAGCCGGGCCGTAAACTGATCCCGAAAAATCGTATCGCGTTCGCTCGCGATTTCGGTATGGACGATATCCCGTCCTCCGATGGTCGAGAACCCGAAGTTGACAACCAGCCAGAGCGCACTGGAAAGTGACAGCCCGGCCAACACCACGCCGTAACCACTCGAACCCAGCACTCTTCCGTAGTAAGGAATCAGGATGAGGGGGTACAGGTAGCGTACCGCGTACGAAAAATAAACAGCCAGCAGTTCAAGCTTTGAAAGCGACGCGTGTACCTTATTCATGAGCCCCCCTGGCAACCCATCCGCCACGCACGGGCACACGTCGCAGCACACGCGGCGGGAGTGCGCCCGCTGCGGCCGCAAATATGTAGAAACATGTACCCAACTCGAAGACGCTAAGCGAGGCCGAAGCCACGATCAACGTCGCAATCATGGCGTGCCGCGCCGCATAGCAGACGGCCCGCTCCGTGAAGGGGCAATGGGCAGGCACCGGCACCAGTAGAGTCTTGCCAAGGAACATCCCATAACACACCACACCCACGACACCAAGGCTTCCCACCAGCACCACCAGAAAGCTCGACGCACGAATGCTGCCCAGCCCAACGCCTATTCCATACGTTTCGAAGAAGTTGGTGATACCCTGGGCATTCCACCCCATCCGCTCAACGCCGGAGTCACTACCCGCCTTGCTCAGAATCGCGGCGTCGACGAAATCCCCAAGCACTTTCACCACCCCCGGCAAAAAGACGATCACGTAGAGCACGCCCAACAAACCGGCACATGCCGAGATAACCCACAGCCGTTGCTTGCGCACGGTAGCGAAACGCGAGATAACACCGGGCCGGCTGAGGAGCAGTACGAACTGATACGCCCCCAAACCAACATACGCGGTTCCCGAAGTCGACAACAGCAGGAGGCACCCCGTTGCAATCGAAAGCGGACCGGACCGTTTCGTGCGATAACCGACGAGCCAGAGATTCAGGCAAAAGATAAAGAGCGGCAGCGTAAAAGCCGCAAAACCCGAGGTTTCACTGAATGTACCGCTGATGCGAACCAGTCCGGCCATTTCCTGGCCGGTCAAGTCGGCGAACTGCGCCGTCTTGACGACCGAGAGGATGTCGAGGCCCGCCGCGTGCGCAACGATATCGATCAGGCCAGCAAGCGCGTCAAGCGAGGCGAGCAGGAAGATGGCGTTTGCTAGCGTCCGGTACACCCCGCGATATTTCAGGAACGCAAACATGGAGCAATACACCACGAGGTCGCTAATGCAATAGATCGTCTGAGACAGATTGCCGGAGACGGGGCCAAGCGGTTGCAATACGATGAACTGGCTGCTGCGGTCGACAGGGAACACCAGTGTCGCGCCGCTCAGCAAACGCGGCAGCAGGATGGCACCGGCGACACCCCACAGGCAGGTGCAGAGCAGCCAGAAGCCGGGCTTGCCCTGCGCGACCGCGTCAGCAAGCCCCTTCCCGCCCGCGAGATTGAACGCCCTGAGTGCGAAGAATGCGAGAAAAACTTGCGCGGGCAAAATGCCGATTCCGCCCAATGCGAGCGCGAGTGTGCATCCAAACAGCGAAAATGCCGCCATCCCGTAGATCACACCGCGAAAGGGCGCGTAGAGCGCCGCCAGTCCGGCGACGAACACGATGACTCCGAATATCGTCAGTTCCACTTGCCGAAACCCCCATCCGTTCACCCAGTATTCGTGAGTGAACGATCTCGTTATCGCGCCAACTCAGGCTGAATGCCAGCGCCGCACCACTGGCGGCGCATCAGCAAACCCCTTGTCGGCATCCATTGCGCGCTCCACGACGCTTAAAAACTCCTGCTTGAATCGCTCTTCCGTAAAGCGCATCGCATTACGACGGCAAACTTCCGCTTTGAGCGGTGGCTGCCGCTCGAAACGCTCCACCGCATCGACGATCGATTCCACGCTCTGCTCGCCGAAGAAGAGCCCCGTGCCGCGTTCGGGGTCCGGCGAATCCACCACGATCTCCCGCGACCCTCCACGACCCAAAGCGATGACCGGCGTGCCACAGGCCTGCGCCTCGACAACCGAAATGCCAAAGTCCTCTTCTGCGGCGACGACGAACGCCCGCGCACGCTGCATGTAGTCCACCAGGACCTCGTCGGGCTGATAGCCGAGCAACGTCACATTGGGCGTCGCGCACGCCTTGACGCGAGCAAAGTCGGCGCCGTCGCCGATCACCACGAGACGCCGCGACGGCATCGCGGCAAATGCCTCGACAATGAGCGGTATTCGCTTGTACGGCACCATGCGTGAGGCAATCAAATAGAAGTCTTCATGATGGTTACTCAATTCGAACCGGTCCACATCGACTGGCGGATAGACTACGGCGGCTTCGCTGCCGTAGGCCTTGCGAATGCGCCGCCCCACAAATGCGGAATTGGCGACGAAGGCGTCCACGCCATGCGCCGTGCGCTGGTCCCAGATACGCATGTAGTGAAGCAATGCACGCACGATCCAGCTTTTCATGCCGCGCTGCAGCCCGGCCTCGCACAGATACTGATGCTGCAGATCCCACGCGTAGCGAATCGGCGAATGGACATAACTGACGTGCACCTGGTTCGGCCCCGTCAAGATGCCTTTCGCCACCGCATGGCTCGAAGAAATCACGAGATCGTACGACGAGAGATCGAACTGCTCGATGGCCAGCGGCATGAGCGGAAGGTAGCTGCGAAACGATTTGCGCGCCCGCGGCAAATGTTGAATAAACGAGGTCGTGGCATGTTTGCCACCCAGCACCCCACGCATCGACTCAGGGAAGAAATCGACGACGCTGTATAGATCCGCCTGTGGAAACAGCTGAAGAATCTGCGCGACTACCTTTTCAGATCCCGCGTAGGTGACGAGCCACTCATGCACGAGCGCGACACGGCCGAACCGGCGTGTATCGTTGGCAAGATTGGATGCAAGCGTTACGTTAGCCACGGCGAGATCTCCTCGATCAACCTGGTGGCAGTCGCTTGCCAGGTTAGTTCTGCAGTCCGGGCGCGGCCTCGCTCGCGCAGACTGTCACGCAATGCGGCATCGCTCGTGATTCGTTCAAGCAAGCTCGCGAGCTCCGCAGGATCGTCCGGCGAGGTGTAGAGCACGGCGTTGCCGCACGCCTCCTGGACAGCCGGCAACCGCGAAGCGATGACGGGGCAGCCAAGCGCCAGCGCTTCGACTGGCGGGAGTCCGAAACCCTCGTAACGCGACGGATACACGAAGCACGCCGCGCGCCGATAGAGCCCGGCGAGGTCGCCGTCACTCACGTACCCGAGATGCTTCACGAACTCGGGCAACGCGTCCTGGCCCGTTCCGTAGACTCGTGCATCGCCCCCACCCACGACAATGATGTCGAACTGCGCATCACGGATGAGCCGTGCGGCCTCGGCCACAAGCTGAAAATTCTTGTGACGGTTGAGGCTGCCCACCGCAAGCACAAATGGACGCTCGTCGAACGTGCTTTCCGCCTTGCTGCCATCCTGTTGCACACGCAACATGTGCTCGCCGCTCTCCGGCACAACGCCGATCTTGTCGGCAGGAATCCGGTATGCGTCACACAGCTCACGCCGCGAAAATTCGGACACGGTAATCACTCGCCGCGATATGCGGCCAAGACGCGGCGCCATCAGGCGATACCAGGCAACAAAGGACCGGCTGTAGCTGTCCGGCACGCGCGCGGGCGCCGCGTCGTGCAGCACCGTGATTTGACGGCGATACCACAGGGGCCCGGAGTTGCAGAGATTGAGCAGCAACCGGCCGCGTGCAGCGTGCGGCAGCGACAATTGTTCCCAGCGCAGGCCACCGCCCTTTCCACTCGCGCGCAGCGCGACGTGCCGAAACGGATTTGGCATGGCGGCCAGCGCGTCGGGTACGATGATCTCGGTCCGCAATCCGGCGACGCGCGGGTCGCGCAACTCGATCAATTGATCGAGCGCCCGGATTGTCTCGAACGCAAAGCGATCGACACCCGTCGCGCGGCGACCCAGGAAGCGGCCGTTAATCATCAGATTGGGGGCAAGCACGTGTTTCATCCCAAGGTGGAAGGCATCGCTCACGGCTGGATTCGACGGGCCACGCGATGCAATTCATATGTCTTGAAGTGTCGCCGGTCTTCGCACCGGCGAATGTTCGCCGTCGCTCATGTCACGCCAACTCACGTATCCAGAGCCGGTCCTGGAGAGTCGGTTGCGAATTGCGATGGAACGTAGCCGCTAACGCGATTGGCGGATCCGGTCAAATGACGGATGACTGAAAGCATCCAGACCGTCGGTGAAGTAGGCTGAAGCAGGGTGACTCCGCTCCAGCCCAAGAGGCGCCGCTTGACTGGCAATTCGATGGACCGCGGCGCGGCCACCGAAGAGCACACGACTGCCGGCAGAAACCCGCTATTCCGCCCTTGCACTCCCTGTATCCTTGGCAAAGCCGTAGCTCGAATAGCCGTACGCGGCATATTCGTTGCCATAGCGTCCCGGACGCGATGTCATGTCGTTGAAGATCACGCCGCGAATTGGCACGCCAACCTGTTCAAAGCGACGCACGGACTCGCGCAGATCGGCTACGCTCGTCGCGCCCTGGCGCGCGATTACGAACACTGTCCCCGCCAGTCTCCCGATGATCCCGGCGTCGGCCACCGGCAAAATCGGCGGCGCGTCGATCAGCACGAGCTCATACGTCGAATTGGCCCACGCCACGAAATTCCTGAAAGCGTCTTTTCGCAGCAGCTCGCTGGCATTGGTCACATAACCTCCGGTCGCGACGAAGTCGACGCCCGGCATCACATCGCGATTCACCACGTGGTCATAGCTTTGGCAGTGTTCGAAGATGTTAGTGACGCCTGGCATACTCGGCACCGCCATATGCTGGTTCAGCGAGCCACGCCGCAGATCCGCGTCGATCAGGAGCACACGCTTGCCCGACGCACCGAATACGGCCGCTAGATTGAGCGAGACGAACGACTTGCCGACCATCGGTGTCGGCCCCGCCAGCAGCACGACCCGATTGTCTGCTTCCTCCAGCGAATGTTCGAGCGCGCTGCGGAAGCTGCGCAGGCTCTCGACCGCCGGGTCGAACACGGCCTGGTGCGCGAGCACCGTGTTCGCGCCCGGCGCGCCGTGCGGCAAACGACGCGCAAGCGAATGCTGAATGCGGCTGCGCGGTACGGCCGCGAAGACTGCCAGCCCGGTGCCCGCTTCGATCTCGTCCACGACGGAGACGCCGCGGTTGAGCCTCTGACGCAGCAGCACGAGCGCAGCGCCGGCAAACAATCCAGTAAAGACGGCCGCGACCACGATAATTGCGCGCTTCGGCCGAATCGGTCCTTCAGGCGGTACCGCCGCGTCGATCATGCGCACATTCGACACGCGCCCTGCCTTGATCAGGCGCAACTGCTCGCGGCTGTTCAAAAGATTTGTGTAGATGTTCGTATCGACGGTCACTTCCCGCTGCAGGCGCACGAGCTGCTGCTCCACCGGCGGCAGCGCGCGGGTCTGCCCAGCCAGGTGTTCCAGCGACTTCTCCGCTTCGGACAGTTGCCCGTTAATGGCGACGAGAGCCGGATTGTCGTCGGTGAAACGGGCCATCGCCTGCGCGCGTTGCTGTTGCAGATCGGCGATACGCTGCTGCGCCAGCGCCGAACTCTGCAATAGTGCCGAAGCTTCGGCGTCCAGATTGACGGCGCCGTGCTCCGAGCGGAACGTGTTGAACTCGTTCTCGGCTTTCTCAAGCTGGGCCTTGAGCAGAGGCAACTGCCGGTCGAGGAAGGCAATCTGCTTTTCCGCTTCTTCCTGCGTGCGCTGGGCGTTCTGCCGGATGTATTCGTTGCCGATCGCGTTAAGAATGTTGCTGGTGAGTACCGGGTCTTCACCATCCAGCGCAACACCAATGACATCGGACTCCTTGCCCTTTTCCGTAATGGCGACCGCCGTCTGCAGCCCCTGGATCGCGCTCAGTTCGGACAGGCGCATCAAGTTGAAGACCGTGCCCGGTTGCCCATCGATCCGGCCCACGACGAGGTCGATTGAGCCGCCCACCGTCGGCGCTTGCAGCGCTTGTCCTACATGCCCTTCGAGCGTGATGCCGCCCCCCTCGAGCGTGTAGGCCCCGTTGCCCCGGTAGGTCAAGACGAACGGTCTGCCTTGCAGGCGCGTCGGCACGTCGAATTGCGTTACCTCGATCGCCTCGTCGCCCCATGCGTAACCGCCCCATCCCGACCAGCGGTCGAGGCTCAGATGTCGCGCAGCCCAGCGGCCCACCACGGGGAAATAGCGTGGCGTTGCCTTGATATAGAGCTTGGTCGCATCCACGGCGGACGACACGACCATCCGCGAACGCAATACCTCCATTTCCGCCGATGCCTGGGTCTTGACCGCAAACTGGGAGGAAAGATCGGCCAGTGCCGATTTCGCCGCGTTCGGGCTCTCCTCCACCTGAATGAGCATGTCCGATTGATAGACGGGGGACGCCAGTACCGCATAGAGGGTGCCGATAAGCGTAAAGATCAGCGTAACGATCAGGATCGTCTTGCGGCCCGCGTAGAGGGTATCCAGCAGATTGCCCATATGTCCGCCGTCGGGGGCAATCGGCATGATCGTCTCCACAGGCCCTTCAAGCAGGTAGTCACGGTTATTCATCTTGTTCCCCCGAAAGCGAACAGGTCGACTGACGCGGTTCGTGTGGTTTGTATTGTTCATGTGCGCATCAGTATCCAATCGCACGGCTCGTCGCCGCGGCCTGGGTCGTCGGCAAAATCAGGCTGATGACACGACTCCACTTCACGAGAGTAGACGTATCGACGAACACGACATCATTGGGCTTGAGCTCGAACGAATCGGCCGTGGCCATTGCAGAAGCGCTGCTGGCGTCGAGATGGAACACGACCGGCTGGCTGGTATCGCGTCCACGCACGACATACACCTGCGAGGCATCCCCCGACGCCTGGTTGATCCCTCCCGCGTTGCCAAGTGCCTCGTTGAGCGACATACGCCCGTTATTGAACATCACGCCGCCGGGACGCTCGACCTCGCCGACCACGAAAACCTTGCTGTCAGTCTGTGCAAAGATCCGCACAAGGTCACCATCGTGCAGAATGATCCGGTCGGGATTGAACCCCTTGCGGATCATCGCCGGCATATCGATATCCACTGTGGTGTCTCCACGTGTCACAGACACATGCGAGCGGTCGGCGTTGCTCGTGAAGCCACCGGCCCGGTTGATCGCCTCGGGCAACGTCATCGGTCGATCGTTGAGCACCTGCACGCCAGGCGTCTTGACCTCGCCGTCGAGATACACGCGCTTGCTGCGATATGTCTCGATGCGCACGGTAATCTGCGGCTGACGCACGTATTTCGCGAGTTTCCCCGCGAGGATGTCGCGCACGCCCATCTCCGAGAGACCGGCGACTTTCAGCGGACCAATATAGGCATACTGAATAAAGCCGTTGGTATCGACGGTGTAGCCGGACGCAACCGAACTGGCGCCCGAAGGACCGTCGCTGCCGCCGCCGCCCGCGGGGAGGTTGAGTTCGGGGTGATCCCAGACCACGATAGTGAGAATATCGCCAGGGCCGATTTCATACGGAGTGGCCTTGGCAAACATCTTCTCCACGTCTGCGGGAATGCCCTTGGGTCGCGCTGCAGCCTCCTTGTCCACGAGGTCCCTCGTGATCTCGACGAGCGTACCGGATGGCGCACCCGCGATTCCCTTGGCCACCACGCTATCGGGCACCGCCGTGCCAGATGCCGCACCGGCGCCCGGATTCGCCCCGGCGCCACCCGCTCCGGAACTGTACGTCATGCCCGGCGCCAGGGCACAGCCACTCAGCGCCGTGAGCGCCAGGCAAACGGCACACGCGGCCCCGCGGCGCAGCGCGCCCGCCAGTCCGAAATCCCGCACGACACGCGCGTGCGCAGTCCCGATCCAGTCCATCGCGTTCAGTCCCATCGCAACACCCCCAATCCGTTACACGCGTTCCGGGTCATGCCGTGTGGCCCGGATACCTGATATGTCAACCGCGACTCGCACTAACACGTTTGCAGTCCGCTTTCTGTTCCGATTGCGACTCGTTTGCATCTCAATACGCGCCGTTCCCACGGATCACCACGGAAAACGTCTTGAACAGAATCCCGATGTCCTTCCGGAAGGTCCAGTTCTCCACATAGGAAACGTCGAGCAAAACGCGCGTTGCGTAGTCGATATCGTTGCGCCCACTCACCTGCCACAGGCCCGTGATACCCGGCGTGGCCATCAAGTAGTACTTTCTCGCCTCGCCATAGCGCTCTAACTCCTGGTCGATGATCGGGCGCGGGCCGACAAAACTCATCTGGCCGCGCAGGACGTTCCAGACCTGCGGCAGCTCATCGAGGCTCGAGCGGCGCAGAAAGTGGCCGATCCGCGTGACGCGCACGTCGTTCTTCAGCTTGAATTCACGCTCCCATTCGGCGCGGGCTTCGGGATCACGCTCGAGCAGATCCTTGAGCACCTGCTCCGAGTTCACCACCATCGACCGGAACTTGAGACAGCGGAATTTCTTGCCATGGCGGCCTACGCGCGTATGCCCGTACAACGCCGGCCCGCCATCGCGCTTGACCAGCAGCGCGAGCACGACGAGCAGTGGCGAGAGCACGACGATCGCACTCACTGCCGCCACGATGTCAAAGACGCGTTTCAAGGCATGCCCGACGACGGCACTGCGAACCGTGTCGCGCGCACCGAGCTCGAGAGACTCCCGGCGCCACCATGCACGCGTAACGCGTAACACACTGAATTCCGAAAAGAACAGGGTGTGCGACAGCAGCAGGGAAATGCCCGTCGTCAATGTCCAGTACATGAACCACGGCAGCGCCAGCAGATGATCGTGATGAATCGCATAAAGCAGCACGAGCCCGCAAAGCTGCACCGCGAGCCAGGCGAACGCCGTGCGGCCCGCGACGCTGAAAAGCGACCGGCTGCCACGTGTGCCATAGGTCCCGCAGGCGGGAAAGACCGAGAGGGCGAGCGCCGCGCAAAACGCCACCAGCGTGGGATCGGGGTGATGCACCGCGGCCACCTGTCCGAAATTGAGATTCAGGTGTACGGCGCATATGGCGCCCACCACGATCAGCACGACATCGACCGTACGTTGCAGCACGATATCGACCGTACGTTGCGTAAGCTCTGACCGTTGCATAAGCTCTGACATGTCCCTGCCCCAATGCGTGTCGTGTTCGTCAGACGTTCATGGGCTGGCGCGGTCGCCCGCCAACGGCGAACGCACGGAAATCCCCGTCTCAGGCGATCCATACGTCCGTGCCGCCTGCCCCGATAACCCACGACAACACATTACGGCGCGAGCGACGCAGGAACCGTGCGCAATCCCACCAACAGTTTCTGATCGTCGATGCTTCATAATCCGAACCATGGGGGGGCGCTCTGCAAGCCACAATGCGAGCGCTGCGTTATGTGCGCAAGCGCACATAACGCAGCGTCTCTCGCGACGCCTGGTTCGGCTAATTGATATGAAGGATTACTTAATGATTATTCTGGAAATCGCGAAAATCGGTTCTATTTTCATTATTCGATCGCGACACCTGTGGTAGACGGAATCTAATCTCCTGCTGAATATCTATCCGTTCGCCGTCGCACACATGATGCGCCCAATGACACGGCAAAATGCCTTCTGGCTGCGCCTCCAGTGGCAAGCCAACTGAAATGCCGGCGTGGAGCAAGCAAGCGCGCGTAATCGGTAGCCGGCAACCGTTCCACGCGAGGAATACGCCGTGATGCATTCCGTAGCAACCAGCCATCGTCTGCTCACCGATACCGCCAGTTCGCGACACGCGAGCCACCCGAAACGGACCCGGCCGTTCGGCATGCGTACCATTGAAAGCTTCGCGGCAGGTATCTGCGCGCTCGCGTGCGCAACGGCGGTGCAAGCCAGCGACGCTGTGCATGCAATGCCAGCCGAGGCATTCCTCCAGACGCTCGCGGTCGTCACCCACGTCAGCTACACCGACGGCGCGTACGTCAATGTGCACAACGTCGCCGACGACATGGCGTGGCTCGGCATCCAGCACGTGCGCGACTACGCGCCGGGCTCCTCCATTCCGTTCTCGAGCTATGTCTATCTCGCGCAGCGCGGCGTGAAATTCAACTTTTTGATGGGCGCGGACTTCGAGAAGCACATCGGGCAGGTTGCGAAGCTGAACACCGAGGTGCCCGGCAGCGTCGCGGCCATCGAAGGCCCCAACGAACTCAACAACTTTCCCGTCGCTTACCAGGGACTTACCGGCGCCTCAGCCGGGCTCGCCGTGCAGCGCGACCTCTACGCACGTGTACACGGCGTGCCGGAGCTTAAGGGGGTGCCCGTATACGACGCGACCGGCTTCGAGCCCAAGTCAGTCGAGACCCGTGCGGCTTCTGCCGACTACGCGAATCAGCATGTCTACCCCCAAAACGGCGAACAACCCCTCTGGAATGCGAACGGCGACAAGTGGATGCTGGCTGCTATTCACCTCGGCCAGAGATTTCAGTTGCCGCTCGTCATCACCGAGTTCGGCTACTTCTCTTTGCCGCAGGCGGGCTGGTACATGCTAGGCGTTGACGAGCCGACCCAGGCCAAGGGCGTTCTCAACGGTTATATGGATGCGGCGGCGGCGGGTGTGAAGCGGCTCTACGTCTATGAACTGCTCGACGAAAAGCCCGATCCGACGCGCAAGAACGACGAAATGCATTACGGACTCTTTCGCAACGACAACAGCCCCAAGCCGGTGGCCTACGCCATTCGCAATCTCACGTCGATCCTGAATGCCAACACCACGCGACGCACAAGCGCAGCGGCGCGCAGCACGCTCGCCTATACGCTTTCGGATATGCCGGAATCGGCAAACAGCCTCCTGCTGCAGAAGAAGGACGGCCGCTTCGTGCTGGTGCTCTGGAACGAAACGCTCATCTGGAACCGGGCGACGGGTACGCCGCTCGCTAGCCCACCCGCGCGTGTCAATCTCGACTTTGGCGAAAAGGCCAGGCGTGTCGACCTTTACGATCCGCTCGCTTCGTCGGAGCCGCTCGAAAGCCATCGAGACCTGCGCCAACTCGCCGTGGACGTACCCGATCACGTCATCCTGCTCGAGATCACACCGGCGAACACGCCGGGAACCTGAGCGCACTGCCAGGCAACGCATTTCCTGACCGGAGCGGACACACCGCACCGACCGCAGGAGGTTCGGGCGTGCGCCGTGTCCGCCTTTGTATAATCGCGCATTCCTCCTTCCGGTCGCGGTTTCCTTTCATGCTCAGTTTTGCCCTCGGCTTTCTCGTTTCATTGCTGGTCACGCTGCTGATCGTGCGTTACGCGCATCTGCATGAAAGGTTCTCCGTCGACTCCGATCTCGTGGGCGTGCAGAAATTTCACGTGCGGCCGGTGCCGCGCATCGGCGGAACGGGCATCCTGGCGGGGCTCATCGTGGCGGCTGCGCAGTTGCACGGGGCATATCCGGCCGTCTCGGGCGGCATACTCGGCATCGTCGCGTGCGGGCTGCCCGCGTTCGCCTCGGGGCTCATCGAAGATCTGACCAAGCGCGTCTCGCCGCTTGCGCGCCTGCTCTGCACGATGGCCGCCGCCGCGCTCGCATTCTGGTTCCTCGGCATCGCGGTCACGCGCATCAGCGTGCCGCCGCTCGACTTCCTGCTTTCCTACGCGGCGATTTCGTTCGTCATCACGGTGCTCGCGGTCGCGGCGCTCGCCAACGCGATCAACATCATCGACGGCTTCAACGGCCTCGCCTCGATGGTCGCGTTCATGATGTTCGCCTCGCTCGCCTACGTGGCCTTCCAAGTGCACGACCCCGTGGTGCTTTCCGCGTCGTTCATCATGATGGGCGCGGTGCTGGGCTTTTTCATGTGGAATTTCCCAGCAGGCCTGATCTTCCTCGGCGACGGCGGCGCGTATTTCATCGGCTTCATGCTCGCCGAACTGTCGATCCTGCTCGTCATGCGCAACCGCGACGTGTCGGCGTGGTATCCGGTGCTGCTCTTCATGTATCCGATCTTCGAGACCTGCTTCTCGATCTACCGGAAGAAGTTCGTGCGCGGCATGTCGCCTGGCATTCCCGACGGCGTGCACCTGCACATGCTCGTCTACAAACGCCTCATGCGCTGGGTCGTGGGCGCGCGCAACGCACGCGAACTCACGCGGCGCAATTCGCTCACGTCGCCCTACCTGTGGCTGCTTTGCCTGATCGCCGTGATTCCGGCCACGCTGTTCTGGCGCCACACGCTGCATCTGTTCTGTTTCGTCGTGCTGTTCGCGCTCACCTACGTGTGGCTCTATGTGAGCATCGTGCGCTTTCGCTCGCCCAAGTGGCTCGTCGTGCGCAGGACGCGCAAGCGCTGAGAACGGCTTGATCTCACGCATGCGCCGCCGCGCAGCCTCGGCGCATGTGTCCCCGCTTCGCGCGTAAAATCGAAAAGGCACGGCGGCGCGCATGCCTCATGCCCGCCGCCGCTTTCATTTGACGCTTATTTAACGTCCATTCGATTCAGGGAGAGCCCATATGAGCCGTTATCTCGCGTTTGCGCTTGCACTGTTCGCCGTGACGCTCGCCGCGTGCAACACCATTGCCGGGGCAGGCCAGGACATTTCGAAGGGCGGCCAGGCCATCACCAACACTGCGGACAAGGCCAAGTAAGCCGCTTGCGGGTGAGTTGCGGTGCGAGCGCCCGCTTACGCCGCCGCGCCCTCGCGCAGCCGCGCAACCTCCGTCTCCAGCTCGCGCACGCGCACCTCGCGTTGCGCGGCAACCTCTTTCAGCTCGCGAATGCGCGCGTCGCGCTCGTCTAACGCCGATTTCACGTCCGCCGCCTCGAAGCGCTGCGGAATGTGCTGCGGACAGTTCATGTCCCACGCGTGCACCGTGAAGACGATCACCCGCTCGGCGCGCGCCTTGTAGCCCGCGGGCATCAGCTCCTCGACCAGCGCCGGGTCTTCGACCACGCGCGCGCGGCCCCAGATTTTCACGCGCCGCCGGCGCGCATAATCGATCACGAACAGATGCGCCTTCGGGTTGTCGGCGAGGTTGCCGAGCGTGATGTATTGCTGGTTGCCGATGAAGTCGGCGAAGGCAATCGTGTGCTCGTCCACCACGTGCAGAAAGCCAGCCGGGCCGCCGCGATGCTGGATGTACGGCTGCCCTTCGGTATTCGCGGTGCCGAGGAATACGCTCGTCTGCGCAGCGATGAATTCCTGGATTTTGGGCGTGAGCGCCACGCCCCACGCGTGATCGCGCTCCACGCTCGCATAGAGTTCGCGCGAACCCAGGCGCTCCTGCATCGCCTTGACCGTCGGCGTGAAGGCGATGTCGCTCGGATAACGGAGGATGCGATCGGGGGTCGAGGCGGTCGAGTCGTTCGGGCTCATGTCGGACTCCAGTGCAGCGGGCTGCGGAGTCTAAAGGCTAGGCGCTTCCGCAGAAAAAGATAATCCACCGCCGACAAGAATCATCCTCCCAAATTCTGGAAGGGCAAGCCGCCAGCGGGCACGCGGCTCGCCGTTCCGACACTTTCGCGCCTCGCGCGAGCGCCAGCGGCGCGTCGACGAGCGCGGCGGCATTTCCCGCGCCGTGCGGCCCGAAGCGCGCTACCCTTGGTGTTCACGCCGCGTGGCGCGAGTCCACTCAACCGCCCGGCGGCCGCATGCGCCGGGCGCCATGACAGGGAGTCGAACATGTCGAAAACGATCTGGATTGTCGTCGCCAACCGTGTGACCGCGCGCATTTTCGCCGCCGAAAGCCCGCTGGGCGCCATCGACGAAGTCGAGACGCTGCTCCATCTGCAAGGCCGCATGTCGGACGAGAACCTCGTGACCGACAAGCCGGGACGCACCACCGACCGCGTCGGCTTCGGCCGCAGCGCGACCGATCCCGACACCAGCCAGCACGACCACGAAGCCACCGTGTTCGCGGCGGAGATCGCGACGACGCTCGCGAAGGCCCGCAACGATGCGCGCTACGGCACGCTCGTGCTCACGGCGCCGCCCGCGTTTCTCGGCGTGCTGCGCAAGGCGATCGACGCGCAAACTCGCAGCCTCGTCACGCTCGAACTCGACAAGGATCTGGCTGCGCTCGACGCGCGGGCGCTGCGAGCGCGTCTGCCCGAGCGGCTCGTGCGGGCCGGGGCGTGAGCCAGCCCGTCGGCAAAATCCGCGCGGGCGATATCCGGCGCGGTGAGTGAGGCTTGCCCCGCTCACCCCGCGAGATGCGCGACGCATGCGCGCACGACGCCGATGACGTTCTCGCCCGCCAGCATGCCGAGCAGCCCGACGAGCGCGATGGTCGGCGGCGCGGGCGATTTCACCTGCAGCACGTTATAGAGCAGCCCCGCGAGCGCGCCGACCGCGAACGACACCAGATACCCCTTCATCCTCATCTCCCGTTCGTTCGAGCGGCGCTCACGCCATGTCAATCACGACGCGCCCAGCCGTGCCCGCGGCGACCGCCTCGTAGGCTTCGCGCGCCCGCGCGAGCGGAAAGTGCGCGGCCACGACGGGCGGCTCGAACTGGCCCGCGTCGAACGCTTCGGCAATAGTGCGCATGAGCGGCGCGGATTCGGCCACGCCGAGCTTCGCGCTATCGGCGCCGAGCAGCTGCGTCTCGTTGTGATAGAAGTCGATGAGATCGAACTCCACGCGCCGCTTGCCCGTTGCGCTGATTTCGACCACGCGGCCCCGCCGCTTCGCAAGCGAGAGCGCCAGTTCGAACGCCACGCCGCCCACGGCGTCGTAGACCACGTCCGCGCCGGCTCCCCCCGTCAGCTCGCGTACGCGTTCTGCCGTGTGCTCGTTCATGGGAACGAAGGCGTCGATGAGTCGCGCGGCCGGCGACCCGGCAAGCGGCGCCTCGCGACCCACGCCGATCACGCGCGCGCCGCGCGCCTTCGCGATCTGCGTAACCGCACCGCCCACCCCGCCCGACACACCGATCACGGCGATCGTTTCGCCCTCGGCGAGACGCGCGAAATCGACGGTGCCCAGCCACGCCACCACGAAGTTCACGCCGATCGACGCGGCCTGCGCGTGCGAGAGCGCCGCGGGCTTGCGCGCGAGCGCAGCCACGGGCACCTCGATGAACTCGGCGTGCGTGCCGTCGCGCGTGAAGCCGATGTCTCCACCCGTGCCCCAGACCTCGGCACCAACCCACTCCGCGGGGCCTGCCACCACCACACCGCTGAAGTCGCGCCCCGGCACCCGCGGCGGCACCGTGTGCTCGAAATGGCCGGCGACGTTCTTCACGTCGCTCGGGTTGACCGAGGCGGCGCGCACCTGCACGAGTGCGCTGTCTGCATTGGGCGCGGGCGTCGGCAGATCGACGTACTCAAGCACGTCGGGTTTGCCAAAGGTTTTGAACTGGATGGCTTTCATGGCTTCTCTCCGTGGGATTGGTTTTCGCGCGACTGCATACGCGTACGCAAGCCAATGTAGGTTGTTGCAGCCCGGTTGTGCGGACAGATGCTTTCGAATTCCGGACAAGGTAACTCTTTAGCTAATTGCTAGCTTGTGTACGGTCACACACAAAACTAGGCACACGCGTGCGTTTCGGCAATGTCAGAATAGCCGCGATCAAACGCAGAGCATCCGTCCCGGCCGCCATCGGCGAACGCGCAGACCGCGCACCCAACATGCAAAAGTTAAAGTCCCTTACCGTGCTGCGTGCTGTTGCAGCGATAACGGTTATCTTCTTTCACATCATGTCGCCGACCGGACACACGTTCGGCGAATTTGGCGTCGACATTTTCTTCGTGATAAGCGGGTTCGTCATCGCCCTCGTGCTGGACAACCCCAAATTGACCACACAGCGCTTTCTCGCGGACCGCATTGCCCGCATCGTGCCGCTGTACTGGGTGCTGACGTTTGGCGTATTCGTCGGAGCACTCATCGCTCCTGCGTTGTTGAATTCGACGACCGCCGACCTCGGGAATCTGCTGAAATCGCTGTTTTTCATCCCCTATCGCAAGGAAAGTGGCCAGATATTCCCGATGTTGTTCGTCGGCTGGACGCTGAACTACGAAATGCTGTTCTACGTGGTCACGGCCGCCTCGTTGATGCTGGTGCGCCGTCACCGCCTGCTGTTCACTTCTGCGCTGATCCTTGCGATCTTTTGCGCGGCGAAGGCATGGAACTCGCACGGCGTGTTCACCGCGTTCTATTCGAATCCGCGGATATTCGAGTTTCCGCTCGGCTTCATTGCCTATCAGCTCTGGAAGTTCGGAGTCCGGATCAAGCTGCCGCTTGCCGGATGCATGGCAGTTGCATCCTATGCATGGATGGCCTACATCAACTGGCACGACCTTTCCGACGCACCGTTGCTCTATTACGGCCTTCCGGCTTTCGTGCTGATCGCCAGCACACTGAGCCTGGAGTCGGCGATGGGCTCCGGCCCGTTGACTCGCGCAGCGATATTCATCGGCAACGCGAGTTATGCCATTTATCTGAGCCATCCATATTGTGTAGAAGCCGCGCGCAAACTACTGCCGAAAGCTCTCGACGGCTTTGACACGACTGCGCCGCTCGGGGTGGCGGTAACGATGATCGTCGCTACGGCGATGGGCGCCGCGCTCTACCAGTTCGTCGACTGGCCGCTGCACAAACACGCGCGTCGTCTGTTGCACGCTGTGCCGACCATACGGTTGCGCAGATCGCGCACTCCCGGCGCGAACGATACAGGCACGGGCGCCCAGGAGGAACCGGCCGGCGACGTGCCGGTCAACGAGGACGCGAACTGAACAGCGAAGTGCGCGGGCAGCGAGCGATCAAAGACGGATTCCCGCCCTCCCGGAAGCACATTGCGGAACTCATGCCGCAACGATTCAAAGCGCGTCAACCGGAATCTTCAGATAACGCACGCCGTTGGCTTCGGGCTCCGGCATGCGGCCCGCGCGGATGTTCACCTGGATCGACGGCAGGATCAGGTTCGGCATGGCGAGCGTGCGGTCGCGCGCGGTGCGCATCTGCACGAACGCCTCTTCGCTCACGGTCTCGTTCAGGTGGATGTTGCCGCTGCGCTGCGCGCTGACCGTCGTCTCGAAGCACGGTCCGCGGGAAGCCGGCGGATAGTCGTGGCACATGAAGAGCCGCGTGTCGCCCGGCAGGTCGAGCAGCTTGCGCGCCGAGCGGTAGAGCGTGTGCGCGTCGCC
This sequence comes from Paraburkholderia sp. CNPSo 3076, assembly GCF_026343935.1. Lineage (NCBI taxonomy): Bacteria > Pseudomonadati > Pseudomonadota > Betaproteobacteria > Burkholderiales > Burkholderiaceae > Paraburkholderia > Paraburkholderia sp. CNPSo 3076. The sequence continues at coordinate 181,350 of NZ_JAPMAL010000007.1, read as the reverse complement.
GCCCGGGAAGTCGCAGCGCGCCGAGCCCACGTCGGGCATGAAGAGCGTGTCGCCCACGAAAACGGCGTTGCCGATCTGGTACGCGAGGTCGGCGGGCGTGTGGCCGGGCACGTGCAGCGCGCGCGCCTCCAAAGCGCCGACCTTGAACGTCTCGCCGTCCTGGAACAGCACGTCGAACTGGCTGCCGTCCGCGCTGAGCGTTTCGCCCAGATTGAACACCGCGCGAAACACGCCTTGCACGGCGCGAATGTGCTCGCCAATCGCAATGCGCCCGCCCAGTTGCGCCTTCAGATACGGCGCCGCCGAAAGATGATCGGCGTGCGCGTGCGTTTCGAGCAGCCACTCGACGCGAAGTCCGTATTCACGCACGAACGCGATCACGCGATCGGCCGATTCCGTGGCGGTGCGGCCCGATTTGGGATCGTAGTCGAGCACCGGGTCGACGATCGCACAGGCGGTGCCGCGCCCGGCGTGCACGACGTAGGTGACCGTGGCCGTGACGGGGTCGAAAAAGGGCTCGACGCTCGGTTCGGGTGTTGGTAGCGGGGCTGGGTCGGACATCGAGGTCTCCACACAAATGACCCTCTATTAAAACACATATTATAAATTTATATAATGTTTTTAGATAAAGTATAATCTGGATCATTGACTTGCAACCGCATCCAACGGGGCGCCCCATGAACTCACCACTCACTCCCGAAGCGCTCGCGGCCCTGCGCGAATCCGCCGAAAAGTGCTGCGCGCTGCTCAAGGCGCTTGCCCACGAAGACCGTCTCCTGCTGCTTTGCCAGCTCACCGAAGGCGAGCGCAACGTCGGCGAGCTCGAGGAGCTGGTGGGCGTGCATCAGCCGAGCCTTTCGCAGCACCTCGGCAAGCTGCGCGACGAAGGCCTCGTCGATACGCGCCGCGAAGGCAAATACATCTACTACCGCCTCGCGAGCCCCGAAGTCGTCCAGGTCATGCAGACACTCTCGAGCCTCTATTGCGGGCGGCTCAAGGTCCATCCGGCATGAGCCTCGACCTCGCTCACTTCACGCCCTACGCCTCGTTCGCGGGCGGCCTGATGATCGGCGCGGCTGCCGCGCTCTTCGTGCTCGTCAACGGGCGCATCGCCGGTATCAGCGGCTTGCTGGGCGGCTTGTTGCCGGGCGCGGACGGCGAGCGCGGCGTGAATGCCGCGTTCGTCATCGGCCTCGTTGCCGCCCCGTTGCTGTGGCGGTTGCGCGCAGCGCTTCCGGCCATGCAAATCGATGCGTCGATGCTCACGCTCGTCGTGGCGGGCCTGCTGGTCGGCGTCGGCACCCGTTACGGCTCGGGCTGCACGAGTGGCCACGGCGTGTGCGGGATCGCGCGCGGCTCGCGCCGCTCGTTCGTCGCCACGGGCGCGTTCATGGCGGCGGGCTTCGCCACCGTGTTCGCCGTGCGTCATCTGATCGGAGGCTAGGATGCGAAAACTCAGCGCACTCGCGTGCGGTCTGCTGTTTGGTATCGGCTTGCTCGTCTCGGGCATGGCCAACCCGGCCAAGGTGCTCGGCTTTCTCGATCTCGCCGGCAACTGGGACCCCTCGCTTGCCTTCGTAATGGCGGGCGCCATCGCGCTCGCCGCGCCCGCCTTCTGGCTCGCGCGCAAGCGAGCGTCGAGTCTCGTCGGCGCGCCGATTCAGCTGCCCGCGTCGCGGCGAATCGATGGCCGGCTGGTCGGCGGCGCCTTGCTGTTCGGCGCGGGCTGGGGACTCGCGGGCTTCTGCCCCGGCCCCGCGCTCGTCGCCGCGGGTGGCGGCCAGCCGCGCGCCTGGCTCTTCGTCGCCGCCATGCTCGCGGGCATGGCGATTTACGCCGTGCTGGAGCGCCGCCGCCGCTCGCAAGAAGCCACAACAATCAGCACCAAACCGCAATAAAGCAGCACTACGCCGCACCAGCCTCGGGACCAAAACGACATGCAAATCACGCAACACGACGCGCGCTTCGCGAGCGCCGACCAGATCACGCCCGACGACCTCGCCGCCATCCAGGCGGCGGGCTATCGCTCGATCATCAGCAACCGGCCCGATGGTGAGGGCGGCGACGCGCAACCCACGTCGCAGGCGCTGCGCGCCACGGCCTCGCAGCTCGGTCTGCAGTTCGCGTATCTGCCGGTGAAGCCCGGCCAGATCACCGCCGACGACGCTGCGCGCTTCGCCCAGTTGCTGATCGACCTGCCCGGCCCCGTGCTCGCGTACTGCCGCAGCGGCAACCGCGCCACGAGCCTCTATCGGCTCGCGCAGCAAGGCGCACCCACCCAGGCCACGCAAGCCGCGAACGCCGCGCGCGCCGCGACGGCGGCCTGCGCGTGGGAAGGCGAAACCTGGGACGTCGTCGTGATCGGCGGCGGCACAGCGGGCATCGCCGTCAGCGCGAGCCTCTTGCGCCGCGAGCCGAGCCTGAAAATCGCCATTGTCGAGCCGAGCGATCACCATGACTATCAGCCCGCGTGGACGCTGGTCGGCGGCGGCGCGTACGACGTGACGAAAACGCGCCGGCCCATGGCGAGCGTCATGCCCGCGGGCGTGAAGTGGTTCCGCGCGGCCGCCACGCGCGTCGAGCCGGACGCGAACGTCGTGCAGCTCGACAGCGGCGTGCGCGTAGCCTACCGCCAGCTCATCGTGGCGCCGGGACTGCGGCTCGCGTGGGAGCGCATTGCGGGCCTCACGCAAACGCTCGGCAAGAACGGTGTGACCTCGAACTATCGCTATGACCTCGCGCCCTACACCTGGCAGCTCGTGCAGCAGATGAAGGGCGGCACGGCGCTCTTCAGCCAGCCCGGCATGCCGATCAAGTGCGCGGGCGCGCCGCAAAAGGCCATGTACCTCGCGTGCGACCACTGGCAACGCCAGGATGTGCTCGGTAAGGTCAACGTGGAGTTCAATCTCGCGGGCGCCGTGCTGTTCGGCGTGGCGACCTTCGTGCCGCCGCTCATGGAGTACGTGAAGCGCTACCACGCGAACCTCGCGTTCTCATCGAATCTCGTGGCCGTGGACGGCCCGGCGCGTATCGCCACCTTCGAAGTGAAGGATGCGAACGGCAACGTCACGCGTGTGGAAAAGCACTTCGACATGCTGCACGCCGTGCCGCCGCAGGTTGCGCCCGACTTCATCCGCGACAGTCAGCTCGCCGACGAAGCCGGCTGGTGCGAAGTCGATCACGCCACGCTCCAGCATCCGCGCTATCCGAACGTGTTTTCGCTCGGCGACGTGTGCTCCGCGCCGAACGCCAAGACCGGGGCGGCCGCGCGCAAGCAAGCCGTGATCGTGGCCGAGAACCTGCTCGCCGCGCGCGCGGGCGCGCCGCTGGCGTATCGCTACGACGGTTACGGCTCGTGTCCGCTCACCGTGGAGAAGGGCAAGGTCGTGCTGGCCGAGTTCGGATATGGCGGGCGTCTCTTGCCGACCTTCCCGCTCGACCCCACGCGGCCGCGCCGCCTCATGTGGCTGCTCAAGGCAAGCGTGCTGCCGAGCTTCTACTGGTGGGGCATGCTCAAGGGCCGCGAGTGGCTCACGCGGGCTGCGCGCGGCTGATGAAACTCGAGGGCTACGGCGCTCGCGCACTTACTCTTCGATCTAGCCCTCGAAATCGAGCCCGCCTAGCAGCACCTCCGGCTCGCCTTGCGTGCGCGAAGCGAAATCGACAGAGCGCGCCGACTCCCATGACGCCAGCTTGCGCCCGGTCGCTTCGAGGTAGTGCTCGAAGCGCGCTTCGCCGCCGGGCTCCATGAGGCGCTCGACCTCCTCGGCGTCCCAGGTCAGTGCGACGTTCAGCGGATACACATACGGATGCCGGTGCTCGTTCGCGACGCCGCGCAGACGCACGCGCGTAGGGTGCCCGTGCCCGGCGTTGGGCACGACATCGACGTGCACCGAGGGGCCGAATTGTTTCGCCAGCTTCGCCGCAATGCGCGGTGCGAATTCTTCCTCGAACCGGCGAACGGCTTCGATACTCATGCGCGGGGCACTCCACTGAGGATTGACTGCGGGTTAAGGCACTGCGGGTTGCGACTGATTCGCGCAACTGCATCGCGCAACCCGCACGCGATTCGCCGCGACCGTGCAGCCCGTCGTCCCGGCATCCTACCGCGCCGCCGGCAGGTCAGCCAATGCCCGACAGCGCAGCGCCGCTCAGCCTCCTCACGCCGCGCGTCGCTCCCGCGCGGCCACGAGGCTGCGTACGCCTTCGAGCGAATACACGCCGAGCGCGACCCAGATCGCGCCGTAACCCACGGCGCGCACCGCGCCGAACGGCTCCCCGTAAATGAGCACGCCGGTGAGCAACTGCAGCGTGGGCGTGACGTACTGGATCAGACCGAGCATCGACAGCGGAATGCGCCGCGCGGCCGCGCCGAAGAGGAGCAACGGAATCGCCGTGATCGGGCCGGAGGCCGCGAGCAGCAGTTGCAGCCCGCGCGAGGCATGCGTGAAGTGGCTCGCGCCCGCGAGGCCCACGATCGTCAGATAAACGATCGCAACGGGAAAGAGCAGAACCGTTTCGAGCGCGAGGCCTTCGAGCGCGCCGAGCTGCGCGGTCTTGCGCAAGAGCGCATAGCCGCCGAAGGTCACGGCGAGCGCGAGACTGATCCAGGGTGGCGCGCCGTTCTGCCAGGTGAGCCACACGACACCCGCGGTGGCCAGCGCCACGGCGGCCCATTGCAGCGGGCGCAGGCGCTCGCGCAGGAACGCATAGCCGAACAGCACGTTGATGAGCGGATTGATGAAATAGCCGAGGCTCGCCTCGACGATGTGCCCGGCGTTGACGGCCCAGATATAGGTGCCCCAGTTGGCCGAGAGCAGCACGGCGCTCGCCACGAAACGCCCGAGCAGGCGGCGGTCGCGCAGCGTGGGCCCAAACCAGCGCCAGTGGCGGCGCACGACGAGCACGGCGATCACGAACACGAGCGACCACGCCATGCGATGCGCGAGCATTTCGAGCGCGGGGATCTGGTGCAGCGTCTTGAAGTAGATGGGGAAGAGCCCCCAGAGAACGAATGCAGCGAACGCGTAGAGGATGCCGGGATTCATGTCGGATTCTGATTATGGTGGCGCCAGTCCTGCGCGGCGCTGTTCGGCACGTGCCTGCGCGAGAAGATACGCTGAAGGCACGTGAAGCTGCGAGCCGGCACCTGGCCCGCATCGCCCCTGGGTCCTTGCGAAGGCAATTGAAAGTCAGGCGGAATGCACCCGATTTCGCTTAACCCTGCGCCAAGCCGCCGGTTTTGCGACAATAGCGGATTTTCGCCGCCACCCTTGGCCGTTGTCCAGCCTGACGCGCCGCTTACGGCGCGCGCTGTTCTCAACGCGGCAGGCGACGGCGTAGCCCCCTGAACCGGCCTCCTCGCGCGCGATGTCCTTCCCCCATATCGATCTGCTGTATTCGCTGTCCGGCCTGTTCGTCGGATTTCTGGTCGGCCTGACCGGCGTGGGTGGCGGCTCGCTGATGACGCCGATCCTGGTCCTCCTCTTCCACGTGCACCCGGCCACGGCAGTCGGCACCGACCTGCTTTATGCGGCCGCGACCAAGTCGGCGGGCACGCTCGTGCATGGGCTCAAGGGTTCGGTGGACTGGCGCGTGACGCTGCGGCTCGCGGCCGGCAGCGTGCCCGCCGCGACGATCACGCTGATCCTGCTGCACCGCTATGGCATGGACACGCCGCGCGCCGGGCATCTGATCCAGGCCGTGCTGGGCGCGGCGCTCCTCGTTACGGCCGTGGCGCTGATTTTTCGCCCGCAGCTCGCTGCGTTCGCCTCGCGCCACCGCCACGGGCCGGGCGAAGCGCGCACGCTCTTTTTCACGATTCTCACGGGTGCGGTGCTCGGCGTGCTCGTCTCGCTGACCTCGGTGGGCGCGGGCGCCATCGGCGTGACCGTGCTGCTGCTGCTCTACCCGGCGCTGCCCACCGTGCGCATCGTCGGCTCCGATGTCGCGCACGCCGTGCCGCTCACGCTCCTCGCGGGCGCCGGCCACTGGCTGCTCGGCTCGATCGACTGGCACATGCTGCTTTCGCTCTTGTGCGGCTCGCTGCCCGGCATCGCGATCGGCAGCCTGCTCTCCTCCAAGGCGCCCGAGAAGCTGCTGCGCGTGCTGCTCGCCGCGACGCTCACACTCGTGGGCGTGCGGCTCGTGCTCTCCTGAACGCGGCGCACGCCACACTCGCCGCGCACCTCGTGCGCTTTAGGAGTGGGGCGCCTGGCGGAAAAACCGCCCGTTGAGATCGACCTCGAACTGGCGCAGCCATTGACCGCGGGCGTCGATGCGGTAAGCCTGCGCCCACGCGCCGCGCCGCACGATCAGCATGTCGCCATGCTCCGGGTCGTTGGGATCGGCTTCGCCTCGAATGTCGAACTGCATGGGCGCGAAGCCGTGCCGCGCACAGGCCAGCTCGAAGGCCGCGCGGTCGACGAGCGGCAAGTCGGTATAGGTATGAATGGTCATGGCGATTTCCAGCTTCCCAGCGATGAGGCCGCGCTCGACCTCGGGAAAGACGCGCGATACCCACGGTATACCCCCAACGGCGGGAAGACTGTGTGTCAAGCTACATTTTGGCGGCCGCAGTGCAACATAACGCAATCGCATGCCGCTTGCGTTTGCGGGCTGCAGGTTCACGCGCTACGCGTACAAGCTGCCGGCTTCGAGCGATAACTGCCCCCAAGCCCACGCCAACCGTACGCCTGCCAGACCTATGCGCACAAAAAAAGCCCGGCCTGTAGCGGCCGGGCTTTTTGCTGTTGCTTGAGCGCAGGCGCCCCGTTTCCAGGGCGCGTTGCTGCGTTTATTGCTCCACTCTGACCGTCAGCTTGTTCGACACCGACGTCACGCCAGGCACACCCTTCGCGACTTCTCCAGCCTTGTCGATCTGGCCCTGATCCGGCACCGTGCCGGTCAGTGTGACCGCGCCACCGTGCGAGCGCACGTTGAGCCTGGAAACGTCGAGGCCTTGGGTCTTCGAGAGCGCCTTGCGCACCGTGTAGCCCAGCTTGCGGTCGGCCTTCTTGGCCGAGGTGGCCGGAGCGGCCATGGTGGCGGCGGGAGCACTTGCCGACTCGTCCTGCGCGTACGACGCGCTGCAAGCCACCGACAGGCACAGTGCCGCGCCCAGCGTCTTCAGAATAGCGACCGATTTCATGTTTTCTCCTTGTGTCTTCGCGTTGTTGCGGGTGTTGCCTGGAATAGGACCGCCTGCCTTGCCAGCGGACGGCTCGAAGGCCGCCCGTCAGCCACGGTCTGACGGCTTCGTTACCACTACCGATGACAGCGCACGGCGTGCAATACGCACGTACACGGCCAGGGTCTGGACGCGATGCGAGAGGCAAGGATGAAAGGACGTCGAATTACACGGCTTCGAATTACACGACTTCTTAAGCCCGCCCGGACAGGTCTGCGCCCGTTTCGTGTTTGTTATGCGAGGCGCGGCAGGCGAATCACAATTTAGCCTGGCAGCGCCACAAGCGCAAAGAGTTTAGCGCAGGCGCATGGAGCATGCGCTCAAGGTGTTTGGCGAGCCACGCGAGCATGCCGCCGCAACGCCGATTCTCATGTACCATCGGCTCCACAGAGCCCGCGCGGCACGCGCGCCTGAGCCGACCCGGCGCCAGCGCCGGACCCGACGCGGACCCGACCCGCACTCCCCCGAACCACCCGAGGCCCGCCCCACCCCGATGAAGTCCCGTACCGGCCGCAAACCTCCTCCCCGTCTCGTCGCGCGTTTCGTGGCGATCTCGTGGCGCGACCTGGCCGTCACGTTCGGTCCCATCCTGCTCGTGAGCGCGGCGGCCATCTGGCTCGCGGTGCGCCTTATCCAGCCTGCGCCGCCCAACACGCTCACCATGAGCGCCGGGCCCAAGGGCAGCACCTTCTGGAACGCCGCGGAAAAGTACAAGGCCATCCTCGCGCGCAACAACATCACGCTGAACGTGCTCGAATCGGAGGGCTCGGCGCAGAACCTGCAGCGTCTCGCCGACCCGAAGTCGAACGTCGACGTCGCATTCGTGCAGGACGGCCTCGCGAGCGGGGTGCCAGGCGGCCTCGTCTCGCTCGGCAGCGTGGCTTACGTGCCGCTCGTGGTGTTCTATCACGGCCCCGTCGCGACGCGCCTCTCGCAGTTCGAAGGCCAGCGCATCGCCATCGGCGCCGAGGGCAGCGGCACGCGCGAGCTTGCGCTCAACCTGCTCAAGGCGAACGGCATCGAGCCCGGCGGCGCGACGAAGCTCCTGCCGCTTTCCGGCGACGACGCCGCGCGCGAACTCGTGGCAGGCAAGATCGACGTCGCCATTCTCGCGGGCGACTCCGCGCAGCCGCCCGTCATGGGACGCCTCATGCGCATGCCGGGCGTGCGCTTCTTCGACTTCGTCCAGGCCGACGCCTACGCGCGGCGCTTTCCGTACCTCACGGCCATCACGATCCCGATGGGCGCGTTCGACTTCGGCCGCAACCTGCCGGCAGCTCCCCTGCATTTCATTGCGCCCACGGCCGAGCTGGTCGCGCGTGACTCGCTGCATCCCGCGCTCTCCGACCTCCTGATCGAAGCGGCCAAGGAAGTGCACGGCCGCTCCACACTGCTGCAGCGCGCCGGCGAATTCCCCGCGCCGCGCGCCCAGGACTTCCCGATCAGCGCCGACGCCGCGCGCTACTACAAGTCGGGCAAGAGCTTCCTCTACCGCGTGCTGCCCTTCTGGGTAGCGAGCCTCGCCGACCGGCTCGTGGTGCTGCTCGTGCCGATCATCGTCGTGCTGATTCCGGGCATGCGGATCGTGCCTTCGCTCTACGCCTGGCGGGTAAAATCGCGCATCTACCGCTGGTACGGCTCGCTCATCGCACTCGAGCGCGCCGCGATGGCCGACAACTCGTCCACCGAGCGCCGCGCGCTGATCCGCCAGCTCGACAAGATCGAGGAGTCGGTGAACGGCATGAAAATGCCGCTTGCCTATGCGGAACAGTTCTACGTGCTGCGCGAGCATATCGGCTTCGTGCGCGCGCGCCTCTCCGGCACGCGCGAAGCGCCGGACGCAGGCGTTGGTGCTGAAGAGGAGCAGACAGCGCAAAGCGCCGAAGCGGCAGAGGCGCCGCAAGGCGGTGGCAACGACGCAGGCACAGCGGGGACAGAGGCGAGCCATGCAAACGAAAGCGGCGGCAATGAAACAGGCGAGCGCACGCATTAGCGCCGCTGCACGCATTTTGAACCGAACAATAGGCCATGCAAGCAATGGTCCGGATATCGCCCAAGAGCGGAGGAACAGCATGATCGACGGCATCGACGCCAGCCAGCCGGCCTGGTTCTACGACTTCGTGTCGCCGTTTTCGTATCTGTTGCTGGAACAGCATGACAAGTGGCCCGGCTTCGACTTCGTGCCGACGCCCGTGCTGCTTTCCGAGCTATACCGGCACTGGGGCCAGCCGTTCGGTTCCGCGGTCCCGGCCAAGCGCGTCTTCACGTACCGGCACGCGCTCTTTCGCGCCGAGCAGCTCGGCATTCCGTTCAAGATGCCGCCCGCGCACCCGTTCGACTCGGTCAGGCCGATGCTGCTCGCCATCGCGGCGGGCGGCGACTTCGCGTGCGTGCGCGAGATTTTCCGCTTCATCTGGCGCGAGGGGCGTGACCCGTCGAGCGACGAGGGCTTCGAGCAGCTTTGCGAGCGTGTGGGCATTCCACACGCCGAGTCGCTGATCGAGGAAGAAGCCGTGCGCGCGCAGTTACGCCGCAACACCAACGACGCGATCGCAATGGGCGTGTTCGGCGTGCCGACCTTCTGGATGAACAAGCAGCTCTTCTGGGGCGAGGACGCCTTGCCGATGGTGCTCTACTGCGCGCGCAGCCCGAACTGGCTCGACTCGCGCGAGGTTAAGCGCATCAGCACGCTGCCCTCGGGGCTCGCGAAGCCGGTTACCGAGTGACGGGCAACGCGCCGCGGAACCATCCAAAGCGCGCCCTTCTGATGCCGGTCATGTCGCGCGCCCTATGGCGGTGGCGCGCGAGCAGGCATATGGTTACGGGTGAATCCGTGCGCGCAACGATGTGCGTCTGCGCGCACGCGCCCTTGCCCGCCACACCCCATGGACGACGATAACGCCCTCACCCTCGACATCTGGCTGGTGCGCGTGCTGCGCACACTGCTGGTCGAGCGCAGCGTCACGCAGGCCGCGCTGCGCCTGAACCAGACCCAGCCCGCCATCAGCACGGCATTGCGCCGGCTGCGCGAGATCCTGGGCGATCCGATCCTCGTGCGCGGCAAGGCCGGCATGGTGCCGACCGAGTACGGCGAGTCGCTGTTGCAGCACGCACAGCGCGTGCTGCGCGACGTGGAGTTCGTCGCCACGCCGCACGGCGACTTCGACCCGGAGCGCTCGAAGCGCACGTTCCGCCTCGCCGCCCCCGACTACCTCAACGACTTCTTCATGCCGACGCTGATCGCGCGCTTTCGCGAGACGGCGCCGGCGGCACGGCTGGAAATCCTCTCGCTCTCGCCCACGCTCGACCATCACGGCGCGCTGGACTCGGGCGAGCTCGACATCGTGATCGGCAACTGGCCGAAGCCCGAGGCGCGTTTCGCGCGCAGCGACCTCTTCTCCGACAAGGTCGTCTGCATGATGCGCGCGGATCATCCGCTCGCGCGCCGCGAACTCACGCGCGAGGCGTATCTCGCCGCGCCCCATCTCGCGCCCACGCCCTATACGGGCTCGCATGCGAGCGCGATCGATCTGGGGTTTGCGAAGGCGAAAGCCGAGCGCCGCATCGTCGCGACGCTGCCCTACTTCGGGCTCGTGCCGCAGGTCTTGCTGCAATCGGATCTGATCTTCACGACGACACGGCGCTTCGCGCAGCATTACGCGAGGCTCATGCCCATCGCCGTCGTCGAGACGCCGTTCGCGTTTCCGCGCATTCACTGCTACCAGATGTGGCATCCGCAGCCGGACCGGCCAAGCGATGTGGGATGGCTGCGCGGGTTGATCGAAGCGGTGTCGGGAGCGTTGACCACTGAGCGCGACACGAAGCGCGCCGGGGCGAAGAAGGCCGCGAACGCGGCCAGCGAAGCGACGCCCACGCCGCCGCTCGAAGCGGCCTGAACCAACGCGCGGTTGCGCCATTCGCTTCCAGCAAAGCGATACGGGCGCCCCGCTAAACCGACCCCGCGAAGTTGGACAGTTCCAGACTCAAGGTTACCTTGGGGCTCGGTCCTGTATCGCACAGGACCCACCCTTTTAGTTTGAATTTAATGCGCTTGTGGTTTTGGATAGCCCCATTGCCTTTACGGCAGCGGGGCCCCTGAGGAACGCAGCATGCGACTTTCACCGCACTGCGCCCGAGCATAGAACTAACAGGTTGCTAAAATACCGTTTTGCAGGGTGCTTAGAAGCAGTTTTCAGGGGTGACCTACCCCTTACCGGAGTCGCGCGAGCGGCATGCAGGACTTCCTATGAGGTCGGGAATTTTTTGTGAAGCCCTCCCGGAAGGTATTTCAGCAACCTGCTAAGCGTCGCGCTGACGTCAGTCTCGCCAACTGCCCGAGACCTTCGCAAGCATCACATCGTTGATTCGCCTCATCGACCAGCGTTTCGAATAGCTGCCGTGATCCGCCGATAGCCACAGCGGCCCTTGTGATGCGCCGCAATTAATGGAAAGGATTCGGCCGCAGATCCTTTCTGGCGAGGGCTCCTTAAAAATTACGAAGCGAATTCGAGGCGGGACTCGAACTCACCCACCTTTTGTCAGTTGCTGGCCAGCACGCCGTTCCCCAATTGTCGGCATTGCGCGAAGCAACCGCTTCTCAACTGTTTCATAAACCAGCCATCCAACTGCCACCGAGCACAAGACGATCACAGCACAGACGAAATTGCCGGGAATCTGGTGTCGCTCATCGACTCGCGCGAACCCCCACACTACGCCCGGTATGATGAATATATGAGTCAGATACAGCGAGTATGACGCGTCGCCGATTCTTTGCAGTAGCCCCGACCATCGTATTTTCGATTCCATGGCCACAAACACGCAGGCGAGAGAAAGCGCAGGCAGACCGAAAGTGATGAACCTGTTGAGATCAGTCATCTTGACGCCCAACACCGCTGGTATTGCTAGCGTCGCGATCAAGAAGGCCGCTCCGATCGACGCCGAAAGGCGGCGTCCTGTCACAAGCAGATGGCCTATAAAGCACCCGTAGCAGAACTCGAGCATCGTCGGGCTCGTATAGAACGTATGGACGACGCCTTCGCGAGGCAACAACGCGCAAAGCGATAGCGCAACCAGAATCATGGTCACCACTATCAGTCTGAACCGCGTAAACACCAATGCGAACGCGAACAATGCGTAAAACAGCATCTCATAGTTCAACGTCCATCCGACGTTGAGAACGGGCGCAATCAGACCACTCGGATCACGGGCGGGGAGGAACAGAAACGAAGCGACGATGTGCCAGATCGGGTAGTGTCGGGCGAACATTGATGGCGCGACATTTGCCAAGACGAGCATCAGCGCGGTGAGTAGCCAGTATATGGGGACAATGCGACGTAGGCGTGAAAGCGCGAACTGCGAGGCGGTGGCAGTGCCATTTGCTTTGCCATGTGTAACCAGTACCATGACTAGTCCGGAAATAACGAAAAAGACATCTACTCCGGCGAGGCCATAGCGCGTTATGGCCTGAAATGCGTGAGCGCTCCATCCCTGTCGAATTACCGGTCCACTCGTGTGGAACGCAACGACGCCGAGCGCAGCGAACGCGCGCAGAACCTGAACTGACCTGAGCTTTCCGATCGCCAATTCCTTCCTCGCGGCAGCATTTTGGAAGGAGCTATCTTACCGAAAGTAGTTTCAACCTGGCGTGCCAAGGGGCGCTATCCGCACATCGCTGGAAGTCGCTCTTGAAACACTTCAAAAGGCCCCCCCAAATCCACGATCGGTAAGCCATAAAAGCAGGGACAGGTTAATCGCCTGTTGTCGGTGAAGCGTGCCAATGGCACCTACATAGAGCGCGATGATCAAAGCGCCGCCGCGTTCGCTGATACGTGGATCGCCCAATTTCAGGACTAAAGCCTCTGGGCGGTCCTGTCCGTCAACGGCGCGGGCGCCATGCATCTCGGATACGCGCGGGCCGGGGTGCACTCAAGGACGTCATTGCGGACATCTCGCTCAAGCTGTACCGATGAGAGGCGGGAAGGTTATCCTAGGCGTCTACGAGGGCATGCAGAACGTCTGGGACTGGGCTCTCGCGACGGCGCCAAACGGCGCGGTTTTCAATGTCGCTTGCCAAAGCCTCGGGGCGGCGCGCACGCACCTCACGCCGCTCTTCGGCCAACTCAACTCGCTCGCCGATCCCGAATCGCTGCGATCGCTATTGATCAGGCACGACTCTACATCCCACAGGAGTTCAGTGGGACGGCGCAGGAGCGGCAAGCCCACCAGCCCGCCGTATAATCGCTCGATCCCAAGGACAGGAAGAAGACTGAGCATGGACAGCTTATCCAGTCTCTCGTAGACCTCGCCGTGAACTTCGCGTCCGCCCGCTGGTGTGCTTCCCGTTACCGACAACAACGATGAACATGTCAAAGATCGACTCGAGCTCTCTCGAGACATTCGCGCGCCGTCGTGCGATCGACTTAAATACGCCGCGTTCGATTGCCATGGCTCGCATGCTCGTGCCAATCTGCTTCGGTCTGTACTCACTCTGGCTCGGTGCCGACGCGAACCCGGACCTGTACAACTACCACATGTACAACCCATATGCGCGGCTACACGACAAGCTGCTGATTGACCTCGCGCCCGCGGGCATCCAGTCCTACTTCAACCCGCTCCTTGACCTGCTGTTCTATCTAGCGAACACCCATTTACCTTCGCGGCTAGTGGGGTTCCTCATGGGTGCGCTGCATGGCCTCAGCTTCGTTTTCATACTGGGCATCGCACAAAGGGTTCTACCAGATCTGCCTGAAGGAGATCGTCATCGCGTGCCGCTGCTGCTTGCGCTGGCAGGGTGTCTCACGGCGAACTTTCTGTCCGGGCTGGGCAATTCGATGGGCGACGATACGACAGCACTTTTCAGCCTCGGTGGCTTGCTGATGCTCGTATCCGGGTGGCAACAGCTAGGTATGTGGGCAGTACGTACGGTGGCGATTGTCGTCGCCAGTGGTGTCGTCGTTGGCTTAGGTGTGGGCCTGAAACTCACTAATGCCGTCTATGCTGTCGCGATGTGCGTGGCGCTATTGTTTTATCCGAGGTACGCCGTCGTCAAGTTGCGTCTCGCGGTTCTGTTCGGTCTGGGTGTTTTGCTGGGCTTTTCGGCAACCGGCGGCTACTGGCTGTTCGAGATGTGGCGGACGTTTGGCAATCCACTATACCCGCAGTTCGGGGCGTACTTCCCAAATCCTCTCGCCCGGCCCGATGCGATGGGCGACGCGCGTTGGCGGCCGCATGGTTGGTTCGACACCGCATTTTGGCCGTTCATCTTCTCGCTCAATTCGCACAGGCTCGGTGAAATATCAATCCGGCAGATCATCTGGCCAGTCGTATATGTTTTATTCTGGCTGTGGGTTACGGGACGCGCGATACGGATGATCTCGCGACGCGAGGTTGCCTCAAACCTTGACGCGCGCGCGCAATTTGTCGTGCTGTTCGTGGCGCTTGGCTATCTTGTCTGGATGGAGGGCTTCAGCGTCTACCGCTACATCGCGGCGATTGAGGTACTGGTGCCGCTCGTCGTATGGGTGCTGCTGCACCAACTGCTCCCGAATCGCCCGGCGCGCCATCTCGCTGGCTGGCTGATCATTACCGCGAGCGCCGTCGTCGTGGTTGGAGGTGCCCGCACTTGGGGACACGAGGGCTGGTCCGATCCGCTTTGGCACGCCGAAGTGCCTTCAATCGCCGAGCCACAACGGACAACAGTAGTACTTGCAGCGACCCGCTCGCGCGCGTGGGCTTGGCTTGCGACGCTGTTTCCCGACAAGGTCGCGTTCATGCAAATTGAGAGCAGTTTCCCGGGCACACCCGCATTCAGTGAGCGCATGCGCGAGTTGGCAAGACAGCGCGGCGGGCCGATCTATGCATTGACCGACGGCGAGTACAACTGGCGTGTCGACAATATTGCGGCCGTGAACAGGATCGTGGGTAGGCTAGGACTAACGCGTGGCAAAGCAGGCTGCAATGCACTGCGATGGACTATAACGCGGCTGCGCTTGCATGCCGCGGTCGTATCTTCAGCGACAGATGGCAACACCTGTGAACTCGGTCTGCGCGTCGACGACGTGCGCGATATTGCAGCGGAGAATCGAGCCGATCTTGCGTCTGCTGCGTCGATGTTTGAGCGCAATGGCTTCACACTCGACCTGTCAACATGCACATCCTACCGGGCTGGGATTGGTAAGGGGGTGTTGGTCTATCAATGGTGCCGGGTGTCGCTTCGCGACAAACATTAACTGTCAGGGGAGGTTGCTGATTCACAGAGGCAAGCAACGCGGGATTGTTCGACGAACATCGCTCCGTGACAAGGCAGGCGGTTGAACTGCGCTGGCCAGCGTAACACATCGCGGACCACTCGTAGGCACGACGCAAGGCACGAGCGTGTATGACGGACTCGTGCCATCAGCGGGAGACGCCAGCCGACTCCGACGCTGCACTTATCGGCCTGAAAAGCGTTCTGGAACTGTGCCCTGCTGTAGACAAGACCGAGATAAGTCAGACAGTCGCTACGTCTATAGCGGCGGATCACCATTTCGCCAGATGGCATAGCCAATAGGCGTATCGATAAATTTGTCGAATCCCAGGCCGCCATGCGGCCCGCCAACGCGCAACGTACTGCGCAAATCGAGACGTTTGAAGTGGGACCACTACTCGTTTTCAAATGACTAGCAAATATGGTTTGAATCATGCTGAGTTAATCAAAACCATTGCAGCAGATGCACTAACGAATCGCCTCAGTCTGCGTTACATTGATTTGATAACCTAACAAAAAAACGGCCTGTGCGACGCCCGTTTCGCTTGCGAGGAAATTGTGATCAGGCGCGCTCGAGCGCGACCGTTCTCACCACCGCCGGGCGCTGCGCCACCCGCATCTGCATGAGTTGCGCGGCGACCGCCACCGCGATCGACGAAGGCGCCTTGTCGACGATCCCCGTCACGCCGATCGGGCACGTCATCTCGTCCATGCGCTGCGCTTCCAAGCCGCGCTCCATGAGCCGCCGCTCGAACTTCACGCGCTTCGTTTTC
Source organism: Paraburkholderia sp. CNPSo 3076 (assembly GCF_026343935.1). Classification (NCBI taxonomy): domain Bacteria; kingdom Pseudomonadati; phylum Pseudomonadota; class Betaproteobacteria; order Burkholderiales; family Burkholderiaceae; genus Paraburkholderia; species Paraburkholderia sp. CNPSo 3076. Next base: position 165,143 of record NZ_JAPMAL010000007.1, on the reverse strand, counting down.
GAACCGATGAGGCCGAACCACGCGAAATCGCGCCGCCGCATGATGCGCTCGGTCAGCTCGAAGTCGAGCGCGTGATTGTGCGTCATCACGAGGAAGTAAGCGCCCGCCGGCGCTTCGTCGACGATGGCCGCCGGCGTGTCCGTCGCCTCGATCTGCACGTTGGCGGGCACCTCGTCGGGGAACAGTTCGTCGCGCTCGTCCACCCACTGCACGACGCACGGCAGCATACCGAGCAGCGTGACGAGCGCGTGGCCCACGTGGCCGGCGCCGAACAGGACGATGTGCATCGGCCCGTAGTGCGGCACCGGCGTGCTGCGGCGGCCGATGATCACGCGCCCGGCTTTGTCCAGATGCGCATCGACGCGCACGCAATGTTCAGGATGGCGATTCATTTCGCAGCCCCCTCGCGCGCCATCGTCCGCACGGCGCGCACGCCCTTGAGGATTTCCTCGGCGGTGGCCGGCGCATTCATCGGCGGATTGAAGCGGTAGTCGGCCACGCTCGCCACGGCGTCGCGAATCGCGAAGAACACCGAGAACGGCAGCAACAGCGGCGGCTCGCCCACGGCCTTCGAGCGGTGGATACTGTCCTCCGCGTTGCGGTTCTTGAAGAGCCGCACGTTGAATTCGGCCGGCGTGTCGTTCACGGTCGGAATCTTGTAGGTGGACGGCGCGTGCGTCATGAGCTTGCCGTCCGGCTTCCACCACAGCTCTTCCGTGGTGAGCCAACCCATGCCCTGGATGAAGCCGCCCTCCACCTGGCCCACGTCGAGCGCCGGATTCAGCGACGCGCCCACGTCGTGCAGCGCATCGGCGCGCAGCACACGCATTTCGCCCGTGAGCGTGTCGATCACGACTTCCGATACCGCCGCGCCATACGAGTAGTAGTAGAACGGCCGTCCGCGCAGCGTGGCCTGATCCCAGTACAGCTTGGGCGTGGTGTAGAAACCATCGGACCAGAGCTGGACGCGCGCAAGATAGGCCTTCGACACCAGCGTCTCGAACGGCACGATCGTCTCGCCCACGATCACGGACTCGTTGGCGAAGCCCACGTCGGCGGCGCTGATTTCACCCTTGCCGTACGTGGTCGCCGCCAGCGCGGCGAGGCGCATGCGCAGCTGGCGTGCGGCGTCCTGGGCCGCCTTGCCGTTCAGGTCGGTGCCAGTCGATGCCGCCGTGGCGGAGGTGTTCGCGACCTTGCTCGTGTCCGTGGCGGTCACGCGCACACGGTCGAACTCGATGCCCAGCTCATGCGCCACGACCTGCGCGACCTTCGTGTTCAGTCCCTGGCCCATTTCGGTGCCGCCGTGGTTCACGAGCACCGAGCCGTCGGTGTAGATGTGAACGAGCGCGCCCGCCTGGTTGAAGTGCGTGACGTTGAACGCGATGCCGAACTTGACCGGGGTGAGCGCGATGCCCTTCTTGAGCACGTCGTTGTTCGCGTTGAATTCGCGAATCGCGGCGCGCCGCGCGCGATAACCGCTCGTTTCCACCAGCTCGTCGATCAGCTCGTGAATGACGTTGTCCTCCACGACCTGGCCATAGGGCGTCTCGTTGTTCTGCGTCTTGCCATAGAGATTGCGGCGGCGCACGTCGAGCGAATCGAGGCCGAGCGTGCGCGCCACATCGTCCATGATGTATTCGATCGCGAACGCGCCCTGCGGGCCGCCGAAGCCGCGAAACGCCGTGTTCGACTGCGTGTTGGTCTTGCCGCAGAAACCGGCGATCGACACGTCGGGCAGCCAGTAGGCGTTGTCGAAGTGGCAAACCGCGCGCGTCATCACCGGGCCGGAAAGGTCCGCGGAAAAGCCGCAGCGCGAGGTCATGTCGACCGACACGCCTTCGATCGTGCCCTGGTCGTCGTAGCCCACTTCGTACGTGTAGTGGAAATCGTGGCGCTTGCCCGTGACCATCATGTCGTCGTCGCGGTCGGGGCGCAGCTTCACGGGGCACAGGAGCTTCCAGGCGGCGAGCGCGGCGCAGCAGGCAAAGAGGCCCGACTGCGATTCCTTGCCGCCGAAGCCGCCGCCCATGCGGCCGCATTCCACGAGCACGTTGTGCGAGGCGACGCCCAGCACATGCGCGACGAGGTGCTGCATCTCGCTCGGGTGCTGGGTGGAGCACCACACGTGCACGCCGTCGTCGTCCTTCGGCACCGCGTAGGCAATCTGGCCTTCGAGGTAGAACTGCTCCTGGCCGCCCAGCAGCATCTCGCCTTCATGCCGATGCGCGGCACGCGCCGCGCGCGTGGACGCCTCGCCGCGCGCAAGCTTCATCGGCGGCAGCACCGACTGCTGCGCGGCGCGCGCCTGCTGCGCCGTGAGCACGGCGGGCAGCTCTTCGTACTGCACCTCGGCGCGGCGGGCGGCGAGACGCGCCGTGTCGTGGGACGTCGCCACGACGATGAACATGGGCTGGCCCACGTACTGCACGACGCCATCGGCGAGCACCGGATCGTCGTGGATGATCGGGCCGCAGTCGTTCACGCCGGGAATGTCCTCGGCCGTGAGCACCGCCACGACGCCCGGCGTCGCGCGCACTTTCGCGAGGTTCATCGAAACGATGCGGGCGTGCGGCTTCTGCGAAAGCCCGAGCGCAGCGTGCAGCGTGCCAGCCACGACCGGAATGTCGTCGGTATAGGTGGCGCGGCCGCTCACGTGCAGATGCGCGGATTCGTGCGGGCGCGATACATGGACTTGCGCGAAGGGCTCGCGTGCCTTGAGTTCGTCCAGGAACGGTTCGGCTTGCTGGTTCATTGTCTCGTTCTCCGTATGTCTTTTCCGATTCCTGAATGTCTCAAGCGGTTTCTGCGGCTACGTTGCGTACATTGAGCGCTTGCGGCGCAAGCGGGTTATGCGGACGCGTTTCGAGCCAGAAGCGGTACAGCGTGTTCTTCGCGGCTTCGAGCCGGTAGTCGCTCGTCGCGCGCATGTCGGACAGCGGCGCGTAGTCCTTGCCGAGCGCGATCATCGCGGCCTGGGCCGTGGCTTCGTGCCACTGCGCGTCGGCGAGCAGGCCTTCCGCGTGGCTCGCGCGCTTCGGCGTCGCGGCCATGCCGCCGAACGCAATGCGCGGCTCGCGGATCACGTCGCCATCGGCGATATAGGCGAAGGCGGCGCACACGGCCGAGATGTCCGAGTCGAAGCGCTTCGACACCTTGTAGGTGCGAAAACGCAGGTTCGCGCGCGCGCCGGTGCGCGTGGGCACCTTGAGCGCGAGCACGAACTCGTGCTCGGCCATGTCCTTCTTCTGGTAGGCGAGGTAGAGGTCTTCGAGCGGCATTTCGCGCTCGGTGTCGCCCCCGCGCAGCACCACGCGCGCACCGAGCGCGATGAGCCCCGGCATCGAGTCGCCGATGGGCGAGCCGTTCGCGACGTTGCCGCCGATCGTGCCCGCGTTGCGGATGGGCAGCGAGGCAAAGCGCTGCCACATCTCTTCGAGTTCCGGGTAGTGCTTCGCGAGTTCCGCATAACCGCGCTCGACGCTCACGCCCGCGCCGATCTCGATCCACGCGTCGCTCACGTCGACGCGGCGCATCGCATCGACCTGGCCCACGTAGACGATGTCGCCAAGCTCGCGCATCTGCTTAGTGACCCACAGGCCGATGTCGGTGCTGCCCGCGAGAATGCGCGTGTTGGGGCGCGCGGCCTTGATCGCGGCGAGCGCGTCGACAGTGCGCGGCGCGTCGTACTGCTGGCCGCGGCTCTCGTAGTGGAAGGTGTCCATGCGTTCGAGCGTGGCGAGCGTCTGTGCGAGCGCCTTCACGTCGATGGGCTGCTTCGGCGCGTCGGCCTGGAACATCTGCTCGGCGGCGTCGAGGATCGGCCGGTATCCCGTGCAGCGGCACAGGTTGCCCGTGAGCGCATTGGCGATCTCGTCGCGCGAAGGCACGCTGCACGCGCCCTTGGCGGCACAAGCATGGTTGGGCTGGCCCGCGCGCTCATGGCCATGCTTCTCGTAGAGCGCCCACATCGACATCACGAAGCCCGGCGTGCAAAAACCGCACTGCGAGCCGTGGCAGTCGACCATGGCCTGCTGCACGGGGTGCAGTGAGCCGTCGGGCTGGCGCAGGTCTTCGACAGTAAAGAGCGCCTTGCCGTCGAGCGTCGGCAGGAACTGGATGCAGGCGTTGACGGCCTTGAAACTCACACCGCCCGCCTCGTTGCGCTCGCCCACCACGACCGTGCAGGCGCCGCAGTCGCCTTCGGCGCAGCCTTCCTTGGTGCCGGTGCAGCGCACGTCTTCGCGCAGGTACTGGAGAACGGTGCGGGTGACGCCCGCGTCGCTGACTTCGCGAATCGCGTTGCGGTGGTAAAAGCGGATCGGCTGGCTCATGGTTTCTGGCTCGTCGTTGGCTGCGGCTCGCAGAGGGCGTGTGCCGCTCGAGTGGACGGTTCGAAAACTATCACTGCCAATATTGGCAACCCATAGCTAGAGGAGCATGGGGAATATATCGTTGGATCGATAAATCGGCGTGCTGCGGTGCGGCTGTGCTTATGTCGAAGTGTCTCGATTGCGCGATTTTGCAGCCAATTTGCGAATATCGGACATAGTCGACTGACTAATTACCCGTTCAGATGCCGATATCTCCGCACGAACGGTCCGACGAGCACGCCGCTGCCGCGCGAATTGCCGCCAACGTCGCGCAATGTGACTGAATCTTCGCAGGCCGGCGCTCGGACGCAAAAGGCCATAATCAGCGCAGAAAACGCGTGTTCCGCCGGCCGGAACGGCTTTTCAATTTCTGCATAAAAACCGGTTCCATGGGACAATTACGCCTTTCCCGCCGTTTTCCATCCGCATTTTCCCCATGTCCGCTGATTTGGCGCCCCCGCGCAAAGCCGCGTCGACGACCCTGCAGATCATTCCGGTCGTCTTTTTCACCTTCCTCTGCTACCTGACGATCGGCATTCCGCTTGCCGTGCTGCCGGGCTACGTGCACAACGACCTCGGTTTCAGCACCGTGGTCGCGGGCGCCGCGATCAGCGTGCAGTACATCGCCACGCTGTGCTCACGCGCGCTCGCCGGCCGCTCGGCGGATACGCTCGGCCCCAAGAAAACCGTGACGATCGGCCTGACGATCTGCGGCGCGAGCGGCGTGCTGCTGCTGCTCGGCACGCTCGTCGATCACTGGCCCGGCCTCTCGCTCGCGCTGCTGGTGGTGAGCCGCCTGATGCTCGGCTGCGGCGAAAGCCTGTGCGGCACCGGCGCGATCCTCTGGGGCATCGGCCGCGTGGGCACCGCGCACAACGCGAAGGTGATCTCGTGGAACGGCATCGCCACCTATGGCGCACTCGCGATCGGCGCGCCGCTGGGCGTCGTGATGGCGCATGCCCTCGGCTACTGGATCCTCGGCATTTCGGTCATCGCGATGGCCGCGCTGGGCTTCTGGCTTGCGCGCCCCATCGCGCCGGTGCCGATCGTGCACGGCGAGCGCATGTCGTACCGCAGTGTGTTCACGCGCGTGCTGCCGCACGGCATCGGCCTCGCGCTCGGCTCGGCGGGCTTCGGCTCCATCGCAACCTTCATCACGCTGTTCTACGCCGCGCGCCATTGGCCCAACGCCGCGTTCACGCTCACGGTGTTCGGTCTGATGTTCATCGGCGCGCGCCTGTTGTTCGCCAACACCATCAAGCGCTTCGGGGGCTTTCGCGTCGCCATCGTCTCGTTCTCGTGCGAATGCGCGGGCCTCTTGCTGCTGTGGCTCGCGCCCACGCCGCAAGTCGCGCTCGCGGGCGCGGCGCTCACCGGCTTCGGCTTCGCGCTCGTGTTCCCGGCGCTCGGCGTCGAGGCGGTCGGGCTCGTACCGCCCGCCAGCCGCGGCGCGGCGCTCTCGGCCTACTCCGTGTTCCTCGACCTCTCGCTGGGCATTACCGGCCCGCTTGCAGGCTACGTGGCGAATCTGTTCGGGTATGGGTCGGTGTTTCTCTTCGCCGCCATCGCGGCGGCTTCCGCCGTGGCGCTTTCGGTTGCGCTGCATCGCAAGAGCGTGCGGGTGCACGCCGCGCAGGGTGCACAACACGCAAGCGGCGCCAGCACGCCCGCCGGGCAACAAGCCGAATAAAAAACCGCACCCGGCAAACCACGCCGGATGCGGCCCGGACTTCAAACGTATGGAGACTCGCTGCGGCGGCGCGCCGCCTGCGCTTACTTCTTCACCGCAGTCGGATCGAGGTTCTTGCCCGTGGCCTCGTTATAACGCTGCACGTATTCCTCGGTGAGCTTGCGCACCGCGCGGCCGATCTTGCGATAGTCCGACTCGTTGAGATTTGCGAGCGACACGCGGCCCGACGGATGCGGCGTGCCAAAGCCCTTGCCCGGCAGCAGCACCACGCGCGCCTCTTCCGCGAGACGGAACAGCAGTTCGTTCGGCTTGACCTGCTTGAGCAGCCAGTCGACGAATTCGCGCCCGAAGCGCTTCTCGCCCATGTATTCCATGTCGAGGATCGTGTAGTAGTCGACCTGGTTCGGATCGCCCTCGCCGTAGGGCACGCCCATTTCCTCGAAGAGCGCGCGCTTGCGGTTGCGAATGAGGCGCTTGAGCGCGTTCTTGTACGCGTCGGGCGTGTCCATGAGCGAGAACAGCGAGAACAGCACCATCTGCACCTGCTGCGGCGTGGAAAGACCGGCCGTGTGGTTCAGCGCGACCGTACGGCTGTCGGCCACCAGACGGTCGATGAACTTGAGCTTCTCCGGCTCCGTCGTGATCGACTCGTAGCGCTTGTGCAGTTCCTTCTTCTCGTCCTTCGGCAGCTTCGCGAGCGTGTGATCGAGCACGTTGTCGCGATGCGTGGCGATCGCACCCAGACGCCAGCCCGTCGCGCCGAAGTACTTCGAATAGGAGTACACGAGAATCGTGTTCTTCGGCGCGAGCGCGAAGAGCGAGACGAAGTTGTCGGCGAAGGTGCCGTACACGTCGTCGGTCAGGATGATGAGATCCGGACGCTCCTTCACGATCTCGGCAATGTATTCGAGGCTCGCGTCGTCGATCTTCACCGAAGGCGGGTTGCTCGGGTTCACGAGGAAGAACGCCTTGACCTTCGGGTCGCGCAGCTTGTCGAGCTCCTTCTTCGAGTACTGCCAGTTGTTTTCCACCGTGGCGTTCAGGTGCACCACGTTGAGCTGGTAGTCGTTGAGTTCCGGAATCTCGATGTACGGCGTGAAGATCGGCATGCCGAGCGCGATGGTGTCGCCCGCCTTGATGAGGAAGTTCTCGCGCATCGTGTTGAAGATGTACGTCATGGCCGCCGTGCCGCCTTCCACGGCGAACACGTCGAACTCGCCGACGAACGGATGCTTGCCGACCATCTCGCGGCGCAGGTACTGCCCGACAATGATCTCCGAAAGCTTGAGCATGCGGTCCGGCACCGGGTAATTGCAGGCGAGAATGCCTTCGCACATCTCATAGAGGAAGTCGCCCGCCGAAAGCCCCAACTGGTCGCGCACATACGACACCGCGCCCGCGAGGAATTTGATACCGGGCTGCCCCTTGCTCTCGCGCACGAAGAGGTCGAAGCGCTCGACGATGCCGTCGCGCTGCGGGAAGCCGCCCACGCCCTCGGGCATGTAGGCAAACGAGCGCTCCGACTCGCGCATGGCGAACAGCCCGAGTTGCCAGAAGCCGTGGCGCGGAATCGTGGCGAGGAAGTTGGGGTTGCCGCGGCCCGCGTTGAGCATCGCGAGATTGGCGGGGCGCGTGGTCGCGCCGCCGCCGGCCGCCTTGATGAGTTCGTCCTTCAGTTCGAACGGGCTCAGTGCCTCGAGACCCGACTTTTCTTTCGCGCCGTTAGCCTTCGCTTTCGTTGCCATGGTGTTCTCCATTGGAAGACGTTGCGTGTGCCGCGCGCCGTTTGCTTCCCTGCGCAGCACACATTGGGTTCAAGTCATGCGAGACCGACCACGAGCGGCCCAAGCAGCGTGAGCAACACGTTCGCGATCGCGTAGGTAATGGCGAACGGCACGGTGGGCACCGCGCTTTCCGCCTTGTCGAGAATGCCGCCGAAGGCCGGGTTCGCGCTGCGCGAGCCGGACAGCGCACCCGCGAGAATGGCCGCGTTGTTGTACTTGAGCACGTAGCGGCCGAACAGCATCGTGAGAATGAGCGGTACGATCGTCACCACGACGCCGAGCAGGAAAATGGTGAGGCCGCTCTGCTTGACCGTCACGACGGCCTGCAGGCCCGAGTTCAGCCCCACCACCGCGACGAACGCCGCAAGCCCGAAGTCCTTGAGCAGTTGCGAGGCCGCGGGCGGCATCACGCCGTACATGGGGTGCTTGCCGCGCATCCAGCCGAACACGAGCCCCGCGAGCAGACAGCCGCCGCCGGAGCCGAGCGTGAGCGGAATGCCGGCCACGTTCACCACGATCAAGCCCACCAGCAAGCCGAGCACGAGGCCCACGCCCATGTAGATGAAGTCGGTCTTGTTGCTGTACGCGAGTTCATAGCCGGCGGCCTGCACGGCGCGCTTCGTGTCGGTGGCCGTGCCATAGATCGTCACCACGTCGCCGTGCTCGAGCTTCGTCTCAAGCAGGAGCGGCACGGGCTGGCCCACACGCTCGATCTTCTCGATGTACACGCCATGACGCAGATCGCGGTCCACGTTCTTGCGCACTTCGGCAATCGTCGTGTGGTTCATGCCCTTCTTCGTGAACACGAGCTGGCGCGTTTGCATCACGAGGCTCATGCCGCCCGAGTCCGGCACTTCCGGCCCGATCAGCGCGCCCACTTCGACCATTTGCTCGCGGCGGCCCACCACCAGCACGACATCGTCCCGGCTCAGCACGAAGTCGGGGGTGGCGTCGAGCATCTTGCCGGCGCGGCGAATCTTCTCGACCGCCACCAGGTCGCTCTCGGCCAGCTCGATCTGCTTGACGGTCTTGCCCGCGGCGTTCTCGACACGGAACACGCGCCCGAACAACTCGGGCAGCGCCGTGATCTGGCCCGGCCCCGCGGCGGCGTTGCCGCCCGACATCTCGCGCTCGGCGTCCGCGGAGGCGTCCTTGAGGCTGCGGCCCATGAACTTCGGCAGGATGTTCACGCAGACGATGATCGCGCCGAGCGAGCCGAACACATACGTGACGGCGTAGCCGATCGCGACGTCGGCCTGCATGGCCTTCACCTGGTCGGGCGGCAGCCCCAGGCGCGCGATCGCGTCGCCGGCCGTGCCGATGATGGCCGACTGCGTCATGCCGCCCGCCGCGAGACCGGCGGCGAGGCCCTTGTTGAGGTGAAAGAGCTTTGCGCAAATCAGCACGGTGGCCAGACCCGCCAACGCCATGAATACCGCCATGGCGATTTCGCGCAGCGTCTTGCGGTTGAGCGAGTTGAAGAAGCCCGGGCCGGAGTCGTAGCCCACGGCATAGATGAAGACGGCGAACATCACCGACTTCACGCCGTTGTCGACGGTCACGCCCACCTGGCTCACGACGACGGCCGCGAGCAGCGAGCCGCCCACGCCGCCTAGCTGGAACTTGCCGAAGTTGATCTGGCCGATCCAGTAGCCAACGGCCAGGGAGAGAAATAGCGCGATTTCCGGGGATTTGTGAAAGATGTCATGTAGCCATTCCATCGTGTCCTCGCTTTGGGAAAGAACCCCCGTTGCTGCTGGGGACGGCCGGCAATGGAACACCGCCGGTCAAATCGAGCCGAAAACGCCAGCCAAAACTCGTCAACCAAACTTCGCCGCGAGCCCCACCACCACGGGACCCATGAGCGGCAAGAGGATGTTCGACAGCGCGTAGGTGATCGTGTAGCCGATCACCGGAGTCGAGTTGCCGGCTACGCCGACGAGCGCACTGATCGCCGGCGTGCTGCACTGCTGGCCTGCAATCGCGCCGAGCAGCATCGGCGCTTCGAGCTTGAGGAACATGTGCCCGATCCAGAGTGAAAGGAGCCCGGGAATCAGCACCATCAGAATGCCGGCGAGCGGCAGCGCGAGACCGTACTCGCGCACGAGCTTGATGGCGTCGGGGCCGGCAGAGAGCCCGACGGCCGCGATGAAGGTGGCAAGACCAAAGTCCTTGAGCACCTGCGCGGCGGCCGAGGGCAGCGAGCCCACCACGGGGAAATGCGAACGCAACCAGCCGAAAAACAGACCCGAAAGCAGGCACCCGCCGCCCGTGCCGAGCACCAGCGTGACACCGCCCACGTTCACGCCGAAACGCCCGATCATCATGCCGACCAGCACGCCGAGACCCAGATAGACGAAGTCGGTCTTCTGGGTCTGCTGGATTACGTAGCCAAGACGCTTCGCGCCGCGCGCGACGTCGCTGGGCGTGCCGACCAGCGTCAGCACGTCGCCGCGATGCACGACCATGCCGGGCAAGGCGGGCACTGTGGTGTCGAGCCGCGTGATCGCGCCCACGTAAATGCCGCGGCCGGCTTCCGGCGCGGCGCGTTCGCGCATTTGCGCGAGCGTGAGGCCGTTGACGTCGCGCTGCGTGACCATCACGTCCACGCGTTTGGCGAGCAGCTTGAACAAGCCCTCGCCCGGCATCTCTTCGCCCAGACTGCTTGCCGCTTCGATCACGGCTTCGCGACGCCCGGCGATCAGCACGATGTCGCCCGGCTGCAGTATGGACTGCGCGTTGGCGTCGAGCTGGCGCCCATCGCGCAGCACGTACTCGATCGTGACGTTGTTGCCAAAGCGCGCCTCGAAGGCGGCGACTGCGGCGCCGGCCGCGGGGCCCACCTTGAACGCGCGACCTTCGAGCGGCGCAAGCGCGAGCCGTTGCCCTTCGTCGAGCGCGCCGTCGCCGCCGAGCTTGCGATACAGGCGCGCGGCCTCTTCGCGCAGGTTCACGCGCAGGATCAGCGGGGCAATCTGGCTCGTGAAGAGCACGATGGTGATGAGGCCAAAGAGATAGCTCACGCTGTACGCGGTCACGATATGCGCCTGCAGCGTGCTCACCTGGGCGTCGGTCAGTCCGAGCCGCGTGATCGCCTCGGAAGCCGTGCCGATCACGGCCGATTCGGTCGCCGCGCCCGCGAGCAGGCCCGCCGCGGTGCCCGCATCGAGCTTCATCACGACGACCGCGATCATGATGAGCGCCATGACCGAGACGATCTCGACGATCGAGAGAAGTCCATAGCGCCAGCCGCGACCGACGTTCGCGAAAAACTGCGGACCGCCCGTGAAGCCGAGCGCGAAGATGAAGAGTGCGAAGGCAATGTTCTTGAGGTCCGGCGAGATGCGCGCGCCGGTTTGCCCGAGCACGAGCGCGACGATCAGCGTGCCGCACACGCCCCCGAGGGAGATCGGCCCGAAGCGGATCGAACCAATCAGATAGCCGAGCGCGAGGCTCACGAACAGGGCAATCTCGGGTTGCGACTTCAGCAATTCGACGATCATGTCTGGTCTGCCGATTTACGTTTTAGTTAGCCCGAAAGGATGCTCAAAAAACGGGCGGCAATGCACATTAAATAACATGCAATGCTAATGCCGGTCGTTATTCTCCCCCGCGCAACAATTCCTTCACGCAGCAAAAGAATCAATGCACGCTTAATGCCGGCTTGTCAATTACGAGGAATTCACAGACCGCTATGATTCACAATCGGCCGCAGGCAAAGGGTGGAGCCGCCATGAATCTGGCAGTTCTGACAGATATCCGTTGCTTGCGCGAATTACGCAAACACGTTATCCGCAACGCACAATAATTTGATAGTGACAAAAACGCACAACACATTCCTCACTCAATACATGCCGATTGCGTATTGAATCTTTTACAAGCAAGAAATGATGCAGTGTGTTGAGATAGATATTGTAATTCTCACCGACTGTCAATATTATTTTTGTTAGATTCCCGCAGTCGTCGATCGCAGTCGTTCATTCGAAGCACATTGACCAGAACAACGCGACACACCGCTTCGTTCCTCAACTTCGCCAGCAGTTGCGGTGCCCCTCAACCGGTCCATGCATCGAGCATACGAGGCTACACATGAACCAGATCCACGCCATGCGCGTCTTCGTCAGGGTTGCGGAAACCGAGAGCTTTCGTCGCGCCGCGCAGCAGCTCGACGTCTCCAACGCGCTCGTCACGCGCTCCGTCGCGATGCTCGAGGCGCACCTGAATACACGCCTGATCAATCGCACCACGCGTAATCTCGCGCTTACCGAGGCAGGCCAGCGCTACCTCGAAGGCTGTCGTTGCGTGCTCGAGGAACTCGATCATCTGGAGCGCTCACTGGCGCACACGGAAAACGAGCCGAGCGGCACGCTGCGCGTGGTGGCGGCGGGCGCGCTCTCGCTCGCCACGCTCACGCCGCTCATCGACGGTTACCGGCGTCTGTATCCGCGCGTGAACGTGCGCCTCACGATCGCCGAACGGGCCGTGGATGTCATGGAAGACGGCTTCGACGTGGGCATCGTCGGCGCTACGCCCGCACGCAACGGCGAGTGCGTGGAGCGCGCGCTCGGCACCACGACGTTCGTCCCCTGCGCGGCTCCCGCGTGGCTCGCCGAGCACGGCGAGCCGCATACGCCCGAGCAGCTCGCGCAGTGCGCGGCGGTCGCGCTGCCTCCCGAGGAGCGCAGCGCGACGTGGCAGTTCGCGAAGCCCGGCGAGCGCGCCCAGCAAGTCACACTGCAGCCCGGCTACGCCGTCAACAACATGCTGATGGTGCGGCTCGCCGCGCTGGCCGGCATGGGTGTCGCGATCGTGCCCGCGCCGCTCGTCGCCGACGACTTCACCGCGGGCACCTTGCGCCGGCTCCTGCCCGACTACGACATCGACGATCCCGACACGCGCATGTCGATCGTCTATCCGAGCCGCCAGTACCTGCCCGCGAAGACGCGCCGCTTCGTCGACTACACCGTCGAGCATTTCGAGCATGCGCGTCATGCATCGCCCATGCCGGCGAGTGCCACTGGCGCACCGAGCCGGCCGCTGAGCGTGGCGTGAGCACATATCGGGTGCGCGTAGTGTGTGCGTCGCGCGTGCGCCCGCTTGTTTGAGAACATGCCGGCAAGCGAGCGCGCCGTTAGCGAACATGCCGTTCGCGGCGACGGCGCATCAAAGCCGGGGCGAGCTGCCGTCGACCGGAACCAGCCCGCCCACGTCGCCCGCGCCGCACAGCACGCGCAGCAATGCCGCTTCGCGCTCGTGCACTTCCACGGGTAGCCACAATGCCCCCGCCCACGCGAGGTAGCGCGCGCGATGCTGGCCATTGCGAAACGCCACCACGCCCTCGTGCGCGAGTCCGAACCATCCGGCCAGCCCCGCCACGCGGCGTTTGCTGATCGTCACATAGGGCATCTGCGGCACGCGCTCGTTGTCCGGATCGAGAAACTCGCGAATGCCGCGAATCTTGCCGCTATGCCAGTCGTCGACCGGCTTGAGCACATAGTCGGTGTCGTCGCGGTCGGCGCAGAGAAGCAGCCTGTGCAGATCGACGATCACGACGACGTGGCGCGTCCCGTCGGTCGTGAAGACGCGCTTGAAGCGCACATGGTCATACGCGTCGTGGTCGGGCAACGGGACAGTCCACAAGGGTCCACAAGCGGGATACGGCGAGGAATCCGAAACGGAGGTAATGCTGGACATGGACGTCGATTGCATGCGTGCGGTGGGGAAAACGTAGTTCAGGAAATTAAACCGGCCTAAGCTACGGATGAGCCATTAAATTTTTATGACGAATGCGGGGCGCATCGAGGACTGACACATGACGATTGAAACCTTCGGCGAGCATGTCCGTATCGAAACTCAAGAGCGTGTAGCAATTCTCGTGCTCGACCGCCCGGCGCAGCGCAACGCCATCGACAGACCCGTGGCGAACGCACTCGCTGCCGCCTTTACGCGCTTCGAAGAAAACCCCGCGTGGCTCGCGGGCGTGCTGTACGGCGCGGGCGGCACCTTCTGCGCGGGCGCAGACCTCAACGCGCTAGCCGACCCCGAACGCCGCAATGAAATTCACGCCAACGGCAGCGGCCCAGGCCCGCTCGGCCCCACGCGCATGTCGCTCAGCAAGCCCGTGATCGCGGCGATTTCTGGCTATGCCGTGGCGGGCGGGCTCGAACTCGCGCTGCTGTGCGACCTGCGCGTGGTCGAAGAAGACGCCGTGCTCGGCGTGTTCTGCCGCCGCGTGGGCGTGCCCCTCATCGACGGCGGCACGGTACGCCTGCCGCGCCTGATCGGCCTGGCGCGCGCACTCGATCTGATCCTCACGGGGCGCGCCGTCGATGCGCAGGAAGCCCTCGCCTTCGGCCTCGCCAATCGTGTGGTCGCAAAAGGCGGCGCGCGCGAGGCCGCCGAGCAACTGGCCGCGCAACTCGCGGCGCTGCCGCAAGCGGCGTTGCTCGCGGACCGCCGCTCGGCGCTCGAACACAGCATGCTGCCCGACACTGCCGAGGCGCTGCGCCGCGAAGGCGCGCTCGGCTATCGCGCGGTGCTCGACGAAGGGCTCGCGCTCGCGGCGCGCTTCGCGGCCGGCGCGGGCCGTCATGGTGAACCGCTCGATCCACTCGAACCGTAGTCAGCTAAACGAAAATCGCACGCGAACCTCGCGATAGTCGATTGAAGTGTCGATGGCCACCGTGCGCAGCGCTTGACGCTTGAAGGCGCACGCGCGACCCGCTACATTGAAATTGATCCGCGCCGCTGCCCCCACCCCTGTCCCTGCCGCCATGTGTCATGACGCTGAGTACGCCTGCGTCTAACGGCAATCTTCAGACGAACCGCCCAGGCGCCCCCCCCTTCCCTGATGCCGCATCACGGGAGAGATCTCATGCCGACGGATCGAATCCTCCGCTTCGCGGACTTCGAACTCGACGTCGAGCGGTACCAGTTGCGCCGAGAAGGTACGGAGGTCCGACTGGAGCGGTTGCCCATGGATCTGCTGATCCTGCTTGCCTCGCGCCGCGGCGAGTTGATCTCGCGCGCGGACATCGTCGACCGGCTGTGGGCCGGCAGCCCCTTTCGCGACACCGACAACGGCCTGAACACGGCGATCCGCAAGATCCGCATCGCGCTCGCCGACGACCCCGCCAATCCGCGTCACCTCATCACCGTGAAGGGCAAGGGCTACCGGTTCGACGGCATCCTGCCCGAGTCGTCCGATGTTCACGGTGCGTCGGCTGCCGCGCGCGACCCGCACGCGTCGCGCGAGAGCGAGCACGCGCCGCCCGCCGTCCGCATGCTGGTGCTGCCGTTCACCAACCACACAGGCGACGCGAGCCAGGACTGCCTGTGCAGCGCGCTCGCCGACGAGATCTCGGTCACGCTCGGCGCGCTCAACCCGGAGCGCCTGCTCACGATCGCGCGCACCACGGCAGCGCGTTACCGCGCGACGCAAAAGAGCATCGGGGAGATCGCGCGCGAGTTGAAGCTCGACTACGTGCTCGAAGGCTCGCTCACGCGCGCGGGGCAGCAAACCCGCATCCTCACGCGTCTGATCCGCTGCGCCGACGAAGCGCAGATCTGGAGCCGCGCGCACGAAAGCGCCACGCAAGGCGCGCTCGACATCCTCAAGGAAGCGGTCGCGGCGCTCGCCGAGAACCTGGCGTCCACGCTTTCCGAGCAGCAGCGCACGCGCCTCGAGCGGCGCCTGCCTGTCGATCCCGCCGCGCATGACGCGTATGTGCGAGGGCGTTTCTTCTGGTATCGCCGCGTGCATTTCGAAGCGGGCTTTTGCGCGCATCACGGCATCGACGGTGAAGACTTCGTGCGCAGCCGAACCTACTTCGAGTCCGCGCTCGAGCACGACCCGAGCTATGCGCTCGGCTACACGGGCCTTTCGAACTACTACGGATCGACGGTGGTGCATGGCTTCGTCGCGCCCGACGATGGCTGGCCGGTCGCGCGCTCGCTTGCCGAAAGCGCGCTCGAACTCGACCCGGACCTGCCCGAGGCGCATCACGCGCTCGCGGCCGTGCGTTACTTTTACGACTGGGACTGGGACCAGGCCGAGGCCGGCTTCAAGGCTGCACTACGGCGCAACCCGAGTTACCCGGAAGCGCATCGGCTCTATGCGCGCATGCTCGTGGCGGCGGGACGCCGCGCCGAAGGCGACGCCGCGATGGAGCGCGCCGAACGCATCGATCCGCTGGCGTTCCAGGGGTCGCGCGCGTTCGGCATGGTGATGTCGGGCCGGCATGCGGAAGTCGTCAGCGAGTATCTCGCGCCGGGGCACATGGACCATCCGCCGCTCGTCTATCAGTTGCTCGCTACCGCGTTCGAAGTGAAAAAGCTGTACGCGCAGGCCGTGGATGCGACCGTGGAGGCGCTCGGACGCTGCAACCAGCAAGCGCGCGCGACCACCATTCGCGCTCGCTGGGAAACAGGCGGCTATGACGCGGTGCTGCGCTGGTATCTGGAGGACCTGCTCGCGCGGCGCCGGGCCCGGTACACCTCGCCGCTGCTCATCGCCGAGGCCTACGCGCGCTTGGCGCAGCCCGACGAAATGTTCCGCTGGCTCGAGACGGCGCTGGCCGAGCGCAGTTCGCGGCTATGCGAGTTGCGCACCAATCCGTGGTTCGCGCCCTGGCGTCCAACGGGGCGCATGCGGCTCATCGAAAAACATATTGGCGGCGGCCCGACACGCTGAGCGCCTGGCGCAGATTGCGAGCGCGCGTCGGGTCGCCGTCCTGATAGCTGGGTATTTTCTGTCTACCTCGTTGCCGGCTCAGTTACCGTGATAGAGCCCTTCGCTCAGCGCCTTCTGCTGGCCCGATTGCTCGGAGCGCACCAGATCCTGATAGACCTGCGCATGCGTGAGCGCCATCGGCGCGCCCGAAGCACCTGTCGACATCGGCGAGCCGCCCACGTCCTGCGCAGCCGGCGGCGTGCTGGCCTGTTGTGTGGGGTCGTCGCTCTGGGATTGCGCCAGCGCGCTACCTGCGAATAACGCGGCCGCTGCGGCGACCGCGATGCGTACTGTGGTCATCGTATTCATGTCATCGCTCCAGGAGGGTTGCGCAAGTTCGGTTCCGTCATGCGCGGGACGGACGACGCGAGGGCGGCGCCCGCCGGCGGGCGGACCGGATGGCGGACTGTTTCGCTCGTTGGATCGTGTGGGTATCGTGCTGCCCGCGAGCGCGTTGCGCCATGCACGTAACCTGTAGAAATCGTCAAGAAATGTGAAGGAACGGTGAACAGGGGCCGGCGAGAAAAGCTGTTGTTTTCCCAACAGCATAGAAAATGCGTGCCGTATGCGTTGTGTCTGGTTTCAGTACAATTCCGCGTTGACTTAAATAAAACGGCTTCGCGCTTAAGGCACGGCGCCGTCCTGCGCCGAACACACGCCATGCCCTTGCCTCTTCTCGCCCTTGCCGTAGCCGCCTTTGGTATCGGTACCACCGAATTCGTCATCATGGGCCTGCTGCCCGACGTCGCGCGCGACCTGAGCGTCTCGATCCCGGCGGCGGGCATGCTCGTCTCGGCCTACGCGCTCGGCGTGACGATCGGCGCGCCCATCGTCGCCATCGCCATCGCCAATGTGCCGCGCAAGCAGGCGCTCATGCGCCTGATCGGCATCTTCATCGTCGGCAACCTGTTGTGTGCGCTCGCCCCGAACTACTCGATCCTGATGGCCGCGCGCATCGTCACCGCGTTCTGCCACGGCGCGTTCTTCGGCATCGGCTCGGTGGTCGCGGCCGGACTCGTGGCGCCGAACCGCCGCGCCCAGGCCATCGCGCTGATGTTCACGGGCTTGACGCTCGCGAACGTACTGGGCGTGCCGCTCGGCACGGCGCTCGGCCAGATCGCCGGCTGGCGCACGACGTTCTGGGCCGTGACGGCCATCGGCATCCTCGCGGCGGCGGCGCTGCAGGTGTGCCTGCCCGCGAAGATCGAAATGCAGAAGGCGAGCCTCGTGCATGAGTTCGGCGTGCTGAAGAACCCGCAAGTTCTCATGGTGCTCGGCATGAGCGTGCTGGCCTCGGCCAGCCTCTTCGCGGTGTTCACCTACATCACGCCGATTCTCGAGGACGTGACCGGTTTCTCGCCGCACGAAGTCACGTTCGTGCTGCTGCTGTTCGGCCTTGGGCTCACGGTAGGCAGCACGCTGGGCGGCAAGCTCGCCGACTGGAAGCTCATGCGCTCGCTGCTCACGTTCCTCGCCATGATCGCCGTGGTGCTCGGCGTGTTTTCGCTGACGATGCACGACCCGATCGCGGCGATGGCGACGATCTTCGTGTGGGGCATTCTCGCGTTCGCGATCGTGCCGCCGCTGCAGATCCTGATCGTCGACCGCGCGAGCGATGCGCCCAACCTCGCCTCCACGCTCAATCAGGGCGCGTTCAATCTCGGCAATGCGGGCGGCGCGTGGATTGGGGGCGTGGCGATCAGCGCGGGCGCACCGCTCACGGCGCTGCCGTGGGTGGGCGTGGCCACCGCGCTCGCGGCGCTCGCGCTCACGCTGGTTTCGGCGCAGCTTGAGCGGCGTGCACGCCTCCGCGCGGCGGTGACAGCGCCCACGAGCTGCGCCTGATATGCTGACGCGCGCTACAAGCGTTTCCCTCTATATGATGCGCCCTACAGCGAATTGTGTCGGAGCCCGCTCGGCGGCGCCTTGCAGCGACCGGTTACC
Source organism: Paraburkholderia sp. CNPSo 3076 (assembly GCF_026343935.1). Lineage (NCBI taxonomy): Bacteria > Pseudomonadati > Pseudomonadota > Betaproteobacteria > Burkholderiales > Burkholderiaceae > Paraburkholderia > Paraburkholderia sp. CNPSo 3076. The sequence continues at coordinate 146,621 of NZ_JAPMAL010000007.1, read as the reverse complement.
GAGCCGACGCGATCACCCGCGCCAGTAGCATCTCGCCCGTTGGCTACCCCCCCTCCTTGAAGGCCTGAAGGGAGGGGATTCCCACTTCACTGAATGCAACCCAACATCATCTCAATGAGACATGGGATTTAGGCTTTCTCCATGGGCTGACACCGCGAGCCCCGCTGCCAAAACATTACGAGCAGCATTCACGTCGCGGTCATGTGTTGACCCACATTCCGGACACGTCCACGAGCGCATGCCGAGAGGCATTTTCTGCACCGTATGGCCGCGGTCGCTGCATCGCTTGCTGGACGGATACCAGCGGTCGATTCCGATCAGCGTGCGCCCGTACCACCCGGCTTTGTACGTCAGTTGCCGCACGAACTCCGACCAGCTTGCATCGCTGATCGACTTCGCCAGGCGGCTGTTCTTCTGCATGTTGCTGACGGCAAGGCTTTCGATGGCGATCACTTGGTTCTCGTTTATCAACCGGGTCGAAAGTTTGTGCAGGAAGTCCCTGCGGGCGTCTGCCACCCTGGTATGCAGTTTTGCAACCTTCAGCTTCGCTTTCATGCGGCGAGCCGATCCCATCTGTTTTTTCGCAAGCCTGCGCTGCTGCTTCGCGAGCTTGTTTTCGTACCCGCGGAACGTGTTCGGAGCGCCGAACTTTTCTCCAGTCGAGAGGATTGCGAAGTGCGTCAGCCCAAGGTCGATTCCGACTTGCCCCGTCACCTTCTTCTTCTCCGACACAACGTCGTCGCAAAGGATCGAGACATGGTATCGACCCGCCATATCTTTGGACACGGTAACTGTCGTCGGCTTTGCGCCCTTCGGCAACGTGCGTGACCAGCGGATTGCCAGTGGTTCGTCCATTTTCGCCAGTTTGAGTGCCCCGCCGTGCCACTTGAAAGCACTCGCCGTGTACTCGGCTGACTGGGCGCCATCCTTGCGACGGAAGCTCGGATACTTCGCCCGCTTTGCGAAGAAGTTGGCGAACGCCGTCTGCAAATGCCGAAGCGCCTGCTGTACCGGCACCGAACTAACTTCATTCAACCACACATGCTCAGGCGTTTTTTTAAGCGCCGTTAGTACAGCGGAGGTCTCGTGGTAGTTGACACGCTCCTGACGCTGAAACCAGGCATCGGTACGCAACCGAAGCATGTGGTTGTAGGCGAAACGCGCGCAGCCAAACGTCCTGGCGAGCACTGCGGCTTGCTCGAGCGTCGGGTAGAACCGAAATCGGTAGGCGCGCTTGATGTTCATTATTCATACAATACCATGCTCTAGTTTGAGGGTGACGCAGCGATGCAGCCTTCGGCTGCACTCCTTTCACTCCCCGCCCTGCAGGGGCCCTGACGATCGGGGTTTCTCGGAGCAACATCTGATGAAAACCGTCCTCACCCGCGACTTTCTCGCGCTGATCCTGAGCGTGGCCGTGGTCGGCCTAGGCTCCGGCGCGACGCTTCCGCTCACGGCGCTCGCCCTTACCGACGCCGGCTACGGCGCCGCCATCGTCGGCCTGCTCACTGCCGCCCAGGCGCTGGGGGGCCTCGCCGTCGTGCCGTTCACGGCATGGATCTCCACACGCTTCGGCTCGCGCCAGGTGATCGTCGGCTCGGTGCTGACCGTGGCCGTCGCGACTGCGCTAATGCAGGCAAGCGCCAATCTATGGCTCTGGGCGCTCCTGCGCATGCTCTGCGGCGCGGCGCTCATGCTGCTCTTCACGATCGGCGAAGCCTGGGTCAACGAACTCGCCGACGATTCGAACCGCGGGCGCGTGGTGGGCATCTACGCGACCACGTTCACGCTGTTCCAGATGTCGGGCCCGGTGCTCGTGAGCCAGATCGCGGGCTATACGGCGTGGCGCTTCGCGATCTGCGGCGCGCTCTTTCTCATCGCGTTGCCGATGCTCGCGGCGATCCGCACGAGTCCGCAGCAAACCGACATGCACGAGCCGCCCGGAAGCTGGCGTCACGTGATGCCGAAGATGCCCGCGCTCATCGTCGCCACCGGCTTTTTCGCGCTGTTCGACACGCTCGCGCTGTCGCTGTTGCCGCTCTTCGCGATGGGTCACGGCATCGACACCGAAGTGGCCGTGCTGTTCGCTTCGGTCGTGCTGCTCGGCGACACCACCATGCAATTCCCCATCGGCTGGCTCGCCGACCGGCTCGGCCGCGAGCGCGTGCATGCGCTCATGGGCGTGATCGTCGCGGCGCTGCTGCCGCTGCTGCCGTTCGTCGTCGATACGCCCTGGCTGCGCTGGCCGCTCCTCTTCGTGCTGGGCGCGGCGGCAGGCTCCATTTATACGCTTGCCATCGTGGCCTGCGGCGAGCGTTTCGAGGGCGTCGCGCTCGTTTCCGCGAGCGCGCTCGTGAGCGCGGCGTGGAGCGCGGCGAGCTTCGGCGGCCCGATCGTCACCGGCGCACTGATGGAGCACGCGGGCCGCGACGCCATGCTGTGGGTGCTGTTTGCGGGCGCACTGGTGTTTCTCGGCGCGCTGCGCTGGGAGCGCTCGCGAGGATTGGCGCAAGCGCGCGCATAGGCGGGTGGGTTACTTGCTTACTTGTGATCGTGTCGGTATGCCAGCGTTGCCCCTGTGCGGGGCAGCACCTCCTTTCTTTGCAGCGGCAAAGAAAGGAGGCAAAGAAAGCCGCTCAAACCGCTAATGCCTGCCACGGTTCGCCTCGCGCCATCGATGGTGAATGGCTCCGGAGCGTCTGTCACCTCGCACCCCCCAGGTTAGTGACAAAGCAGTCATTCCTCCCGCTGTTCGCTACGCTAGCTGCGGTTGGGTCTGCATGGGAAAACCAAGAGGCATTTCAGGTTTCACGCTAATGCACGCGTCCCAACGGTGTGGGGTTATGCCCCTCGGCGCGCGTAGCGCCGCCGGAAGTAGGAGCGCCTTGTCACTAACCTTGAAGGTGCGAGGCGACAGACGCTCCGGAGCCATTAACCATTCATGTCGAGATGTGAACTGTGGCAGGCGCTGGCGGTTTGAGCGGCTTTCTTTGCCTCCTTTCTTTGCCGCGGCAAAGAAAGGAGGTGCCGCCCCGCACAGGGGCAACCCAGGCATACCGACACGAAAACAAGGAAAGGCCAACTCCGCACGCAGCCCAAACAAAATCACTTCACCGCAGGCAAAATCTTGCCGACGCAGGCACCAAAGCCCACGCGATAGCCATCGCCCTGGCACCAGCCCGCGAGCGTGAGTTCGTCGCCGTCTTCGATGAAGCCGCGCGTGCCGCCGCTCTTCAGTTCGAGCGGATTCTTCGCGTTCCACGTGAGCTCGAGCAGGCTGCCGAACGAGTCCGGCGTCGGGCCCGAGATCGTGCCCGAACCCATCAGGTCGCCCACGCGCGTGTTGCACCCCGCCACGGTGTGATGCGCGAGTTGCTGCGCCATCGACCAGTACATGTGGCGGAAATTCGTGCGCGCGATGGTCGTCGCCTCGGCCGCGCCATCTGGGCGCATCAGCACTTCGAGCGAAATGTCGAACGCGTGGTTGCCCTCGTGACGCAGGTATTCGAGCGGCTGCGGTTCCTGCACCGGCTGCGCGACGCGGAACGGCGCCAGCGCGTCGAGCGTCACAACCCACGGCGAGATCGTGGAAGCGAAGGTCTTCGCGTTGAATGGCCCGAGCGGCACGTACTCCCATTGCTGGATGTCGCGCGCGCTCCAGTCGTTGAGCAGCACCATGCCGAAGATGTGGTCCTCGGCGTCTTCGCACGCGATCGGCTCGCCGAGCGCATTGCCGCGCCCGACAATGAAGCCCGTTTCCAGCTCGATATCGAGCTTGCGGCACGCGCCGAACACCGGGCGATCCTGATCTGGCAGCTTCAACTGGCCGTTCGGGCGGTGCACCGGCGTGCCGCTCACCACCACCGACGAAGCGCGGCCGTTATAGCCGATCGGCATCTCGGACCAGTTCGGCAACAGCGCATTCTTCGGATCGCGAAACATCGAGCCGACGTTCGTCGCGTGTTCCTTCGACGAGTAGAAGTCGGTGTAGCCCGGAATCTGCACGGGCAGATGCAGCTTCGCGTCGGCGAGCTTCACGAAGGCGCGCTGGCGCAACGCCGCGTCGTCGCGCAGCGCGGCCGTTTCGCGCGCAAGCAGCGACGAAAGCTGCACCCGCACGCTGCGCCACGTCTCGCGGCCAAGCGCGATGAAGTCGTTCAGCGCGGCACGCGCAAAGACGTCTTGCTGCGCGCTCGCGGGCAGACTCAGCAGCCCGGCTTCGTGCAGCACCGCAAGGTCGGCCACGAGGTCGCCGATCGCCACGCCCACACGCGCCTTTGCGTTGTGGGTATCGCTGAACACACCGAACGGCAGGTTCTGGATCGGGAAATCGCACTGCGCGTCGTTCGCGCTCTCGACCCAGCTCTTGCGCCTCGCGTCGAGCGTTGCCTTGAGTTCGTCCGTCATGGTGCTGTTCATTGCTGCTCCGGATTGAAGTGTTTCGTGAGGCCTTGCCAGCACTCGTAGTAATGCGCCTGCAGCTGGCTCGTTTCGAGCGCGTAGCGCGTCGGGCGGATCAGCGTGCGGGTCTCGAACATGAACGCCATCGTGTCGCCGACCTTGTGCGGTTTCGTCGTGTCGGCATGCGAGGCTTTTTCGAAGGTCTCGGCATCCGGGCCGTGACCCGACATGCAGTTGTGCAGGCTCGCCCCGCCCGGCACGAAGCCTTCGGCCTTGGCGTCGTACACGCCGTGCACGAGGCCCATGAACTCGCTCGCCACGTTGCGGTGATACCAGGGCGGACGGAACGTGTTCTCCGCCGCGAGCCAGCGCGGCGGGAAGATCACGAAGTCGATCGAGTCGACGCCCGGCGTGTCCGTGGGCGCGTGCAGCACGAGGAAGATCGAGGGATCGGGGTGGTCATAGCTGATCGAGCCGATCGTGTTGAAGCGGCGCAGGTCGTACTTGTAGGGCGCGTAGTTGCCGTGCCACGCCACCACGTCGAGCGGCGAGTGGCCGATGTCGGCGCGCCAGAGCTGGCCGTCAAGCTTGGTAACGAGTTCGAACTCGCCTTCGCGGTCTTCATACTCGGCGACGGGCGTGAGGAAGTCGCGCGGATTCGCGAGACCATTCGAGCCGATCACGCCGAGATCGGGCAGACGCAAGAGCGCGCCGAAGTTCTCGCAGATATAGCCGCGTGCTTCGCCATCGGGCAAATCCACCGTAAAGCGCACACCGCGCGGGATCACGACGATCTCGAAGGGCTCGACGTCGAGCCGGCCCATCTCCGTGCGGATGGCAAGACGCCCTTGCTGCGGGACGATCAGCAGCTCGCCGTCGGTGTTGTAGAAAAAGCGGTCCACCATCGGCCGGTTCGCCGCGTACAGGTGGATCGCGCAGCCGCTCATCGAGGCCGCCGAGCCGTTGCCCGACATCGTCACCCAGCCGTCGATGAAATCGGTGGGCTCCGTTGGCATGGGCAGCGCATCCCAGCGCAGCTGGTTGGGCGGCGTGGGCGGCACATCGCCGAAATCGGCGACGAGGCGCGGCGCGCCATTCACATCGAGGCGCGCCGTAACCGGCACAAACGGCTGATGCACGGCGCCCGGACGGATCCGGTAGAACCACGTGCGGCGGTTGTGCGAGCGCGGCGCGGTGAACGCGGTGCCCGAGAGCTGCTCGGCGTACAGGCCATAGGCGCATCGCTGCGGCGAGTTCTGGCCTGCGGGCAGCGCGCCCGCCAGCGCCTCGGTCGCGAATTCGTTGGCAAAACCGCTCATGTAGCCATGCTGGACTTCGGTTGGGTGCCGCAAAGGTGCGTTCATTGCTGTCTCTCCACGTTCTCGGGTCATGACATGACGTCACGCGATTTACGGATGGTAAAACCAATTACGATTAGTGAAATTAGGCGTAAACCCTGACGAACGACCGGTCGCCTCCAGAACGGGCGCGAATGGTCGATAACGTTATGACCAAACAGTCCATCCGGCGCGGCTGCGGGCTGCTACCATCGGGTCATGCGACCCCGTGTGGGGCTCTCGCTTTTCACCCGCTTTCACCCGCTTCCCGCTACATCACCATGATTGCTCCCACCATTCCCGAGCTCGTTGCCCGCGCCGCCGACCATCCGTTTCTCGGCGAGCACCTGGCGATGGGCACTGGCGCTCATGCCAAAGAGGCCGTGGCGCGGCGGCGCGGCGTGGAGCTATTGAGCGCCTACGAGCCGATTTACGACATCAGCGTGCACAGCGGGGCGCAGTCGCTCACAGCCGATCTCGCGATGGCCTCACGCTTTGGCGATGAACTCGGCTTTCAGGCGGTCACGCTGCGCGAACAGGACGGCTTGCTCGCGCCCTGCGACGCATTCAGCGACACGCTCGACGATCCCGACCTCGTCGCGGTCGACCGCATGGTGCGCGCGCTGCACGCCATCAATTTTCTGGGTGGCCAGCAGCACGGGCTACTCTTCCTGCGTGTGCACGAGCGGCTCCTGAAGAGCGTGAAGTACGACCATGGAAGGCATTTCTCGAACGTGCTGGTGTCGTTCGGGCTCAACCCCGGGCGCATCGTGATCGAGCTGCCGGCGGCGGCGGTCGCGCACCGCACCTTTCTCGGCTATCTCACGAAGAGCTATCAGCGGTACGGGTTCAAGGTGGCGGGCAATCTGCCCAATGCCGGGCAGATTCTTTCGGTGTCGGACGTGCCTCGGCCCGACTTCGTGAAGATGGATGCGGCGTCCGCGCTGCGCGATTCGATGGTGAAGCCGCTCGTGAGCTACGCGGCGCGGCTGCGCATTCCGCTCATTTTCAACCGCGTGACCGATGCGGCGCAGTTCGAGCAGTTGCAGCAATACGACGTGCGCTTCGTGCAGGGGCCGGTGTTCGCGGCCCAGGACAAGGTGATTTGAGGGTGTGATGCAAGCGCGGCGCCGGGCGGCGCCTGAGAGGCCTTAGAGGCTGACGGGTTCCTGCTCCAGCTCCACGCCGAAGCGCGCGAGCACGTCGCGCTGGATCGCCGCTGCGAGTTCGAGAATGTCAGCGCCGGTTGCGCCGCCGCGATTGACGAGCACGAGCGCCTGACGCTCATGCACCGCCGCCGCGCGCAGCGCGCGGCCCTTCCAGCCGCACCGGTCGATCATCCAGCCCGCCGCGAGCTTCACGCGCCCGTCGGCCTGCTGGTACGAAACGATCTGCGGCTCGCGCACGACGAGCGTATCGAACTGCTGCGCTTCGATCACGGGATTCTTGAAGAAACTGCCCGCGTTGCCGAGTTCGAGCGGGTCAGGCAGCTTCGCGCGCCGCACCGCGACCACGGCGTCGAACACGGCGCGCGCATGCGGCGTCTCGCCGGCGTTGTGCTGCGCCAGCTCGCGCACGAGGTCGGCATAGCCCGCGTTGGGTTGCCAGGCCTTCGGCAGGCGGAACGTGACCGAGGTAATGACGAAGCGATCGCGCCCTTCGCGCTTGAAGAAGCTGTCGCGGTAACCGAAGCGGCAGGCGGCCGCGTCGAACTCCACGGCTTTGCCCGTCGCCATCTCGATGGCCCGCACCGCCACACAGCGCTCGGCCATCTCGAGCCCGTAGGCGCCGATATTCTGGATGGGCGCCGCGCCCACCGTGCCCGGAATCAGCGCCAGATTCTCGAGGCCCGGCATGCCCGCTTCGAGCGTCCAGGACACAAAATCGTGCCAGTTCTCGCCCGCGGCCGCTTCCACGTACCAGGCGTGACCGTCTTCGTAGGCGACGCGCTTGCCGGCCAGCGCCATGAGCAGCACGAGACCGTCGAAATCGCGCGTGAGCACGACGTTGCTGCCGCCGCCCAGCACGAGCGTGCGCAAGCCCTGGGCGCGCGGATCGCGCACAGCAGCGGCGAGGTCGGTCTCGCTTTCGACCCGGCACGCGTAGCGCGCGCGCACGTCGAAGCCGAACGTGTTGTGCGCGCGCAGCGCAAAGCCGGCGGCAAACCACGTCGTGACGGGCGTTTGGATGACGGGCATCGAGGAAGAACGGAACATGGACAGCAGACGAAAAATGGCCGGAAAGGCCGCCGGCGGGCACCTGCGCACCACGGACTCGCCACCGGGCGGCGGCAAGCCGCCTTGGGCAAACGCAACAGCGCCGGTAGAATGGCGTCGGTCCGTGATTATAGCGAGTGCGCGAACCGCTGCCTGAAAATGCGTCGGCGGGCCGCGGAATACGGCTGCGACCCGCGGGCATTTAGCTTGCATAGCTTTTGCATCGCCGTTTGCGCACCTCGTACTTTTGGGAGAAAGCAATGCCATCGTTTGACGTCGTCAGCGAAGCCAACATGATCGAAGTAAAGAACGCCGTGGAGCAATCCAACAAGGAAATCTCCACGCGCTTCGACTTCAAGGGCTCGGATTCGCGCGTCGAGCAAAAGGAGCGCGAGCTGACCGCGTTCGCCGACGACGACTTCAAGCTCGGCCAGGTGAAGGACGTGCTGGTGTCGAAAATGGCCAAGCGCAATGTGGACGTGCGCTTCCTCGACTACGGCAAGGTCGAGAAGATCGGCGGCGACAAGGTCAAGCAGGTCATCACCGTGAAAAAGGGTGTGTCGGGCGACCTCGCGAAGAAGATCGTCAAGCTCGTGAAGGACAGCAAGATCAAGGTCCAGGCCAGCATCCAGGGCGACGCGGTGCGCGTAACGGGCACCAAGCGCGACGACCTGCAAAGCGTGATCGCCATGCTGCGCAAAGACGTGACCGACACGCCGCTCGACTTCAACAACTTCCGCGATTAAAGCGGCAAGTCCATCGCATGGCGGGGCGGCTCGAGCCGCCCCGTTTCATTTAACACGCCCCGCTTTTGCTCGTGCTCAGTCCGCCGTCACCACGAGCGGCATGAGCACTTCGCCGGTTTCCAGCAGGGTCTTGAGGTTCGAGAGGATGCGCGGCCAGCCGCCCGACACCTTTTCGATGAAGATCGATCCCGCCCGCGCCATGCTGTGCGTTATCGTGAGCTTGACCGCGTGCTCAACGGGCTCGATGTCGATCGTGCAGTGCGAATCGCCCTCGGCATGGAGTTCGGCCAGGAACATGTTGCGCCAGCGCAGCACGAGCCGGCGCGGGGGATCGGATTCGACCACCGCGCCCGAGTCGGCAATCCGGCCGTCGGCGAAGCGCAGCGACCAGGGCGAACCCGTTTGCCAGTCGCATTCGTGATGCATGCCGAACCAGTAGCGCTCGGTGAACTCGCGGCTCGTGAGCGCCGTCCACAACGCCTGCGGCGTGGTGCGGATGAACGTGACGTAGACGAACGTCGAGTCGCCGGCGGCGCTGCCTTGCGTGTGCTTGTCGCTACTCATGACTGTCTCCTTCGAGTGATCGCTTGAGGTCGACGAGCGCGCCCACGCGCTCGTGCTCGAACTTGCCGATCCAGCGCGCGGCAATCTCGCCGATGGGCACCGGATTGATGAAATGCCGCTTCTCGCGCCCATGCCACTGCGTCGCGACGAGATTCGCCTCTTCCAGCACGGCGAGATGCTTCGTGACCGCCTGGCGCGAGATGGCCAGCCCCTCGCATAAATCGGTCAGCGTCTGGCCGTTTTTCGCATGGAGGCGGTCGAGCAGTTGACGGCGGCTCGCGTCCGCCAGCGCGCGGAATACGGCGTCGTCGTTCATGCATTGATTATGCAACCGTATGGTTGCATGTCAAGGTGAAAAAACGGCGCCGCAGCGCCGTCCTCTCCCGTCGCACCGGCCTACTTGCTGGCGCCCGCCGCCTTCTTCTCGCCGATGCGGCTTTCCTTGCCCGCGATGAGCTTGGAGATGTTCGCGCGATGCCGCCAGAACAGCAGCACGCTCATGGCGAGGATGGCGAGCGCGACGATGCGCGGGCCGAACATGAACACGTAGTAGAGCGGCGCGAACACGGCGGCGGCCAGCGCCGCGAGCGACGAGTAGCGCGTGAAAAACGCGACGATGAGCCAGGTGGCGAGCGTGGCGACTCCGAGAATCGGATTCACGGCGAGCAGGACGCCGGCCGCCGTGGCGACGCCCTTGCCGCCCTTGAAGCGGAAGAACACCGGATACAGGTGGCCGAGGAACACGGCGATCGCGGCAAGCGCGACGGCGACGTCGCCCAGACCGTAACGCGGGCCGAAGTGCGCGACGAGCCAGACGGCCAGCCAGCCCTTGAACGCGTCGCCGATCAGCGTGAGGATCGCGGCCTTCTTGTTGCCGCTGCGCAGCACGTTGGTCGCGCCGGGATTGCCGGAGCCGTAGGAGCGCGGATCGTCGAGGCCCATGAAGGCGCTCACGATCACGGCGAACGAAACCGAGCCGATCAGATAGGCGAGAACGGCGACGAACAGGTTGTACATGCACGAAACCCGGAGGAAGTGGAACGATGCGCGCCGGGCGGTAGCGATGGTCATCGCCGCCCGGCAACGCGCGACGGCGCTCATTCTACCGAAGCGCGGGCGCGCCCTGCCCGCAGCGGCGGCACAACCACGCACAAACCAGGGTAATCAGGGAAGCAACGGGAATTGAGGGGCGGACCCGCTCAGCGAGCGTCGCGCGGTATTCAACCGTTATTCGACGCTCGCGCACTGCACCGGCTTCGCGTTCAGGAGCGTCGTGAGCACCGCGGGGGCGAGGCGCACGAGGTAGCCGCGACGGCCGCCGTTGAGCCAGATCTCGTCGAGTTCGAGTATGGTCGATTCGACATACACTGGCATGGCTTTCTTCGTGCCGAAGGGCGACGTGCCGCCCACCAGGTACCCCGAATGACGGTTCGCGACTTCGGGCTTGCACGGCTCGATGCGTTTCGCGCCGATCTGCCGCGCGAGATTCTTCGTCGACACCTTGCGGTCGCCATGCATGAGGACGATGAGCGGCTTCGCGTTTTCGTCCTCCATCACGAGCGTCTTGACGACGCGATGCTCATCCACGCCGAGCTGGCGCGCGGACTCTTCCGTGCCGCCGTGTTCGACATACTCGTAGGGATGCTCGCCGAATGCGACGCCCGCGCGGCGCAGCATCTGCGTGGCGGGCGTTTCGGACACGTGTTTCGTTTTGCTCATCGGCGCATTGTAATCGCACGCTTTGCAACAACTGCGCCAAACGCGTTTGCCAGGGTCAGCCGCGCGGATGATGCTTCGCGTGCAACAGCCGCAGCCGCTCGCGCGCGACGTGCGTATAGATCTGCGTGGTCGAGATGTCGCTGTGGCCGAGCAGAAGCTGCACGACCCGCAAATCGGCGCCGTGATTGAGGAGGTGCGTGGCGAACGCGTGGCGCATCGTGTGCGGCGAAAGTGGCGCATGGACACCGGCCGCCGCCGCGTGGCGCTTGATGATGTGCCAGAACTGCTGGCGCGTCATGCCTTCGGCGCGCGCGGTCACGAAGAGCGCGTCGGTCGTGCGTGCGCCGAGCAGCGCCGGCCGCGCCTCGCGCAGGTAGCGCTCGATCCACGCGTGCGCCTCCTCGCCGAACGGAATGAGCCGCTCTTTCGAGCCCTTGCCGAGCACGCGCACGACGCCTTCGTTCAAGCCCACCTCGACCGTCTTGAGCGTGACGAGTTCGGTCACGCGCAGGCCGCTCGCGTACATTAGTTCCAGCATCGTGCGATCGCGCAGGCCGAGTGGCGTCTCGACATCGGGCGCGCCCAGCAGCGCCTCGACCTGCGCCTCGCTCAAGGTAGACGGAAAGCGCGGCGCCTGTTTCGCCGAGCGGATGCGCACGGTCGGGTCCGAATGCACGCGCTGCTCGCGCAGCGCCCAGCCGTAGTAGCGCCGAAACACCGAAAGGCGCCGGTTCGCTGAGGTGGATTTATCGTCCTTGCGGCGCGCGCTGTAGGCGAGCAAGTCGTCTTCGTGGGTCGTATCGAGCGCATTGGAGCGCTCGCGCGCGAGCCATTGCGCGAAGAGGCGCAGATCGCGCCGGTAGGCGTCGAGCGTGTTGCGCGAGAGGCCATGCTCGAGCCACATGGCGTCGCAGAACGTGTCGATGGCGGTGAGGCTCGACGCAAGCGCTTCGGTCGCGGCGGGGTCGAGCGCCTGCTCCGTTTCGTCGGCAGCGTCGCTTGCGGCAAGCGGCGGATTCGTCGTCATCGTCATCGTGTTATCGCAGCTCAAATCGGTTCGACGTGCATTCGTGGGCGAGCAGCCAGCGCTTCACGTCGCGAAAGAAGCCTTCGCCGCCGTGATGCGCGAAACCGCCGAGACCGCTCGCCGACACCACGCGATGACACGGAATCACGAGCGGAAAGGGATTGTCGCCGCACGCCTGGCCCACGGCGCGCGGGCTGACGCCGCCAATGCGCTTCGCGAGTTCGCCGTAGGTGAGGACTTCCCCCGCCTCGATTGCGCAGATGCCATCCCACACACGCCGCTGGAATTCGGTGCCGAGCGGTGCGAGCGGCAGGTCGAAGCCGGCGTCGGCGTTCTCGAAATACTGGCCGATCTGCCCGGCCGCGCGCGCGGCGAGTTCGCAATCGGGCTCGACGCTCGCCGTGTGCCGCGGCAGATAGACGATCTCGCGCAGCGCTTGCCCGACGGTACGGATGCCGACCTTGCCGAACGGCGCGTCGATCACTGCGTTGAACATCGTCGTCTCCTTCGCGCGCGAATGTTGCACGCCATGGTGCCGCGTTGTGCGCGCGATTTCCAGCGCGCCGTCGTTCAGTTTCATGTCCATGCCAGCCTCCGCGGTGTCCATTTGCGTCAAGCCGCCTCCAGCGCCCAAAGCACGTGCTCGCGCACGACGGCCGACGCGTCATGCTCGCGCTCGCGCAGCGCCTTCACGATCGCAGCGCGCGCGGCGCCGCCATCGTTGCTCGAGGCCTCACGCGTTGCGCGCAGCGCATTGCCCATTGCCACCGCGATATTGCGCGACCAGCTCTCGTAGCCGATGCGCCGTATCGCGCTGCCCTGCATGCGCTCGTCGAACTGCGCCGCACTCCAGCCGAACAGGTCGACGAGGCTCGCGCGATCGAGCCCATGACGCACGTCGAAATCGGCGACGGGCGCGGCCTTCGCGAATTTGTTCCATGGGCACACGAGCTGGCAGTCGTCGCAGCCATACACACGATTGCCGATCAGCTCGCGCAGTTCCAGGGGAATACTGCCCTTGAGCTCGATCGTGAGATAGGAGATGCAGCGGCGCGCATCCACGCGATACGGCCCGGTGATCGCCCCCGTTGGGCACGCGTCGATGCAGCGCGTGCAACTGCCGCAATGTGCGCCCGGCGTTTCCGGTGCGGCGCTGGCTGGGTCGTCGGCGTCGGTGGGCAGCGGCACGTCCACGTAGATCTCGCCGAGAAAGAAGAGCGAGCCCGCGTCGCGCTGCAGCAGCAGCGTGTGCTTGCCGCGCCAGCCCACGCCCGCCTTCTGCGCAAGCTCGACTTCGAGCACCGGCGCGGAGTCGGTGAACACGCGAAAACCGAACTGGCCGATCTCGCCCTCGATGCGCTCGGCAAGCTGCTGGAGCCGCGCGCGCAACACCTTGTGATAGTCGCGGCCGCGCGCGTAAATCGACACGACGGCGGCATGCGGGTCGGCGAGGCGCGCGTGCTCGCGCAGACGCCAGTCGGCGTGAACGCTCTCGTGGGCAACGTTCGTGCCAGCGCTCTCGCTGCGATCCGGGCCGCCTTGCGAAGCACTTTCGTGCGTCTTTCCCGCTGCATTCGGCGCGAGCGTATCGATGGGCAAATAGGCCATGCGTGCGGTGATCACGCGTCGCGTGCCGGCCACAAGCTCGGCGGGCCGCGCGCGTTTCATCCCATGTTTGGCCATATAATCCATCTCGCCGTGGCAGCCTGCTTCGAGCCACGCGGCGAGGCCCGCCTCGGCATGGGAAAGGTCGGTGTCACTGATACCGATCGCACCGAACCCCAGCTCGCGCCCCCACGTCCGGATGCGCGCCGCGAGCGCGGCGAGCGCTGCCTCATCGAGCAGCGTGGCCTGCTCGACGGCCGGCACAGACGACTCTCGCGGCGCGTCAGTTCGAGCATGCGCTTGAGCACACGCCTGAGCGGACGTTGGGTCGAGCGCCTCCGAAGACGCGCGCGCATCCTGCGCGGAGTTGGAAGGGGAGTGCGTGGGGTTCATTACGCCATTTTACGAGAATGCCCGACACGCCCGGTCACGACCACGCGCCGCTTTTGCTTGATCCATCCGCCGCCGTTCTCCTCGAACGCCGTTTCGACCTTGCAGACGCCGACGCCACCGACGCCTTCGGCGCACGCTTTGCGCACGCGCTCGACTCGCTGCGCGCGAATCATGTGGAAAACCACGACGCACCGCCCTTTCACGGCCTGCACGTGCAACTGCATGGCGACCTCGGCGCGGGCAAGACCTCGCTCGTGCGCGCCACGTTGCGCGCGCTCGGCCACGCGGGCCGCGTGCGCAGCCCCACCTACACGCTCGTCGAACCGTACACGGTCGCAACGCCCTGTGGGGAACTCCAGCTTTATCACTTCGATCTGTACCGTTTCAGCGATCCGGCCGAATGGGCCGACTCGGGCTTTCGCGAATATTTCGCGCAAGATGCGGTGTGCCTCGTCGAATGGCCGCAACGCGCGGGCGGCCTGCTGGGCGTACCCGATCTCGTGTTCTCGCTGGAGCCGGATGCAAGCGGCGAAGGCCGCGTGCTCACCGCCTACGCATACAGCGCATCAGGAAAGGCATGTCTAGAAAGATGTTAATCAAACCATTCCGCTCGATCGAATCGGCCGCCACCGCCACGCACAACTGGCGTCGCCGGCAGATTCTGAAGGCGGGCGCCTCCACGCTCGTGCTCGGTCTTGCCGTGCCGCGCCTCGCGTGGGCCACTTCGGTCGTCGGCGTGCGGGTATGGCCCGCGCGCGACTACACCCGCGTCACCATCGAATCGGACCAGCCGCTGCAGAACACGCAGCAACTGCTGCAGGGCCCCGATCGGCTCGTCGTCGATCTCACCGGACTCGATCTCGACGACGCGCTCAAGAACCTCGTCTCCAAGATCACGCCGAACGATCCGCAGATCCAGGCCGTGCGCGTGGGCCAGTACCAGCCGCATGTGGTGCGCATGGTGTTCGACCTCAAGGGCGGGGTGAAGCCCCAGGTGTTCACTCTTGCCCCTATCGGCTCGTACAAGTACCGGCTCGTGTTCGACCTCTACCCGGCGGTCGCGCCCGACCCGCTCATGGACCTGCTGGCGCAAACCGAGCACAAGCAGCAGCAGCTCGACGCGCACGAAGCGATGAAGGACAGCGCGCCGCCCTCCACGCCGCCCACGCTCGCCGGTCCCAATGCCGGAATCGGCGCGCCGCCCGCGCACGACAACAGCGACGCATTTTTCGAGCGCTACGCGCAGAACGACGCGGGCGCCTCGCCCGGCACGCCACGTTCCGCGCCCCCCGTCGTTGCGCCGCGTCCGCCGAGGCCTGCCGCGCCGAAGCCGCCTGTGGTCGCCCAGCGCAACAACGACGACGACAACGCCAGCGCCGACGACAACTACGGCTTCACCACGCCGAAGTCCACCAGGGGCGGCACCACGCGCCTGTTGACGGTCGCGATCGATCCGGGCCACGGCGGCGAGGACCCGGGCGCGATCGGCAGCGCGGGCACGTACGAGAAGCACGTCGCGCTCGACATCGCGAAGAAGCTGCGCGCGAAAATCGACGCCCAGCCCAACATGCGCGCGATGATGACGCGCGACGCCGACTTCTTCGTGCCGCTGAACGTACGCGTGCAGAAGGCGCGCCGCGTGGGCGCGGACCTGTTCGTCTCGATCCACGCCGATGCGTTCACGACGCCCGAGGCGCGCGGCTCGTCGGTGTTCGCGCTGTCGGAGCACGGCGCGACGAGCGCCGCGGCGCGCTGGATGGCGAACAAGGAAAACGCGTCGGATCAGATCGGCGGCATCAGCGTGCAGACGGCCGACGCCGCCGTGAACCGCGCGCTCTTCGACATGTCGACGACGGCGCAGATCCGCGACTCGCTGCGTTACGGCGGCTTCGTGCTCAACGAGGTCGGCGAGATCAACAAGCTGCACAAGGGCTCGGTCGAGCAGGCGGCCTTCGCGGTGCTCAAGGCGCCTGACATTCCGTCGATCCTCGTGGAGACGGCCTTCATCAGCAATCCCGAAGAAGAGACCAAGCTCAACGACGACGCCTATCGCGACAAGATGGCGAACGCAGTTCTCAAGGGCATCAAGCGCTATTTCGCGGCCAATCCGCCGCTTGCGAAGAGCCGCATGACCTGAGTGCCGTGTGAGGCGTCCGGCGGCTTCAGAAACGCCGCGCAAGCCTTCGGGCTCGCGCGGCGTTTTTCATCTGGAGTGCAGGCTTTACGAGCGCACGGCCCCGAGGCGCTGCTTGACCCAGCCCCCGAACACGTTGACGGCGAGGCCGCCCATCACGAGCACGGCGCCGCCGATCTCGGCCGCGCTCAACTGCTCGCCGAGCAGCAGCGACGCCGAGGCAAGCCCGACAATCGGCACGAGCAGCGAGAACGGCGCCACCTGGCTTGCGGGATACTTCGAGAGCAGGCGGCTCCAGAGGCTATAGCCGATGAGCGTCGCCACGAACGCGAGATAGACGATCGCGCCCACCGACGTCATGCCGATGCCCGAGAGCGCGGCCACGATGCGCTGCGGGCCTTCCATCCAGTACGAGAGCACGAGAAACGGCAGCGGCGGCACGAGGCTCGCCCACACCACGAGGCCGACGAGGTCCACCTTGCCCACCTTTTTCGTGACGATATTGCCGAGCGCCCACATGCAGGCCGCACACAGCGTGAGCACGAAACCGGCGATGGTCATGCCTTGCGCACTGTTGCCCGCTGTGCCCCCCATCGACTGCACGCCGATCAGCGCGAGACCGCCCGCGGCGATCAACAGGCCGATGACGTTCTGCGCGTGAAAGCGCTCACGCAGAAATACCGCGGCAAAACCGAGCGTGAAGAACGCCTGCGCCTGCAGCACGACCGAAGCGAGGCCCGCGGGCATGCCCACGTACATTGCCGTGAAGAGGAACGCGAACTGGCCGAGCGAGATGGTCGCGCCGTAGGCCAGCAGCCAGCGCAGCGGCATCCGCGGGCGCTTCACGAACAGCACCGCGGGGAACGCCGCCAGCATGAAGCGCAGCGCGCCGAGCAGGAGTGGCGGCACGCCGTGCAGCCCCACCTTGATCACGACGAAATTCACGCCCCACGCTAGCACCACCACCAGCGCGAGCAACAAGTCCTTCGGCGACATCCCCTCTCTCCTCTTTTGCGTCATGCCTCTTCTTCGAAGCGGCGATCTTACCGCCTCGCGCCGCGGCGCGCCGAGCCGCCAGCGCCGAGCCCCTGGGTTGGCCGCACGCCGGGAAAGCCGGCGTTAGAATGAGCGCCAGCCTCGCGCGCGGCCTGTCCGCGCGCCGATTTCGCCCACTAGTTGGCCCACAGCGTGCCGTACGACTCACCCAGGAAGCAACATGTCCTCATCGATCAGAGCGGTTCTCAAGCCTCATCAACGCGACATCGGCAATCTCTATGTGCGGCGCGTGCTGCCCGCGCTCGCCGCACGCCTCGTCGGCCCGTTCATCTTTTTCGACCACATGGGGCCCGCCACGCTCGCGCCGGGCTCGGGCGTGGATGTGCGTCCGCACCCGCATATCGGGCTCGCGACGGTCACCTATCTTTTCGACGGCGCGCTCATGCATCGCGACAGCATCGGTTCCAGCCAGAAGATCGTGCCCGGCGACGTGAACTGGATGACGGCCGGGCGCGGCATCGTCCACTCCGAGCGCACGCCCGACGAGGACCGCGCCACCGGCCTCACCATGCACGGCATCCAGACCTGGGTGGCGCTGCCGCTCGATCACGAAGACGCCCAGCCGTCGTTCTTCCATCACGCCGCCGCCACGCTGCCCGAAATCGAGCGCAACGGCGTCACGATGCGCGTGATCGCCGGCACGGCGTTCGGCGCCACCTCGCCGGTCGAGACCTTTTCCGGCACGCTGTACGTCGCCGCAGATTTCGCGCCGGGCAGCGCATTCGCGCTCGACGCGGAGCACGAAGAGCGCGGCGTGTATCTCGTGGAAGGCGATCTCGCGATCGACGGCACCCCGCTCGAACAGCACACCATGGCCGTGCTGGTGCCGGGCGAAACCGTCACGCTCTCGAGCGCAAATGGGGCACGCGTGATGCTGCTCGGCGGGGAAAAGCTCGAAGGCGAGCGCTTCATCGAATGGAACTTCGTGGCAAGCTCGCGCGAGAAGATCGAAGCCGCGAAAGAAGCCTGGACGCGCCAGGAAATGGGGCATGTTCCCGGCGAAACGGAATGGATTCCGCTGCCGGAAAAGAAGCCGCGCTAACGGCTCGCCGCTTTCAGAGGATGATTGAAACCCGGGCGTTTCGTCCCCAACTAGCGGCATAACGCTTATCTCAACGAGGACGCAATGGACACCACTCTCGCCACTTTCGAAAAAGACGTGATCGAAGCGTCGGCGCTCGCGCCGGTGCTGGTCGACTTCTGGGCGCCCTGGTGCGGCCCTTGCAAGAGCCTCGGCCCGATGCTCGAAAAGCTCGAGGCCGACTACGCGGGCAAATGGAAGCTCGTGAAGGTGAACGTCGACGAGAACCAGGAACTCGCCGCGCACTTCGGCGTGCGCAGCATTCCGCACGTCGTGGCATTCGCAGACCGCCAGGCGGTCGATCAGTTCGTGGGCGTGCTGCCCGAAGGCCAGCTACGCCAGTTCCTCGACGGCCTGATCCCCGACGGCGCCGACGCCGCGCGCCAGGCCGCACAGGAAGCGCTGGCCGAGGGCCGCCGCGACGAAGCCTATGAAGCGCTGCAGGCCGCACTCGCGTTCGATCCGGGCAACGACGAAGTGCGCATGGACCTGATCGAGATGCTGCTCGCCGACAACCGCGCCGACGACGCGCAAAAGGCAGTCGAGCTGCTCTCGCCCAAGACCACACAGGGCATCGACGCGCGCTTTAACGCGCTGAAGACGCGCCTCGACGCGCTCGACGCCGCCGCCGACCTGCCGCCCACCGACGCGCTCGAAGCCCAGGTCGCCGCCAATCCCGGCGACCTCGAAGCGCGCTTCGATCTGGCGAGCGCGCTGATCGCGCGGCACAAGTACGCGGGCGCGCTCGAGCATCTGCTGGAGATCGTGAAGCGCGACCGCGCCTTTCGCGACGACGTGGGCCGCAAGACCATGCTTTCCGTGTTCGATCTCGCGGCGCATCAGCCGCAGCTCGTGAGCGAGTGGCGACGCAAGCTGAGCGCGACGCTGAACTGATATTGGGCACGCTGAGGACGCCGCGCGCGTCCTCGCGTTACAGCCTCGCCTTACGTTCAGTCAGCTATGCCTGCTGAACACGACCGTACTGGTCGTCGAAGCGCACGATGTCGTCCTCGCCGAGATAACAGCCCGACTGCACCTCGATGATCTCGAGCGCCGTCTTGCCTGGATTCTCGAGCCGGTGCGTCATGCCAAGCGGGATATAGGTCGATTCGTTTTCGGAAAGCAGGAGCACCTCGTCGCCACGCGTGACACGCGCCGTGCCGCGCACCACGGTCCAGTGCTCCGCGCGGTGGTGATGCATCTGCAGCGAAAGCCGGCCACCCGGCTTGACAACAATGCGCTTGACCTGAAAGCGCTCGCCCTGATCGACCGAGTCGTACCAGCCCCACGGGCGCTCCACGCGCCGGTGCTGCCGGGCCACCTCACTGTGCTGCGCCTTGAGCTTTGCAACCACCGCCTTGACGTCCTGAACGCGGTCCTTCGCGACAACGAGCACGGCATCCGCCGTCTCGACCACCACCATGCCCCGCACGCCCACGCAGGCAACGAGCCGGCCGTCCGAATGAACGAAGGTGTCCGCCGCATCCTCGAACAGCACGCGCCCGCGCGCGACGTTGCCATTCTCGTCCTTCTCCGAGACCTGCCACAGGGCATCCCACGCCCCGACGTCCGACCAGCCCGAACGAAGCGGCACAACCACGCCCGCGAGCCGCGCGTTCACGCCGACCGACTCCATCACCGCGTAGTCGATCGAATCGGACGGACAGGAGGCGAGCGCATCGCGGTTCAAGTGGACGGTGCCGTCAGCGTCGACGGAGGCATTTTGGAATGCCGCCGCGCACTGCGCCGCGATGAGCGGCCGGCTGTGCGCGATCGCCGCGAGCCAGACCGATGCGCGCACAACGAAAATCCCGCTGTTCCAAAGATAGTTCCCCGAAGCAACATAGCTTGCAGCGCGCTCGGCATCGGGCTTCTCCACAAAATGCTCGATGCTGCGCGCTCCGCTGCTGCCAAGCGGCAAACCCGCGCCGATGTAGCCGTAGCCCGTTTCGGCACGCTGCGGCGGCACGCCAAGTGTGACGATGGCGCCGCGCGCCGCGTGCGCCACGGCTTCCTCGAGCGCGGCGGCAAACGCGGCGCCATCGGCGATCAGATGGTCGGCGGGCATGGCAACGAGCACGGGATCGCCGTCGCCGCTGGCGGCAAGCGCGACCGCCGTCAGCGCGGGCGCCGTGTTGCGCGCGAGCGGTTCGAGCACGAAGCGAGCGGCCATGCCACTGCGACCGAGACGGTCAGCGGTCAGATGGCGCAAGTCCTCGCTGCTCACGACGAATGGCGCAGCCTTGCGAACCGCGGTGTGCGCTTCTGGCAATGCGGCGCCGGCGTGCAGGAACACGCCATCGAGGCGCCGTACAGTCGCCTCGAGCAGCGATTCGCCATCGAGCAGATCGATTAGTTGCTTGGGACAGTGCTCGCGAGAAAGCGGCCATAGCCGCGTGCCGGAACCGCCCGCCAGCACAACGGGCTGAACGATGAGTTCGGCGTCACCCTCGCTCATCGCGGCTAGCAGGCCGGCAGATGCCACATCGTTGTTCATTCAAGTCACTCCACCGAAGTCATGCACCGAGTCTCGTTATCGGTTCGCGTACAGGTGACATTTGAACAATACGCATCGCGCGAATCTGTACGCGCAACCACATTGATCGCACGGGCGGTCAGGAAATTTTTCTTTGGGACGCAGGCGCAGTCATCGTTATGTGCGGCAACGCACGAAGCGCGAAGACGGCCACGCAATGTGATGTTTCACATCCGAACGTTTTTGCGACAGTGTCGGTGGCCCCCCAACAGAACTGAATCAAAACCGCGTCGCTTCAAAGGGAGGCGCACAACGCGTTCAAGACGATGGCCCAACGATGTTTCAGCAAGGACTCATTTCCGGGCATCCGCGCGCGGAGCGAAAGTAGTCATATAAATCAATGGGTTGGCGACATCAAACTCTAGCGACTTCGCAAACGGCGCCGCGCTGGCGCTGTACAAAACTGAAACAATAATGCGGCTTTGCGTCGCCCCGGAAATAACTCGCGCCGCGCAGAGCCGCAAGCGTCCTCACTTTCGCGGCTGCTGGCATAACCCCTGCTAAGTAGAGTTCACCACACAGGCGTCGATGCCGACAATCGAGATCGCAAAACGCTAATGGGGCTTATGGGGCTTATGGGGCCGGCGCAACGAACGAATAGCCGTACGGGTAACGGCGATAACAAAAAGTTCGGCAGCCGGAAACAGAAAAAACAGGAGGCGGCATACGCCGCTTTACGCGAGGACCGATCATGTTGACCCTTCAATCCGATCTGCACGGCAATCATCTGCTTGGCGCACTTCCGTCAAACGAGTGGCAGGCATTGGCGCCGCATCTCGAACTTGTTCAACTACGCACTGAACAGCTGCTCTGCGATTGCGGCCAGCGTATTCATCACGTTTATTTTCCGACGACCGCTGTCATCTCGATGCTCACGACAATGGAAGACGGCAGTTCCGTCGAAATTGCAGCCGTGGGCCGGGAAGGCATGACTGGCGTACCGGTGCTGACCGGTGGCGAAACAATGCCGAACCGCGTGCAAGTGCAAAGCTCGGGCTTCGCCTATCGCATCAGCGCACAGGCTCTCAAGCAGCAGTTTGCGCGCTCGGACCTCCTGCGTCGCATTACGCTGCTTTACATGCATGCACTGCTCACGCAGGTCGCACAGACGGCCGCCTGCAACCGGCACCACTCGCTGAGCAAGCAGCTGTGCCGGTGGCTGCTGATCGAAGTGGACCGCGTCGACTCGAACGATCTGAGCGTGACGCAGCAACTGATCGCCGACATGCTCGGCGTGCGCCGCGAAGGCGTCACGGAAGCAGCCGGCAAGCTGCATGACGAAGGTCTGATCCATCACAGCCGCGGCAAGATCCGCGTACTCGACCGCAAGCGCCTCGAAGCGCGCGCATGCGAGTGCTACGGTCTCGTACGCCGCGAGTTCGATCGCCTGCTGCCGCGTCTGCACGAAGCGGAAGCGGTCGAATAAGGCGACCGACGCGCGCCGTTCGTTCGCTTTCCAGTGCTATACGAAAGCGTGCCTTATCAGGCACGCTTTCTTGCGTTCTTGCCGCCCGGCTTCAACGCCCGCTGGCTTGATGCGCCAATGCGCGCAGCACATACGAAGCCGCCGCGAAACCAAAGCTCGCAGTCACACACACGCTCGAACCGAAACCCGCGCAGTTCAGCCCAACCGGACCGTGATGACCCGGCGACGTGGTGACGTGCTCGGCTTCGGCGTCGATATCGCACACGGCCGCCTCGGGATAGGTCAGCGGCTCGTCCGAATACACAGCGCTCACCTTGAATTTCGCCTTAGGCCCGCGCGGAAAGCCATGCTGCTTGCGCAACTGGCCGCGCACCTTGGAGAGCAGCGGATCCTGGATCGTCAGCGCGAGGTCGTCGATGCGAATGCGCGTTGGGTCAAGCTGCCCGCCCGCGCCGCCCACCGTGATGAGCGGCACGCGGTGCTCCACGCACCAGGCGATCAGCGCGGTCTTGGTGCGCACGCTGTCGATGGCGTCGATCACGTAGTCGAAGCCGCCGCCCAGCAACGCGTCAAAGTTCGACGGCTCGACGAAATCCTCGACGAGACGCACGTCGCAGGCCGGGTCGATGAGCTTGATGCGCTCGGCCATGGCCTCGACCTTGGGCTTGCCGTAGTTGCCGTCGAGCGCGTGGATCTGGCGATTGGTGTTGCTTTCGGCCACGTTGTCGAGGTCGATCAGCGTGAGCTTGCCGATCGCGCTGCGCGCGAGCGCCTCGGCGGCCCATGAGCCCACGCCGCCAATGCCGATTACGGCAACGTGGGCGCGCTCGAACGCATCGAGCGCCGGTGCGCCATAAAGCCGCGCGATTCCGCCGAATCGGCGGCCGCGGTCGGCAACATCGTCAGCAGGGCTCGGGGTAAGATCGACGGAGCCGGCGGCAGGGGAAATCGGAGTACTGGACATGACGGTAGGCAATCGTAAGCGGACCGGTCGCACGCTGCTGTCGCGGTCCTCACAGGACCCGTATTTTGCCTGATCTCGCCGAACGAGGCCGGGCGCCCCTGGCCGGGCGCCCCTAGCCGGGCGCCCCTATTTCCTCGCCTGTTCGATATACTTGTCCGTATTGAAGCGTCTGCCTAAAAGATGACCTCCCTCGCCGATCTCCGCAAGACCTACTCGCTCGGCTCCCTCGACGCCGCCGACGT
This sequence comes from Paraburkholderia sp. CNPSo 3076, assembly GCF_026343935.1. NCBI lineage: Bacteria > Pseudomonadati > Pseudomonadota > Betaproteobacteria > Burkholderiales > Burkholderiaceae > Paraburkholderia > Paraburkholderia sp. CNPSo 3076. The sequence goes on along the minus strand of NZ_JAPMAL010000007.1, from coordinate 123,174 downwards.
CGATCCCGATCCGATCCGCCAGTTCCAGACCTGGTTCGCCCAGGCGCTCGACGCCAAGCTGCCCGAGCCCAACGCCATGACGGTCGCCACGGTCGACGCACAGGGCCGCCCCGCCGCGCGCATCCTGCTCATCAAGGGCGTGGACGAGCGCGGCTTCGTGTTCTTCACGAACTACGAAAGCCGCAAGGGCCGCGAGCTGGGTGCGAATCCGCATGCGGCACTGCTCTTTCACTGGATCGAGCTGGAGCGCCAGGTCCGCATCGAGGGTAAGGTCGAACTCACGAGCGCCGAGGAGAGCGACGCCTACTTCAACTCGCGCCCGCTCGGCTCGCGCATTGGCGCGTGGGCATCGGAGCAAAGCACAGTGATCGCGAACCGCGAGACGCTCGAAGCCCGCGAGCGCGAAATCGCCGCGCAGTATGGCGAAGCGCCGCCGCGCCCGCCGCACTGGGGCGGCTACCGGCTGGTGCCGGAGGCCATCGAGTTCTGGCAGGGCCGCCCGTCGCGTCTGCACGACCGCATCCGCTACACGCGTGAGCGCGCGGGCGCGGCCTGGCAAATCGAGCGTCTCGCGCCCTGAGTGCACGCGCGCGGCGTAACGCATGTTCCGCACTTACCGCACTTGGGCCGCGCCCACCGGGTTTGCGTCTCACCGCTTTCGTTGCACATCGTTCAGTAGCTCGCTGTTGCCATAACGCTGTCGCCAAAAACCTGCATCGCAATTCGCTTTTGTCATTGGGCTTCAATCGTTCATCTGACACGGAGAGAAACGCATGTTCTGGGAGAAAAAACTCGCACAGTGGGTGGAAGAAGTGCGCAGCAAGGCCGACTTGCCCGCCCGCCTCGTGCTCTGGAGCGGGCAGCAATACGACTTCGGCCACTTCGCCGCGCCTCAGGTCACGCTCAAGGTCAATAGCGCGTCGGCGCTGCCGCTCCTGCTCACGCCGAGCCTCGACAACCTCGGCGAGGCCTACGTGAAGGGCAAGATCGACATAGAAGGCAAGCTCGCCGACATCATCAACATCAGCTATTCGCTCGCGCGCAACACCGTCACGAGCGCCGGCAAGCTTGCGCGCGTGCGCCGCTATTTCACGCATTCGAAGTCCACGGACAAGCGGGCCATCCAGTACCACTACGACGTCTCGAACGAGTTCTACAAGCTCTGGCTCGACGAGAACTTGGTCTATTCGTGCGCGTACTTCGAAAACGGCGACGAAGACCTCGCCACCGCCCAGCTCAAGAAAATCGACCACATCCTCACGAAGATCCAGGTGAAGGCGGGTCACACATTGCTCGACATCGGCTGCGGATGGGGGGCGCTCGTGCTGCGCGCGGCGCAGAAGTTCGGCGCGCGCTGCGTGGGCGTGACGCTCTCGCAGAACCAGTTCGATCTCGCGACCGCACGTGTGAAGGCGGCGGGCCTCGAAGACCGCATCGAGATCCGCCTGCAGGACTATCGCGACATCCAGGGCCAGTTCGATCGCATCACGAGCGTGGGGATGTTCGAGCACGTCGGGCGCAAGCATCTGCCGGGCTATTTCCGCAAGGTCCACGACCTGCTCGCCGACGACGGCGTCGCCATGAACCACGGCATCACCTCGTCGGACGCCGAATCGGGCGAAACGGCGCTGGGCGGCGGCGAGTTCATCGACCGCTACGTGTTCCCCGACGGCGAGCTGCCGCACATCGGCCTCGCGCTCCAGGCGGCGCAGCACGGCGGCCTCGAAGCGGTTGACGTGGAAAGCCTGCGCCGTCACTATGCGCACACGCTCGATTTGTGGGCGGAGAATTTCGAGGCGCGCGCCGAGGAAGCGAAGCAGCTCGTCGACGACGAGAAGTTCCGCATCTGGCGCGTTTATCTGGCGGGTTGCGCATACGCGTTCGAGCACGACGACGTGTCGATCTTCCAGATCGTCTGCCGCAAGGCCGGCCGCAGCGCGACAACGCTGCCGTGGTCGCGCCGGTATATGTACGAGAAGCCGCTCTGACGCAGGTGGCGGCGCGGTTCGCCGCGCCGCCAGCGTATCAACTGTTCCCGCAGTTGTGCCCGGCCCAGGCGGCTTCGCCCCACGACCGCCATCACGACCCCACTGCGCGACGCCACTGCATGAACGAACGCGACGACGGCCACGACCTGTTTGGCGATAGGACGCTTGGGCCGGCCAACGACTCCGGCCCCGACGACGCCCACCCGGGCACACGCCCGGCTGCGCGCCGCAACGCGCCGAAAGCCGAAGCCCGTGCGGAGCCGCAGCCTGACTTGTTCGGCTTTGCGGCGCCAGCGCCCACGCCTGCGACGAAGCCCGTCACGAAATCCGCCACCCAGCGCCCTACCCGCGCCATGGGCGACGACGACGCGGAAATCGAAGCACACGAAGATGGCGAGCCGCGCGAAACAAAGCCGAAAAAGCCCACGCCCAACCCCGCCGGCGCCCCGAAACGCCGTGGCTGCGGCGTGCTGCCCGCCGTAGCGACGCAAGACACGCTCGACGTCGCCGCCGCGCTGCCCGCGAGCGTGCGTCTTGGCACCTCGTCGTGGTCGTTTCCGGGCTGGCGCGGCATCGTCTATGGCGAGGACTACAGCCAGTCGAAGCTCGCCCGCGACGGCCTCTCGGCCTACGGCGCGCATCCGCTGCTGCGCTCGGTGAGCATCGACCGCTCGTTCTATGCGCCGCTCACCGTCACCGATTACCTGCGCTACGCGCAGCAGGTGCCGGAGCACTTCCGCTTCATCGTGAAGGCGCCGGCGCTCGTCACCGACGCCAGTGTGCGCGGCGAGCGTGGCGAGCCCGTTTCCGCGAACCCGTGCTTTCTGAACGCGGCGCTGGCCGCGCGCGAATTCGTCGAGCCGTGCCTCGCGGGCCTCGGCGGCAAGGCCGGCGCGCTCGTGTTCCAGTTCCCGCCGCTGCCCGACCAACTGCTGGCCGACCCGACGGCGTTCGTCGAGCGGCTCACCGCCTTCCTCGCCGCGCTGCCGCCGATGCCCCAATCAGCCGAAGCCGCCGCAGCCGGCGATGGCGCCTGCTACGCCGTCGAGATTCGCGACGCGATCCTGCTCACGCCGCGCTTCGTGCGCACGCTGCGCACCGCGGGCGTGCGCTACTGCGTGGGCCTGCACGCCCGCATGCCGGACCCGCTGCGCCAGGCCGCCGCGCTCGCGCTGATGGACGGCGAAGCCCCGGCCGGCCCGCTGATCGTGCGCTGGAGCCTGCACAGCGGCTTCAAGTACGAGCAGGCGAAGGCGCGCTACGAGCCGTTCGACAAGCTGGTGGACGAAGACCCGCATACGCGCGTCACGCTCGCGGAACTGGCCGCACGCTACGCGATGGCGGGCCAGCCCGTGCTGATCACGACGAACAACAAGGCAGAGGGATCGGCGCCGCTCACCTGCGCGAAGCTCGCGCGGGCGATTGCGGACGAGATGGAACGCTTGCGCGGGGAAATGGCGCTGGACGCCGCGCGCGACGCGACGCCGGACGAAACGCCGCCCGGCGGGCAGGAAGAAGAAGAAAAGGAAGACTGAGGCGCGCAACGGTATCGAAACCGGGCATCGAAACTGGGCATCGAAACCGCCCGCGCGCCTTTTGGAACTTATTCAGCCTTGAGCCGGTGCGCGAACTTCTGGCGGAACTTCGCGACCTTCGGCGCCACCACGAACGAGCAATAGCCCTGGTTCGGGTGCTGCGCGAAGTAGTTCTGGTGATACGCCTCGGCGGGGAAGTAGTTGCCGTCGAGCGGCAGCACCTGGGTGACGATCTTGCCGTCGTACACGCCTTCGGCGGCCAGCTCGCGAATCGCCTGGTCGGCCGTCTCGCGCTGCGCCTCGGAGTGCGTGAAGATCGCAGAGCGGTACTGCGTGCCCACGTCGTTACCCTGGCGGTTCAGCTGCGTGGGATCGTGAATCGCGAAAAAGATGTCGAGAATCTCGCGATACGTGATTTGCGCGGGGTCGAACTCCACCTTCACGACCTCGGCGTGGCCGGTGTCGCCGTCGCAAACCTGCTCGTAGCTCGGGTTCGCCACGTGGCCGCCCGCGTAGCCCGACTCCACCGCACTCACACCCTCCACGCGCAGATACACCGCCTCCAGGCACCAGAAGCATCCGCCGCCCAGGGTGGCCGTTTCGACTGTCTGACTCATGCTGTTCGCTCCTTTGATCGTGACTGCGGACGCCATCGCGGACCGCACGCCGGACACCACTGCGCGGCGCCCCGCGCGACCCGCCATCCGCCGCTTCCGCTAAAATTGTGACAATTCGCCGATTTTCCACATGACGTTGATCCCGATTTCTGCTCTCGCCGCCGCGCGCGCGGCCCGTGAAGGCCTGCACCGATGATCCGCCGCCCCAGCCCGCCCAATTTCGACGACGGCGCATTCCGCCGCGCGCTTGGCCAGTTCGCCACCGGCGTGACCGTGATCACGACGCGCGCGCCCGACGGCACGCTCATCGGCATCACGGCCAGTTCGTTCAACTCGGTCTCGCTCAATCCGCCGCTCGTGCTGTGGAGCCTCGCCACGCGCTCGGCGTCCATGCCCGTGTTCCGCTCGAACAGCCATTATGTGATCAATGTGCTCGCCGCGTCGCAGCTCGACCTGTGCAAGCGCTTTGCGACCGTGAAGGGCGACCGTTTCGAGGGCGTCTCGCACGCGGCCGGCGACACCGGCATGCCCGTGCTCGACGGCGCGATCGCGTGGTTCGAGTGCCACAACCGCAGCCGCTACGACGAAGGCGATCACGTGATTTTCGTCGGGGAAGTGGAACGCTGCGGCGTGCGCGAGGACGGCACGGACGGCACGGACGCTTCGCCGCTCGTGTTCCACGGCGGCGCGTTCCACCAGCTCCAGTCGCTCTGATACGGCGGGGCGCGCGCTCCGCCGCTCCCGTTTATGCCGGCGCGCTCTTCGGCTCGCGCTGCGCGATCAGGTCCACGGGCACACCCACTTCCACCTTGAGCGTCGTGAGCACGATGTTCGAGCGGATGTCCATGACGCCCGGCGCCTTGTACAGCTTGTTGAGCACGAAGTCCGAGTAGTGCTTGAGGTTGTGCGCGAGCACGCGCAGCAGGTAGTGCGTCTCGCCCGTCACCACGTACGCCCCCACCACCTCCGGCCAGTCGCGCAGCGCCGTGACGAAGCGTTCGTGCCAGCTCTCCTGGTCGTTGCGCATCGACACCTGCACGAACGCCTCCATCTCGAAGCCGAGAAGCTCCCGATTCAGACTCGCGCGGTAGCGCTCCACCACGCCCTGCTCCTCGAGCAGCCGCAAACGGCGCAGGCACGCCGATGGCGAAAGCGAAATGCGCTCCGCCAGATCGAGATTGCTGATCCGCCCCTCATTTTGCAGCACGGCGAGAATACGGCAATCGGTAGCATCAAGCGAGATTGCGTTCATATTTGGTCTCCATTCCCGTCTTAAGACAAATTATGTGCCAACAACCGAAGTTTGCGGCGTTTTTTTCGCAAGCACATTTCGCGGGGAGTTGCCTATCATTCGAAGCATCAGCTCTGCATGGGGCCGCACTAAGCGCTCTGCATGGGACCGGAGTAACGCGCTAAAGCGCGAACTCTGGTCGACAGCTAAAGCGCCAAGTGCGGCCGACAGGAGACAACGTAGATGCAAGGCGCCGTTGACATGACACAGATCAAAGACATTTCCCCGTCGATTCACCCCGAGACGCCCGTCTGGCCCGGCGATACGCCCGTTGGCGTCGAGCGCGTGTGGCGCATGGAGGCGGGCTCGCCGGTCAACGTCGCACGCGTAACGCTCTCGCCGCACACCGGCGCGCACACCGACGCCCCGCTGCACTACGACGCCGAAGGCGCGCCGATAGGCGAGGTGCCGCTCGACACGTATATCGGCGCGTGCCGCGTGATTCATTGCGTGGGCGCCGCGCCGCTCGTGCTGCCCGAACACGTGGAAGGCGCATTGCCTGACATCCCGCCGCGCGTGCTGCTGCGCACCTACGCGCACGCGCCACAGGACCACTGGGACAGCAAGTTTTGCGCCGTCGCGCCGGCAACGATCGATTTGCTCGCCGCGCACGGCGTGCGTCTCATCGGCATCGACACGCCCTCGCTCGACCCGCAGGAATCGAAGACGATGGACGCGCATCACCGCATCCGCGCACATGGCATGGCGATCCTCGAAGGCATCGTGCTCGACACCGTCGCGCCCGGCGACTACGAACTCATCGCCCTGCCGCTGAAGTTCTCGACGCTCGACGCCAGCCCCGTGCGCGCCGTGCTGCGCGAGTTGCCTTCCGCCGCCGCCAACTGAATCCCACTCAATCCGCCAAACGACGAAACGTTAGACATGAACGACCGCAACGAAGCCCTGGCAGCCGATCGCGCCGATCCGCTCGCCGCCCTGCGCGAGCAATTCACGCTCGCCGCCGGCACCATTTATCTCGACGGCAACTCGCTCGGCGTGCCGCCCTCGGCCTCGGCCGCGCGCGCGCAGGCCGTGATCGGCGGCGAATGGGGCGAAGGCCTCATTCGCAGCTGGAACACGGCGGGCTGGTTCGCCATGCCCAAGCGTCTGGGCAACAAGCTCGCGAAGCTGATCGGCGCGGCCGACGACGAAGTCGTCGTCACCGACACCATCTCGATCAATCTCTTCAAGGCGCTTTCCGCCGCGCTGCGCGTGCAGAACGCGCGCGACCCGAAGCGCCGCGTGATCGTCTCGGAGCGCTCGAACTTTCCGAGCGACCTGTACATCGCGCAAGGGCTGATCGAGCAACTCGACCGCGGCTACGAGCTGCGCCTCGTCGACGATCCCGCCGAACTGCGCGCCGCGATCCGCGAAGACGTGGCCGTCGCGATGATCACGCACGTGAACTACCGCACGGGCGAGATGCACGACATGCGCGCGCTCACCGAACATATTCACGCGCAGGGCGCGCTCGCGCTGTGGGATCTCGCACATTCGGCGGGCGCCGTGCCGGTCGACCTGAACGGCGCGAACGCCGACTACGCCGTGGGCTGCACGTATAAATATCTGAACGGCGGCCCCGGCTCGCCCGGCTTCGTGTGGGTGCCCAAGCGCCACCAGGATGCGTTCTCGCAGCCGCTCTCGGGCTGGTGGGGCCACAAGTCGCCGTTCGAGATGAACCCTGTCTATCGTCCGGACAACGGCATCGGCCGTTTTCTCTGCGGCACGCAGCCGATCGTGTCGATGGCGCTCGTCGAATGCGGTCTCGACGTATTCCTCCAAACCGACATGCAGGCGATCCGCCGCAAGTCGCTCGCGCTCACCGACCTCTTCATCGAACTGGTCGAGACGCGCTGCAAGGAATATGGCCTCGCGCTCGTCACGCCGCGCGGGCATACAGAGCGCGGCTCGCACGTGAGCTTCGAGCATCCGCACGGCTATGAGGTGATGCAGGCGTTGATCGCGCGCGGCGTGATCGGCGACTATCGCGAGCCGCGCGTGCTGCGCTTCGGCTTCACGCCACTGTATCTGCGTTACGTCGACGTGTGGGACGCCGTGGAAACGCTGCGCGACGTGCTCGCCACCGCGTCCTGGCGCAAGCCCGAATTCGCCGAGCGCGGCGCGGTGACCTGAGGAGCGGCAGATGAACGATCACATGCAAGTCCCGGGTATGCCCGACGCGGGTGAAACCGCGAGTGAGACCCACGGCGCCGCACGTGGCGGCTGCCCGTTCGGACACGGTGCTGCCGCGCCCGCGCCGGCTGCGCAAGCGCCTGAGGCACAAGGCGAAGGCTGGCACGACGCGCAGCTCGACTTCTCGAAGTCGATGAGCTATGGCGACTACCTCGCGCTCGACGCCGTGCTGGGCGCGCAGCATCCGCTCTCGCCCGATCACAACGAGATGCTGTTCATCGTGCAGCATCAAACGAGCGAGCTGTGGATGAAGCTCGCGCTCTACGAGCTGCGCGCGGCGCTCGCCAACGTGCACCGCGACGCGCTGCCGCCCGCGTTCAAGCAGCTCGCGCGCGTCTCGCGCATCATGGAGCAGCTCGTGCAGGCGTGGAACGTCCTCTCGACGCTCACGCCCTCCGAGTACACGGCCATGCGGCCGTATCTGGGTGCCTCGTCGGGCTTCCAGTCGTATCAATACCGGCAGATCGAATTCCTGCTCGGCAACAAGAACGTGCAGATGCTCAAGCCGCACGAGCATCGGGCCGAGATTTTCGAGCAGGTGAAAGCGACGCTCGAAGCGCCCTCGTTCTACGACGAAGTGATTCGCCTGCTCGCGCGGCGCGGCTTTGCGATCGCGCCCGAGCGCCTGAACCGCGACTGGACGCAGCCGACCGAACACGACGCCACGGTCGAGGCGGCGTGGCTGGAGGTGTACCGCAATCCTTCGGAGTACTGGGATTTGTACGAGATGGCCGAGGAACTCGTCGATCTCGAAGACGCGTTCCGTCAATGGCGTTTCCGCCACGTGACGACGGTCGAGCGCATCATCGGCTTCAAGCAGGGCACCGGCGGCACGAATGGCGCGCCGTATCTGCGCAAGATGCTCGACATCGTGCTGTTCCCCGAGCTGTGGCACGTGCGCACGGTGCTGTAACGCCAATCGCTGCGGCCAAAAGCAAAAATGCCCGCCAATCGATGGCGGGCATTTTTTTGCGCGGAAACGCGTGAGGCTTAGACCACCACGGTCTGCGCTTCGCCTTCCTTGCTTGCGCGCACCACGCCGATCTTCCACACCTGCTCGCCCGCGGCGGCCAGCAGGGAAGCCGCCGCATCGGCTTGATCCGCCGCCACGACCACGGCCATGCCGATGCCGCAGTTGAACACGCGGTGCATTTCCGCATCGGCCACGCCGCCGTGCTTCTGCAGCCACGTGAAGAGCGGCGGCAGCGGCCATGCCGCGTGATCCAGTTCAGCCGTGAGGCCTTCGCGCAGCACTCGCGGAATGTTCTCGACGAGGCCGCCGCCCGTGATGTGCGCCATGCCCTTCACCGTGATGGTTTCCATCAGCTTGAGCAGCGGCTTCACGTAGATGCGCGTGGGCGCCATCAGTGCGTCGGCGAGCGAGCGGCCGTCGAAGTCGGCGGCGAGATCCGGCTGCGCGCGCTCGATGATCTTGCGCACGAGCGAGAAGCCGTTCGAGTGGATGCCGCTCGAGGCGAGACCCAGCACCACGTCGCCCGGGGCGATCGTGCTGCCGTCGATGATCTTGCTCTTTTCGACCGCGCCCACTGCGAAGCCGGCGAGATCGTATTCGCCGTCGGGGTACATGCCCGGCATTTCGGCCGTTTCACCGCCGATCAGCGCGCAGCCCGACAGCTCGCAACCTTGCGCGATGCCCTTCACGACCGTGGCCGCCGTGTCGACATCCAGCTTGCCGCAGGCGAAGTAGTCGAGGAAGAACAGCGGCTCGGCGCCTTGCACGAGGATGTCGTTCACGCTCATCGCGACGAGATCCTGGCCGACCGTGTCGTGTTTGTTCAGATGAAACGCGAGGCGCAGCTTGGTGCCCACGCCGTCGGTGCCCGAAACGAGCACGGGCTCCTTGTACTTCTTCGGCACTTCGAAAAGCGCGCCGAATCCGCCGATGCCGCCCATCACGCCGTCGCGCAGGGTCTTCTTCGCAAACGGCTTGATGCGGTCGACGAGCGCGTCACCCGCGTCGATGTCCACGCCCGCGTCGCGGTAGGAGAGGCCTTGGTCCTGCGACTGTGCCTGATTAGCGGGGCCGGATTTCGGTTGATTCATGGGGAAGCGCCAGAAGGTCGGTAAAATGCGATTTTAACCGATTGACGGCGCCCCGCCGCCGCGGGTGGAGCGAGATTTGGAACGCGCCTCGCTTGGCGCCCCACAACCGGAAACCGAGTTTTGCCGCAGAACACACCGCATTTCGCACCGTACCAGCGTCGGGCCGTTATCTGGACCGGGATCGCGCTCGCCCTCGGCATCGTGCTGCGGCGGCCGCGGCCCAGTGATCTCCGCAATTCTCACGAGAGCACGCTTTACTAGAACCGACTCCGTCCAGACACACCGTGCAGCGACAGTTAACGCTCGATCTCGGCACCCCGCCGCCATCGACCTTCGACAACTTCCATATCGGCGCCAACGCCGAGCTGGTCGCGCGCCTGCGCGGTCTCGACGCGGCGCTCATGGCAGGCCCGATCGCCGATCGCACGTTCTATGTCTGGGGCGAGCCCGGCAACGGGCGCAGCCACCTGCTGCACGCACTCGCCGACGAAGCGCCGCCGGGCCACGTGCGCTATCTGGGGCCGCAAAGCGCGCTGGCGGCGTTCACGTTCGATCCGCGCGTGACGATCTACGCGGTGGACGACTGCGATTCGCTCTCGGGCGCCCAGCAGATCGCGCTCTTCAACCTGTTCAACGAGGTGCGCTCCTACCCCGCCTGCGCGCTCGTCGCGACGGGCAACGCGCCGCCCATGGGTCTGGCCGTGCGCGAGGACCTGCGCACGCGCCTGGGCTGGGGCCTCGTGTTCCACCTCGCGCCGCTCTCCGACGAAGGCAAGGCGGCCATCCTCAAGTTCGCGGCGCGCGAGCGCGGCATTGCGCTCGCCGACGACGTGCCTGCCTACCTGCTCACGCATTTCCGGCGCGACATGCCGAGCCTGATGGCCTTGCTCGACGCGCTCGACCGCTTTTCGCTCGAACAGAAGCGCGCGGTGACGCTGCCGCTGTTGCGCGCAATGCTCGCGAATGGCGTGGGTGATCTGGTGAGCGCAGCGAGCGCATTGCCGACGGACGAGGAACTCGCCAGCGAAGAGCCGGCAGAAACGGACGACGCGAGCGACGCGCACGAAGCTGAGGCCAGCGGCAACGCGGCCGCGCAAACGCCACCCGCTGAAGCCGACGAGCCGTCGGCACCGCCAACGCTCTTCTCCAGCGAGCCGCAAGCCCCCGCCGCCGAGCCCGACGACGCCCAGCCCTACGAGGCGCCGAAAGCACCGGCCTTGCAGGCGCGCCCACCGGCGAGCGTGCCCTTCGACAAGCCGACCGACAACGTCGAAGGCGAATTGGGGGCCAAATATCGTCACGTCGTCCACAAGGAACTGGGCACCGAACTCCAGGGCGAAGTCGAAGCCGACGTGAGCAACGAGATGAGCGGCGAGCTGCGCGGCGATCTCGATCCGCCGGCCGCAACCGCCACACCCGAGGCGAACGCAGGCGAGACACCGGGACAGGCACCGTCGACGCCCGATACGTCGGCTAGTCCGCAATCTCAAGACAGCAAAGCGCCCGCCCAGAACGACGCGCCTCCTGGCCCCGAATCCCCTGCGGACCCCGCCGCGCCGACGCCGCCCGCCGGCTGCGGCAACGGCGTCTCCCGCTTCAAGTAAAATGAGCGCCCATGGCTAACCTTGCACTTTTTGACCTCGATCACACCTTGATCCCCACCGACAGCGACCACGAATGGGGCCGCTTCATGGTGAAGCTCGGCATTGTCGACGGCGAGCGCTTTGCGCAGCAAAACGACCGCTTCTACGCCGACTACAAGGCCGGCAAGCTCGACATCCATGCCTACCTCGTCGCCATGCTCACGCCGCTCGCGAAATATTCGCGCGCGCAGTTGACGGAGTGGCACGACCAGTACATGCACGAGGTGATCAAGCCGACCATCCTGCCGAGCGCAGTCGAGCTCGTGAAAAAGCACAAGGAAGCGGGCGACCTCTGCTGCGTGGTCACGGCGACCAACGAATTCATCACGGCGCCCATCGCCGAGGTGTTCGGCGTCGACAAGCTGATCGCGTGCGAAGTCGAGACCGTGGACGGCCATCCGGCATCGGCCTTCACCGGCCGCCCGACGGGCACGCCGAGCTACCGCGAAGGCAAGATCGTGCGCGTCGAGCAATGGCTCGCCTCGCTCGGCAAGCACTGGTCGGACTTCGAGCACAGCTACTTCTATAGCGACTCGCACAACGACATTCCGCTGCTCGAAAAAGTCACCGACCCGATCGCCACCAACCCCGACGACACCCTGCGCGCTCACGCGCAACAAGCGGGCTGGCGCATTCTCGATTTGTTCCAAGCCCAGTGATCAAGAAACTCATCCGCAAGCTGTTCGGCCAGGACGACGCCGAAGCGGCGCAAGACACCGAAGCCCCCGCCGCCGATCCGGACACGGCCTCGCATGAGGGCGCGGCCGCCGTCGCCGGCAGCACCCGCGCACGCCGCAAGCCGGCCAGCGCGCAGAAGACCTCGAAGCCGCGCGCAGGCATTGGCGCGCCCGACCCGACCACGCCCGTCATCCTTTCCGCCGACGTCCACGGCATCAATCCCGCGCTCATCTCGCGCAACGCCGTGCGCGTGACCGAAGGCCTGCAGCAAGCGGGCTTCCGCGCGTTCATCGTGGGCGGCGCGGTGCGCGACCTGCTGCTCGGCGTCGCGCCCAAGGACTTCGACGTCGCCACCGACGCCACGCCCGACCAGGTGCAGAAGCTGTTCCGCCGCGCGCGCATCATCGGCCGGCGCTTCCAGATCGTGCACGTGCAGTTCGGCCAGGAAATCATCGAAGTCTCGACGTTCCGCGCGCTGGTCGATGCGCCGTCCGCCGAGGCCGCGCCCCCCGCAGCGCCGCCAAAGCGCATGCGCCGCGACGAACTCGACCGCAAGACGCACCACGTCGATGCGAGCGGCCGCGTGCTGCGCGACAACGTCTGGGGCGAGCAGCACGAAGACGCCACGCGCCGCGACTTCACGATCAACGCGATGTACTACGACCCGGCCACGCAGACGGTGCTCGATTATCACAACGGGATGGCCGACATGCGCGCGCGCCTGTTGCGCATGATCGGCGACCCGGCCACGCGTTACCGCGAAGACCCGGTACGCATGCTGCGCGTGGTGCGTTTCGCGGCGAAGCTCGGCTTCGAGATCGAAGAGCACACGCGCGACCCCATCGTGAAGCTCGCGGACCTCATCAACAACGTGCCGGCGGCGCGTCTTTTCGACGAGATGCTCAAGCTGCTGCTCTCGGGCCATGCGCTCGAGTGCCTCAGGTGGCTGCGCAAGGAAGGGCTGCATCACGGCCTCCTGCCGCTCCTCGACGTGGTCCTCGAGCAGCCGCAGGGGGAGCGCTTCATCACGCTCGCGCTTTCGAACACCGACTCGCGCGTGCGCGCGGGCAAGCCGGTTTCGCCGGGCTTCCTGTTCGCCACGCTGCTGTGGCACGACGTGCAGCAGCGCTGGCAGCAATACACGGCCGAGGGTGAATTGCCCGTGCCGGCGCTGCATCGCGCGATGGACGACGTGATCGACGCGCAAACGGAAAAGCTCGCGATTCATCGCCGCTTCTCGTCGGATATGCGCGAAATCTGGGGCCTGCAGCAGCGCCTCGAAAAACGTGGCCGCGGCGCGATCAAGCTGCTGGAACACCAAAGATTTAGAGCGGGGTATGATTTCCTCCTGCTGCGCTGCGAATCGGGCGAGCTGGACGCCGAGGTCGGCCAATGGTGGACCGACTTCATTTCCGGCGACATTGCCGCGCGCGAGGGCCTTCTCGCGCAGGGCGGCAAGGAACGCGCGCCGCGCAAGCGCCGCCGCCGCGGCGGTGCGAAAAGCCGCAGAACGGGCGAAGGTGCTGAGTCGGAAGCCGGCGCAGCCGGTGACGAGCAGGAAGCCAGCAGCAGTGCAGACTATGACGGGCACGCCGGTCCGCACGAGGACTGACGCCGTGCGTGCGTCGCGGCAAGCCGCGGCGCACGCGTGTCGAACCGCAACAAAAGTCGCAGGAAGTGGAGCCATGACGGTTGCCTGGCTGGGAGTTGGCGCGAATCTGGGGGATGCGCGCCAGACCCTCAAAGACGCGGTGGTGTGCCTGGCACAACAGCACACCCTCACCGTCGTCGCCAAATCGAGTCTGTACCGCACCGCGCCTATCGACGCGGGCGGCGACGACTATTACAACTGCGTCGTGAAGATCGAGACGAGTCTCGACGTTCACGCGCTGCTCGCGCTGTGCCAGCGCGTGGAGCATCACTTCGGCCGGGAGCGTCCCTTTCGCAACGCGCCCCGCACACTCGACATCGACATCCTGCTTTACGGCGACGCCACGATCGACGAAACCGACCTCGTCGTGCCGCATCCGCGCATGACCGGTCGCGCGTTCGCGCTCGTGCCGCTCGTCGAGATCGATCCCGAACTCGTGATTCCGGACCTGGGGCCCGCCAGCGCGTTCCTCGCCGCCGTGGCCGACCAGCGCATCGAGAAGGTCAAGCCGTTGTGCCAGTGCATGGGCGCGGCCCCCGCGCCAGACACGCCGCCCTCCGGCAACTGCCGATGAGCACGACACCCCTGCCCGTCGTCAGCGCGCGCGCCACGCGGCCAGCCGCGCTCCAGTACATCGTGATCGAAGGGCCGATCGGCGCGGGCAAGACCACGCTCGCCACGCGTCTCGCCGAACGCTGGTCGATGCAGACGCTGTTCGAATCGAACGCCGAGAATCCGTTTCTTGAGCGCGTGTATCGCGACACCGCGCCCTCGTCACATGCGCTCGCGGCGCAGTTGCATATCGCCTTGCAGCGCGAGCAGCTTTCGCGCGACGTGGCGGCGCGCCGCGAAGCAGGCGTACCGCTCGTGACGAATTTCCTTGCCGAACGCAACGATCTGTTCGCGCGCCTCACACTCGCCGAAGACGAACTGCCGCTCTACCGAGCGCTCGCCTCGCGTCTGACCTCGTCCGCGCCCGCGCCCGACCTCGTGGTCTATCTGCAGGCGAGCCCCGAGGCGCTGTACGCGCGCATCCAGAAGCGGGGATTGCCGCGCGAGCTGCCTATCTCAAGTGCATTCCTGCGAGCGCTCTGCGACAGCTACAACGATTTTTTCTATCATTACGATCATGCGCCGGTGCTCACCGTCGGCGCGGAGCATCTGGATCTGCCAGGTTCCGATGCGGACCTCGCGCTCGTCGCCGAACGTATCGAGACGATGCGCGGCCGCAAGGAATCCTTCGTCAAGGGCACGTCGCTATAACCGCCTCATCGGTGCGATCGAACGATCAAGCGGCGCAGCCCCTCTTCGTTTTTCCCTTTCCCAACGGATTTCCCCATGACTTACCTGCAGGAAACGAGCCGCAGCGCGGTCACCGTGCCCAAACTCCAGGCCATGCGCGATGCAGGCGAACGCATCGCGATGCTGACGTGCTATGACGCGAGCTTTTCGGCGCTGTGCGATCGCGCGGGCGTCGATACGGTGCTGATCGGCGACTCGCTCGGCAACGTGCTCCAGGGGCACACCACGACGCTGCCCGTCACCATCGACGACATCGCGTATCACACGGCGTGCGTGGCGCGCGCGCAAACCAGGGCGCTGATCATCGCCGATCTGCCGTTCGGCACCTTCGGCACGCCCGAAGATGCGTTCGCGAACTCGGTGAAGCTCATGCGCGCCGGCGCGCAGATGGTAAAGATCGAGGGCGGCGAATGGCTCGCGCCCACGGTGAAGATGCTGGTGGAGCGCGCCGTGCCCGTGTGTGCGCACATCGGTCTCACGCCGCAGTCGGTGCATGCGTTCGGCGGCTTCAAGGTGCAGGGCAAGAGCGATGCGGCCGCCACGCAGATGATTCGCGACGCGCTGGCGCTGCAGGACGCGGGCGCGCAGCTCGTGGTGATCGAGGCCGTGCCCGCGGCGCTCGGCGCGGAAGTCACGAAGCAGTTGCGCATTCCGACCATCGGCATCGGCGCTGGCGTGGACTGCTCGGGCCAGGTGCTCGTGCTGCACGACATGCTCGGCATTTTCCCCGGCAAGCGGCCGCGCTTCGTGAAGGACTTCATGACGGGGCAGCCCGATATCGAATCGGCCGTGCGCACGTATGTGCAGGCCGTGAAGGAAGGCACGTTCCCGGGGCCCGAGCACGTGTTCTGATCCGGCAGCTTTGCTTCGCAGGATGAAAAAAGCGCGCTCTGTCTGGAGCGCGCTTTGTTTTTGTGATGCGCTACGACCGTAATCTCATCGAATCAGGCGCGCCGGCACTGCGCCGCGCAGCGCGTTCGTGAGCATCAAGGCTTCGGCGTCGAGCACGTCGTCGCGCGTGAGTACGCGCTCCTGTGCGCCGAACGCTTCGTCGTCGAGCAGCACGCCGCGCATCACGCCCGGCAGCACGCCCGAGGCGAGCGGCGGCGTGAACCACTTGCCGTCGAGCTTCACGAACACGTTCGAGCGGCCGCCTTCGGTCAGTTCGGCCCGCTCGTTGAAGAACAGCATGTCGAAGCCGCCCAGCGCTTCGGCCTCGCGCCATGCGCGATCGAAATTGGCGCGGCGCGTGGTTTTGCGCAGCAACAGCGCGTCGGCGGATTCGACCGGCGCAAAGCCGTGATCCGGCGCGAGCAGCACGCCCACGGCGTCGTGCGCGAGCGGCGCAAGCAGTGCGCTGGTAATCGTCGCTGCCCCGCTCTTGCCGAGCGCGAGGCGCACACGGTGTGGCGCATTATCGTCCGCAAACGTGGCGCAAGTTTCGTCGATGCGTGCTCGCAACGCTTGAACGTCGCACGGGAAACCGAGCCACGCCGCGCTCGCCGCGAGCCGCGCGAGGTGACGCTCCGCGTGGCGCACACCGTCAGCGCGCGTCGCGTACATCGTTTCGAAGCATTCGACACCCGGGTCGGCATCGGTCAGAAAACGGGCTTTCAAGCGGCACTCCTCGTATTCGTCGGCGGCCACGCTGTCGAGCACGATGCCCGCGCCCACGCCCATTTCACCGCGGCGCGTGGCGCCCGCGCCCCTCGAGGGCGCATCGAGCGTCAACGTGCGGATCACGACCGAGAGGCAAAAGTCGCCGCAGGCCTCGCCCGCCGTGGGCGCTTCGAGCCAGCCTATCGTGCCCGTGTAAAGCCCGCGCGGCGCATGCTCGAGCGCTTCGATGAGCTCCATTGTCCGGTGCTTGGGCGCGCCCGTGATCGAGCCGCACGGAAAGAGCGCGCGCATGGCGGCGGCGAAGGTCGTGCCTTCGCGCAGCGTCGCTTCGACGGTCGAGGTCATCTGCCAGACGGAACGGTAAGGCTCCACGCTGAAGAGCGCCGGTACGCGCACCGAGCCGGTTTGCGCGACGCGCGAGAGGTCGTTGCGCAGCAAGTCGACGATCATCACGTTTTCTGCGCGGTTCTTCGGATCGTTCGCGAGAAAACGCGCGGCGGCGGCGTCCTGCTCTGCATCGTCGGAACGTGCGGCCGTGCCCTTCATCGGTTTCGCACGCAACGTTTTGCCGCGCTTCTCCACGAACAGCTCCGGCGAGCACGAGAGCACCCAGCGGTCGCCCGGCAACGCAATCAGCGCGCCGTAACGCACGCGCTGACGCTCGCGCAAGCGCCTGTAGAGCGCGAGCGGCGAACCGTACGCCTCGAAGCCGAGCCGGTAGGTGTAGTTGATCTGATACGAGTCGCCCGCGCGCAAGGCGTCCTGCACGGCGGCGATGTCCTGCTCGAAGCGCTCGCGATCGACACCGATCGTCACGCCCGCCACACCGGCTGGCGCAGGCGCTTCACGGCCCTCCTGCGCCGCGAGCCACGCATCAGTTTGCTCGCGCGAGCGCTTTTCGCAGCGTTCGAACAATAAAAAACGCAGCGCGGCGTGGCCGTGCTGCGTTTCGATGGATGAGGCCGTGTCGCGCTTTGCGAATTCGAGCGTGCGCCCGAACTCGTAGTCGCCGATCACGAGCGCGTGAAGTCCCTTGCCCAGTTCGGCATTCACTTGCGCGCACACCGCGTCGAGATCCGCCGCGCGCTCGCATGCAAGCTCACGCACGAACCCCGTATAGAGGCGGCTCGAGCGGCTAATCGCCGTCGAGTCGCCGTCGTCGAGCAGCGCGAAAATCGCGGGACCCGCCGCGCCGCCAGGATTGACTGCCATTGCGCTAACTACCTGCTATTGACCTGCTGCTGCATGGCGTCGCCGGAAAAGCGCATCAGTCGAAGAAGCTCTTCACGCGGTCGAACCAGCTCTTGCTTTGCGGGCTGTGGCGCGAACCGCCTTCCACGAGCGACTTCTCGAACTGCTGCAGCATCTCGCGCTGGTGATCGGTGAGCTTGACCGGCGTTTCCACCTGGACATGCACATACAGATCGCCGGCGATGCTCGAACGCAGGCCCTTGATGCCCTTGCCGCGCAGACGGAACGTCTTGCCCGACTGCGTGCCTTCAGGCACCGTGAACGATGCGCGGCCCGCCAGCGTTGGCACTTCGATCTCGCCGCCAAGCGCCGCCGTGGTAAACGGAATCGGCATCTGGCAGTGCAGGTCGTCGCCGTCGCGCTCGAACACCGCGTGCTGCTTGATGTGGATCTCGACGTACAGATCGCCCGACGGCCCGCCGTTGATGCCCGGCTCGCCGTTGCCGGCCGAGCGGATGCGCATGCCGTCGTCGATGCCCGCCGGAATCTTCACTTCGAGCGTCTTGGTTTCCTTGACCTTGCCTGCGCCGTGGCAGTTCGTGCAGGGTTCAGGAATGTACGAGCCCGTGCCGTGGCACTTCGGGCAGGTCTGCTGGATGCTGAAGAAGCCTTGCGACATGCGCACCGAACCCGAACCATGGCAGGTCGGGCAGGTTTCGGGCTTCGTGCCGGGCTTCGCGCCCGAGCCGTGACAGACTTCACAGCCGCTCCAGCCCGGCACGCGGATCTGCGTCTCGTAGCCGTGCGCCGCCTGCTCCAGCGAGATTTCCATGCTGTAGCGCAGGTCCGCGCCGCGATACACCTGCGGGCCGCTGCGCTGGCCACCGCGGCCGCCGCCAGCGGCCTGGCCGAAGATATCGCCGAAGATGTCGCCGAAAGCGTCCGCGAAACCGCCGAAGCCCTGCGCGCCCGCGCCGCCCATGTTCGGATCGACACCGGCGTGGCCGTACTGGTCGTAAGCCGCGCGCTTTTGCGAGTCCGACAGCATTTCGTAGGCCTCTTTGGCCTCCTTGAAATGCTCTTCCGCATCCTTGTTGTCCGGATTGCGGTCGGGGTGATGCTTCATCGCGAGCTTGCGATACGCCTTCTTGATTTCGTCGTCGCTCGCGTTCTTCGCGACGCCCAGAACCTCGTAGTAATCCCGTTTCGCCATATCGGTTCAACGCCGGCCTCGCGCTTCACGGCGCGCGCCGGCTCCTCTTGAATGCTGGATCTCGTGACCCGTTTGCCGTTCCTTCGAACATCCGCGCGGGCGCTTCTCACGCCGCGGCGGCCCCTGAAAGAGAACGGCCTCCATAAAACAAATGTGCCCGGAGAGCCGGATGGCTCGCCAGGCGCTGCAATGCTGACACGCATCGTAACCGATGCGGCCGCTTTCGTAGCCGCTTTCATCGGATCACGACCGTGCGCTGATCAGGCAAAACGGTCATGACGCCACGAACCGACTTAGTCCTTCTTGACTTCCTTGAACTCGGCGTCGACCACGTCGTCGGCGTTGTTCTGTGCGCCCTGCTCAGCAGCACCCGCGCCACCTGCGGCACCCGCACCGGCTGCACCGGCCGCGCCTGCCTGCTGTGCCTGCATGTCGGCGTACATCTTTTCGCCGAGCTTCTGCGACGCGGTCGAAAGCGTCTCGACCTTCGCCTCGATCGTCGCCTTGTCAGCCGACGAGCTCTTCAGCGTTTCTTCCAGATCCTTCAGCGCGGCTTCGATCGCTTCCTTCTCGCTGGCTTCGATCTTGTCACCGTACTCGGCCACGGCCTTCTTCGTGCTGTGAACCAGCGCATCGCCCTGGTTGCGCGCGTCGGCAATCTCGCGCAGACGGTGATCTTCTTCCGCGTTCGCTTCGGCGTCCTTCACCATCTTCTCGATTTCCGCTTCCGACAGACCCGAGTTCGCCTTGATGGTGATCTTGTTTTCCTTGCCGGTGGCCTTGTCCTTCGCGCCGACGTGCAGAATGCCGTTCGCGTCGATGTCGAAGGTCACTTCGATCTGCGGCACGCCGCGCGGTGCGGGCGGGATGCCTTCGAGGTTGAACTCGCCCAGCAGCTTGTTGCCCGCTGCCATTTCGCGCTCGCCCTGGAACACCTTGATCGTCACGGCCGACTGGCTGTCGTCCGCTGTCGAGTAGACCTGTGCGTGCTTGGTCGGGATCGTGGTGTTCTTGTTGATCATCTTGGTCATCACGCCGCCGAGCGTCTCGATACCGAGCGAAAGCGGGGTCACGTCGAGGAGCAGCACGTCCTTGCGGTCGCCCGACAGAACCTGGCCCTGGATCGCGGCGCCAACGGCCACGGCTTCGTCCGGGTTCACGTCACGGCGCGGGTCCTTGCCGAAGAACTCCTTCACCTTCTCCTGCACCTTCGGCATACGCGTCTGGCCGCCGACGAGAATCACGTCGTCGATGTCGCTGACCTTCACGCCTGCGTCCTTGATCGCCACGCGGCACGGCTCGATGGTGCGCTCGATCAGTTCTTCGACCAGCGCTTCCAGCTTGGCGCGCGTGATCTTGAGGTTCAAGTGCTTCGGACCCGAAGCGTCTGCCGTGATGTACGGCAGGTTGATTTCGGTCTGCTGGCCCGACGACAGTTCGATCTTGGCCTTTTCAGCGGCTTCCTTCAGACGTTGCAGCGCGAGCACGTCCTTCGAGAGGTCGACGCCCTGCTCTTTCTTGAACTCGCCGATGATGTAATCGATGATGCGCTGGTCGAAGTCTTCGCCGCCGAGGAACGTATCGCCGTTGGTCGAGAGCACTTCGAACTGCATTTCGCCATCGACGTCCGCGATTTCGATGATCGAGATGTCGAACGTGCCGCCGCCCAGGTCGAATACGGCGATCTTGCGGTCGCCCTTTTCGGCCTTGTCCAGACCGAACGCGAGTGCGGCTGCCGTCGGCTCGTTGATGATGCGCTTGACTTCCAGGCCGGCGATGCGGCCTGCATCCTTGGTGGCCTGACGCTGGCTGTCGTTGAAGTACGCGGGAACCGTGATCACGGCTTCGGTGACCGGCTCGCCGAGGTAGTCTTCAGCGGTCTTCTTCATCTTGCGCAGCACTTCAGCCGAAACCTGCGACGGCGCGAGCTTCGAGCCATGCGCTTCGACCCAGGCGTCGCCGTTGTCGTGCTTGACGATCTTGTAGGGCATCAGGCCGATGTCCTTCTGCACTTCCTTCTCTTCGAAGCGGCGGCCGATCAGGCGCTTGACTGCGTACAGCGTGTTCTTCGGGTTGGTGACCGACTGGCGCTTGGCCGGTGCGCCGACCAGCACTTCGTTGTCGTCCATGTAAGCGATGATCGACGGCGTCGTACGGGCGCCTTCCGAGTTCTCGATCACCTTGACCTGATTGCCTTCCATCAGCGCCACGCACGAGTTGGTGGTGCCGAGGTCAATACCAATGATTTTGCCCATTTTTGTCAAATCTCCAGATTTTGGTCGCTGTGCGGACGCCGCTTTCGCGCTGCGCAGGTAACTGCCTGCTCGAGCCGCGTTTTCCCTTGTGCGCGGCTGGCGTCCACTTCAATACGGAACTACTGCCCAAATAAGTGCCGCTACGGCGATTTCAAGGGGTTTGGGCTATGCGTTCCATCATTTTTTTCAATCGCAGGGCCGTTTGGGTTCCTTTTGGTTCCTTCACGCCGCCGCGCTTCTTACATTCTTCTTACTTCGGTGCCGAAACGGTCACGAGCGCCGGACGCAGCACGCGGTCGGCGATCACATAGCCCTTTTGCAGCACGCTGACCACCGTGTTCGCTTCCTGCTCGGACGGCACCATCGAGATGGCCTGGTGACGATGCGGATCGAACTTCTCGCCCACGGGGTTGATGGCGAGGACCTTGCCCTTCTCGAGCGCGCCGGTCAGCTGCCTGAGCGTGAGCTCGACGCCTTCGTTGACCTTGGCGAGGTCGTCCGAGTTATGGCTGAGTGCGGCTTCGAGGCTGTCCATTACCGGCAGCAGATGTTCGGCGAAGTTTTCGATCGCGAACTTGTGCGCCTTGGCGACGTCTTCCTGCGCGCGGCGTCGGACATTCTCGGTCTCGGCCTTGGCGCGGACGAAGGCGTCCTGCAATTCGGCGACCTTCGCTCGGGCTTCGTTAAGCTGGGCTTCGGCCAGTGCGGCCTCGGCAGGCGCCGCAGCATTCTGGTCCACGCCGCCTTGGGCTGCCTGCTCGGCGGCGTCAGCCTTTTGGGGCTGGGCTGCTTGCGACGCCTCGTCCGCGGGCGTGGGGTTCTGGCTCGTCGGGTTCTCTTGCGTGTTTTCCATGTCGCTGAACGTCGTTGAATAGTGAAAAAGGGAACAAAGCTTCGGGCGCCATTCCGCGACCCGCTCTACCGCGCGGACGACCGTTGCGCCAACGCGACAGAGGCTTCGTCCATTGCGACAGCACATGGGTGCCGGATCGCTTGTTTCAAGGGGCTCCCGCGGCTTTTTTATACAGAGATCCAAGCCGCGAAATCGCGTGTAACAACCACTACTGCAGCGCCGCAAAAATGAAATTGAGTAAGGGACATCCCTGACCTACACTCAAGAACAGGTGCTGCTCATGGCGCGTTTACCCTGAGCGCGGCACCGCACCGAATGGGCCCACGGTCAGCACATTGTTTAGCGGCATCCCCGCGCATAAAAACGCTAACCGGGCCTCGAAACTGGCCGTTTTGCTGCGATCCCAAGGGGAGTACCGTGAAACTGACCTTTGCCATATCGGTGGTCGCGCTGGTACTCATCGCCGGAACTACGACCATCTGCATGTCGGGCGCCGTGAACGAAAACACGACGGAATACGGGGGCGTGCACGCTACGATGGAAGCGCTCTTCAACCCTCACGCGAAAATTTGTCGATAGTGCGGCGGTCGCGCTTGGTCGGCCTGCCCTGCAACACGGCAGCCGGTTCGCGAAAGAGCCGCCGCCGGTCCTGCTCCGCCGCGCGCCTCTCGCGCCCGGCCTGGGTTTCCGAATAAAGCGTCTGCGCGATGCTCGCGGGTCCGCGCACCTCGCAAATCCCCAGCACTCGCACTTCCCACACCACGTGATCGATCTCGATTTCGACGAGGTCACCCACGCGCACGTCCTTCGACGCCTTCACGGCGTCGCCGCCAATGCGCACATGCCCCTTGCCCACGGCGTCCGAGGCCAGCGAGCGCGTCTTGAAGAAGCGCGCCGCCCATAACCATTTGTCGATGCGCAGCCGCGCGCCAGGTTCAGTCGAAATCTTGTAGTTCATCAGAAGCTTTCCGGATGCGCCGCTCAGTTCACGCTCAGTTCACGCTCTGCCCGCTCGGTCAGGCCACTGCGCCAGCTGGCGCTGCGGCCTGCACGGGCCAGCCCTGCAGGTGCTGCGCAACAATCTCGCCTAGCGCCGCGATCCACGCCGGCGAGGCATTCAGGCACGCAATGCGGTGAAACTCCTTGCCGCCGCCGTGCAGGAACTCGTCGCGCACTTCCATGCCGATTTCCTCGATGGTTTCAAGGCAATCCGCCGTGAAACCGGGGCAGAACACGTCCGCACGGCGCACGCCACCCGCGCCCAGTTCCCGCAGCGTGGGCGCCGTGTACGGCTGGAGCCACTGCGCCCGCCCAAAGCGCGACTGGAACGTCACCCGGCACTCGACCGGCGTCAACTCCAGCGCGTGCATGAGGAGCGTGGCCGTTTGCTGGCACTGGTCGTGGTACGGGTCGCCCAGATCGAGCGTACGGCTCGGCACGCCGTGAAAACTCAGCACGAGCCGGTCGCCCGCCGCGAAATTGGGTTTGCCGTGCGCGTGCCAGTACTGATGCACCTGGGCCGCGAGCGCCGCGATATACGCCGGATGGTCGTGATAGCCGCGCACCGTGCGGATTTCCGGCTGGTTGCGCATGCGGCGCAGCGCGGCAAAGGCCGCGTCGAACGCCGTGGCCGTAGTCGACGCCGAGTACTGCGGGTACATCGGCATGAGCAGGATGCGTTCCGCGCCCGCCAGCTTGAGCTGGTTCAGTATCGCCGGGATGTCGGGCGTGCCGTAGCGCATCGCGTAATCGACGAGGACCGTGTAGTCGTTGATCTGCAGCAGATGACGCAGGCCGTCGGTCTGCTTCTGCGTGTGCACGCGCAGCGGTGAACCCTCGGGCGTCCAGACCGCCGCGTACTTCTTGGCCGACGAACGGCCGCGAAACGGCAGGATCAGCGCGCGCAGGATGACCTGCCAGACCGGCGCCGGAATCTCGACCACGCGCGGATCGGAGAGAAACTGCGCGAGATAGCGGCGCACGGCGCGCGGCGTGGGCGCGTCCGGCGTACCCAGGTTGATGAGCAGCACGGCGACGCGATGCGCCGCGGCGGACTGCGAAGGCCGCTCCAGGTCGAAACGCATAGGCGATCAGTGGCGCCGCGCGAACGCGCAGCAACGGTTGCATGAAACAAGCATTATAGCGGGCGGTCCTGGCGGGCCAAACCGGAGCCGCGACGCAGCGACTCACGGCGCGTTGGCCATTCGGCCGATGGCGCGCGCCACGCCTTGCGGGGATGATCGTCGGAAAGGCGGGTGTGCCCGATGCCGGTATGCCCGATGCCGGTATGCCCGATGCCGGTATGCCCGATGCGGCGCTCAGTTCTGGCTGAGCGTGAGCGAGAGCAGGCGCGCAGTGATGTCGACGATCGGGATCACCCGGTTGTACGCCATGCGCGTCGGCCCGATCACGCCGAGCGTGCCAACGATCTTGCCGTTCACCTCGTAGGGAGCCGTTACTACGCTCATTTCCTCGATCGGCACGAGTTGCGACTCGCCGCCAATGAAAATCTGCACGCCCTGCGCGTGGCTCGAGACGTCGAGCAGCTGCAGCAGGCTGGTTTTCTGGTCGAACACGTCGAAGAGCTTGCGCAGGCGCGCCATGTCCGAGGAAAGGTCGGCCACTTCGAGCAGGTTGCGCTCGCCGGAAATGAGCAAGGTGTCGCCGCTTTCGGGCTCTTCGGTGCTCGCGGTCACGGCCGCGTGCATGAGCGTGGTCATGTCGCCGCGCAGCGCGTCGATTTCCTCGCGCAGGCGGCGGCGCACCTCGTCGAACGACAGGCCCGCGAAGTGCGCGTTGATGTAATTCGAGGCTTCGATGAGCTCGGAAGGCGTGAAGTCGCGCTGCGTCGCCATGATCCGGTTCTGCACGTCGCCTTCGGGCGTCACGATGATGAGCAGGATGCGCTTGTCGGACAGGCGCATGAACTCGATCTGCTTGAACACGTGGCTGCGCCGGGGCGTCAGCACCACGCCCGCGAACTGGGAGAGGTTCGAGAGCACGCTGGCGGCCGCCGCCACCACTTTCTGCGGCTCGCCGGGGCGCAGCGTGGTCTTCACCGCGCGCGTGAGCGCGTCGTCGTCGGAGCTGGGCTCGACGGTGAGCATGGTGTCGACGAACAGGCGATAGCCGCGCGGCGTGGGCACACGCCCGGCCGAGGTATGCGGGCTGGACACGAGACCCAGCTCCTCGAGGTCCGACATGACGTTGCGGATCGTCGCCGGACTCAACTCCAGGCCGGAATAGCGCGACAGCGTGCGCGAGCCGACCGGCTGACCTTCGGCGATGTAGCGCTCGATCAGCGTCTTGAGGAGGGTTTGTGCGCGAGGATCTAGCATGACTCAAAATTTTAGCCTAATGGCGGGTTGGCTGCGAGTGCGCCGCCAGGCCGGGCCCGGCGGGCCTGCGCGCAGGGCGGGGCGGACCGGTATCGGCCGCCGTCGCACGGCGGATTGCACGACACATCGCACGTCCCCTCGCCCGGCACAACGCGCGTTGTCATCGCCGTGTCACCGGCTTCGGGTTGGAGGGCGCGGCGCGCAAGGCCTGGCGGCCCGCACCCGGCTTGCGCCAGGTTCTTTTCGTGACCTGACTATGGTGTAATGCCGGCATGCAGATCCAGAAGATCCAGAGCCAGTTCAAGACGGTTGCGCTCGTTGGGCGCAACAATACGCCAGGCATTGCCGAGCCGCTGACGGCGCTCGCCCAGACCATTTCGAAGCGCGGCTTCGAGGTCGTGTTCGAAGCGCAGACCGCAGAGGAAATCGGCGCGCAAGGCTATCCGGCGCTGCAGCCGGCCGAAATCGGCGCGCGCGCGGACGTGGCCGTCGTGCTCGGCGGCGACGGCACGATGCTCGGCATCGGCCGCCAGCTCGCGCCCTACCGCACGCCGCTCATCGGCATCAACCACGGGCGGCTCGGTTTCATCACCGACATCGCGTTCTCCGAGATGCAGGAGGTCGTGCCGCAACTGCTGGCGGGCTCGTTTGAGCGCGAGGAACGCTCGCTGCTGGAGTCGCGCATCACGCGCGACGGCGACCCGATCTACCACGCGCTCGCCTTCAACGACGTGGTCGTGAACCGCAGCGGCTTTTCGGGCATGGCCGAACTGCGCGTGAACGTCGATGGCCGCTTCATGTACAACCAGCGTTCCGACGGTCTGATCGTCGCGACGCCCACGGGCTCGACCGCGTACGCGCTCTCGTCGCAGGGGCCGATCCTGCATCCGCAGCTGCAAGGCATCGTGCTCGTGCCGATCGCGCCGCACGCGCTCTCGAACCGCCCGATCGTGCTGCCCGACGACTGCAAGGTGAGCATCCAGATCGTGGCGGGCCGCGACGTCAACGTGAATTTCGACATGCAGTCGTTCACGGCGCTGGAGCTGAACGACGTGATCGAGGTGCGCCGCTCGCGCCACACCGTGCCCTTCCTGCACCCGGTCGGCTACAGCTACTACCGCACGCTGCGCAAGAAGCTGCACTGGAACGAGCACCCCTCGCTGCAGGGCGATCCGGAGGACTGAAACCCGCGTCTTCGCGTGAAGCGCGCGCGTGCGTCGCCATGCAGCCAGCAGCCCCACGGTCATTAAAGCCAACCAAAAAAGCAGAACCAGACGCCATGCTTCGCCATCTCTCGATTCGCGACTTCGTGATCGTCGCCGCGCTCGACCTCGAATTCGATAGCGGCTTCACCGTGTTTTCCGGCGAAACGGGCGCGGGCAAGTCGATCCTGATCGACGCCCTCGCCCTCACGCTCGGCACGCGCGCCGACGCGAGCGTCGTGCGCACGGGCGAGAGCCGCGCCGACATCACCGCCGAGTTCGATGTGCCCCCGCATGCCGCGCTTTGGCTCGACGAGCAGGCGCTCACGAACGGCGACGGCGAACACACGGTCATGATGCGCCGCGTGGTGGACAGCGGCGGGCGCTCGCGCGCCTTCATCAACGGCACGCCCGCCACGCTCGCGCAGCTGCGCGAACTGGGCGAAATGCTCGTGGACATCCACGGCCAGCATGCGCACCAACTGCTCATGCGCCCCGACGCGCAGCGCGAACTGTTCGACACGCACGCAGGCCTCACGGATCTCGCCGCCACCGTCACGCGCGCGTGGCGCGACGCGCGCGACGCGCGTCTCGCACTGCAAAGCGCCATGTCGCGCGACCGCGAGCTGCAGCTCGAGCGCGAGCGCCTCGCGTGGCAGCTCGCCGAGCTCGACAAGCTCGCGCCGCAACCGGGCGAATGGGAAGAAGTGAACGCGGAGCACGTGCGGCTTTCGAACTCGGCCAACCTGATCGAAGGCGTGCAAGGCGCGCTCGCGGCGTTATCGGAATCCGACGAGGCGATGCTCTCGCAGCTGAACTCGATCGTCTCGAAGCTGCGCTCTCTCGCCGAAGTCGACGCCGAGCTCGACGACGCGCTCGCCGCGCTCGAACCGGCCGCGATCCAGATCCAGGAAGCGGCCTACTCGCTCTCGCATTACGCGCAACGCCTCGATCTCGATCCGCAACATCTCGCGCAGGTCGAACGGCGCCTCGACGCGCTGCATTCGACGGCGCGCAAGTTCCGCCTGCCGGCCGAGACGCTGCCCGAGGAACACGCGGCGCGCCGCCAGCAGCTCGCGGCGCTCGACGCCGCGTCCGATCTCGACGGCCTGCGCGCCGCCGGGAAGAAGGCGCAGGACGCCTATCTCGCGCAGGCGCGCCAGCTCTCGAAGGCGCGCGCCAAGGCGGCAAAGGCGCTCGGCACGGCGGTCACGCAAGGCATGCAGGAACTGTCGATGGCGGGCGGCAGCTTCGAAGTCGCGCTCGTGGCGCTCGGCAGCAGCTCGACCGGCGAGCCGATCGGCAGCGCGCACGGTCTGGAGCAGATCGAATTCCGCGTGGCGGGCCACGCCGGCGTGCCGCTGCGTCCGCTCGCGAAGATCGCATCGGGCGGCGAACTCGCGCGTATCAGCCTCGCGCTCGCCGTGATCGCGAGCGCGGCGAGCCCCACGCCCACGCTGATTTTCGACGAAGTCGATACGGGCATTGGCGGGGGCGTAGCCGAAGTGGTGGGCCGCCTGCTGCACCAGCTCGGGCGCGCACGCCAGGTGCTGTGCGTCACGCATTTGCCGCAGGTCGCGGCGCGCGGCGATCACCACTTCCAGGTGGCGAAGTCCGGCGACGGCAACGGCGGCACGGTCTCGGACGTCACGCCGCTCGACAAGGGCGGCCGGGTGGAAGAAGTCGCGCGCATGCTGGGCGGGCTGGAGATTACCGCGACGACCAGGCGGCATGCGAAGGAGATGTTGGCGGCGTGATCGAGACTGCGCCTCACGCATGAGGCGCATCAGCCGCACCGCCCATCGACGCGTAGCGCACTCGCGCTACGCCTCTCCCCGCTCCCCAAACACGCGCTTCCACAACGCCAGCACGGCCTCGCGCTCGCGCTCCACACGCGCCGGATCGACACGCGCCTTCTCCATGCCGTCGAGCCGCAACTGGTGCTGCAGCTTGCGATAAAGCCGGTACGCCGAGCCTATCGTCTCGGCCTCCTCCTCGCTCATGAGCCCGAAGCGGGACACCTCGCGCAGCAGCGCGATATTGCCCGTGTTGCGGATCAGCTCGGGGTCCTGCGCCGCGTGCAGCAGCACCCAGTACTGGACGAGAAACTCGATGTCCACCATGCCGCCGCGGTCGTGCTTCAGGTCGAAAAGTTCGGTGCGGTTCGGGTGGCCATCTTCCACGCGCTGGCGCATCTCCACGATTTCCTTCGCGAGCGGCGCGGCGTCGCGCGGCGTGGTCAGCACCTGCACGCGGATCGCCTCGAAGGCGCTGCCGATCGCCGCATCCCCGGCCGAGAAGCGCGCGCGCGTGAGCGCCTGGTGCTCCCAGACCCACGCCGTGTTCGCCGCGTCCCCTTCGCGCAGCTGGTAGCGGCGGAACGCGTCGAGGTCGGTCACGAGCAGGCCCGACTCGCCGTTCGGCCGCAGGCGCAGATCGACGTCGAACAACGTGCCCGCGCCAGTGGCCGTGGTGAGCCACGTGATGAGGCGGCGCGCAAAGGTCGCGTAGATCTCCGAGGCGCGCTCGTCCTCGTCTTCGTACAGAAAGATGATGTCGAGGTCCGACGCGTAGCCCAGCTCCTTGCCGCCGAGCTTGCCGTAAGCGATCGCCGCGAAGCGCGGTACCTCGCGATGGCGTTTGGCGAACTGCTTCCAGACGGTCTCGATGGTCACGTCGAGCACGGCGTCGGCAAGTTCGGAGAGCCGGTCGCTCACGTGCTCCACCGAGAGCCGCCCCGCCAGGTCGTTGAGCAGGATGCGGAACACCTCGGCCTGGTGCGCGTGGCGCAGCAGGTCCATCCGCTGCTCGACGTCGGCGGCGGCGGCGAGCCGTGCGCGCAACAGGCGCAAGAACTCGGGCCAGTCGAAGGGCGACGCAACCGCCTCGTCGTCGAGCAGCTCGTCGAGCAGTTGCGGATGGCGGATCAGATAGCCCGCCGCCCAGCGAGAGCCGCCCAACACCTTGAGCACACGGCTGAGCGCATCTGGGTATTCGGTGAGCAGCGCGAGATACGCGCCGCGCCGGATCACGGCTTCGAGCAGGTCGAACATGCGCGCGAGCGTGTCGCCGCGGCGCTCGCGCGGCTCGAGCGTGCGCGCGGCTTCGAGCGCGCGCTGTGCGACGCTGTCGAAGCGCTCACGGCTCTTCTCGGGCAGCCCCGCGTAACGCGCCGACTGCCAGAGTCCGCGCAGGCGCGCGAGCAGCGGCGCGGGGTCGTCGATGCCCAGTTCCGTGAGACGTTCGAGCAACGAGCCTTCGGCGCCCTCTTCCATGAGGGCGCCGCTCCAGACCCATGCCGCCGCGCCGTCTTCGGACGCACCGCAGCCGCCCTCGCCGCCCATCTTGTCGGAGAAGATCTGCACGAACTGGCGCTCGACGTTGTCGCGGTGGCCATCGAGCGTCGTCATCAGCGCGGCGTAGTCGGCAAAGCCCAGCGACTTCGCGAGCGCGGCGCGCTCCTCGGCATCGACGGGCATGGCGTGCGTTTGCGCGTCGTCGCGGTACTGCAGGCGATGCTCGAGGTCGCGCAGAAAGTTGTAGGCGCGCGTCAGCTCGCCGCAAACCTCCGACGCGATCAGTCCGCGCGCGGCGGCGTAGCCGAGCACGGCGAGCGTCGGGCGCACGCGAAAGCCCGCGTCCTGGCCGCCGCGTATGAGCTGGAACACCTGGGCGCTGAACTCGATCTCGCGAATCCCGCCGCGCCCGAGCTTGATGTCGTCGGCCTTGTCGGGGCGCATCATGGCGCGCCGCTGTGCTTCCTGGCGGATCTGCACGTGCAGCGAGCGGATCGCGCTGATCACGCCAAAGTCCAGATAGCGCCGGTAAACGAAGGGCTTCACGAGCGAATCGAGCTGGCGTGCAAGACGCAGCGCGCTGTCGCTCTCGTCCTCGGAAACGAGCCGCCCCTTGATCCACGCGTAGCGCTCCCACTCGCGGCCCTGCACGTAGAAGTACTCTTCGAGCATGCCGAGGCTGCACACGAGCGGCCCGGAGTCGCCGTTCGGCCGCAGGCGCATGTCCACGCGAAACACGAAGCCATCGGCTGTCACGTCGCTCAGCGCGGCGATCAGGCGCTTGCCCACGCGCGTGAAGAAGTCCTGCGTGGCGATGGGCGAGCGCTGGCCGCCCGTGGTTTCGCCGTCGTCCTCGTAGACGAAGATCAGGTCAATGTCGGACGAAACGTTCAGCTCGCGCCCGCCCAGCTTGCCCATACCCACCACGCCGAGCGTGAGGCGCTCGCCGCCCGGGCCGCGCGGCTCGCCGAAGAGCGTCTCGAGGTCGGCGCTCACGCAGGCGAGCGCGCGCTGGATCGTGACTTCGGCCAGATCGGTCATGCTGCCGGTCACTTCGGCGACGTCGGCCACGCCGCCGAGATCCCGCTCCATCACGGCGCAGGTCACTTCCACGCGCAGCTGGCGCAGGACCTTCTTCAACCGCTCGTCGCCCAGCGCTGCGCCGGGTGCGGCGTTTGCTTCGGCGAGCAGTTGCCCACTCAACGCGTCGAGCCGCGCGACGATGCGTTCGCGCGAGAGCGGCGCGGCGGCCAGCGCCTCGACCTGCGCCGTCAGTTCGGGACGCGCGGCGTAAGCACGTGCTGCATAACGGGAATAGCTGGAACTCAGAAGAGGGATGTCGGTCATGAAGTGCTGCTTGCCGGGAAGGCTCGCTGTCGTGTCGCGCGCCTGGGTTGATGACGATGCCAGTGTGACGATGCCGATACCGATGGCTCGACTGCGAGGGTTCGCCCCGCGCCACGCGCGCACCGCCCACCGGCTCTCGCGATCCGCCTCGCCGATGCGTCCGGCATAGCCGCCGCAGTGCAAAAAATCATGCGTGTCACGCGCCGCGCGGCCATCCCGGCTTCCCCGGATGGGCGTTCTGGCGGCCCTCTGTGATACATTTCGTCGTTAGAACGCAACGCTACCATACCCCACCCGCCGCAGCATGTCCGAGCGAAACGATCACGCCGGCCTACCCCAATCTGGACATGCCAGCCAGGCTACCGAGCCAGGGGGTCCGCACCATCATCACCCGGTACTGCGCCAGACGCTGCGCGTGCTGGCGATCATCGCGCTCGTCCTGTATTTCATCGTCTCGGTCCTGCTGCTCGGGCTGCGCTACGTCGTGCTGCCGTACGTGGACAACTTCCGTCCGCGCATCGAGCAGCTGGTCTCCTCGAAGATTCACGCCGAGTTCCGCATCGGCAAGCTCGGCCCGCACTGGTCGGGCTTCCAGCCCGGCATCGACGTCACTGATCTGACGATTCGCGACCGCTACGGCAACATCGCGCTCGACGTGCCGCACGCCACGGCCTCGGTATCGTGGCGCTCGGTCGTGCTGCTAGAACCGCTGCTCTCGAGCATCGTGGTCGAGCAGCCCGACGTGCACATCGCGCGCGAGGACGACGGTACGCTCACCGTGGCGGGCGTGCCGGTGCCCACGGCACACACGGGCAACGCCACCTTCACGACGTGGCTTATGCGCCAGCAGGCCATCGTGCTGCGCGGCGGCACGCTGCGCTGGCACGACGCCACGCGCGACGTGCCCGACCTCGCGCTCTCGCACATCCGCCTCGCGATTCTCAACGACGGCTACGATCACCGCGTCGCGCTCCAGGCGCCGGCCGAGGGCACCGTGCTGCACGGCCCGCTCGACTTCCGCGCGCACTTCACGCACGCGCACTTCGCACAGGCCGGCAAGCCGATCAGCTGGACGGGCGACACCTACCTCTCGACCGGCCCCGTCGATCTGCCCACGCTCTCGCGCTACATCAGCTTCCCGATCGCCACCTACGCCGGGCGCATCGACAACTCGATCTGGGCGCACTTCGCCAATGGGCACATCCTCGAGGCGAGCGGCGCGCTGGAAGGCGCAAACATATCGCTGCGCACGCGTGCCACCCAGCCGCTGCTCGACATGCCGGTCGCGAGCTTCCACTGGAGCATGGGCATCCAGCCCGGCGACTACTCGCTCAAGCTGCGCGACATGCACGCGGAACTGGGCCAACCGCCGCTCGAGGACGGCACGCCGCTCACGCGCTCGCTCGCCCTCACAACGCTCGACGCGCGCTTTCGCGAGCAAACGCTCCAGCACGGCCAGCTCATGAGCGTGCACGGCGACCGCATCGATCTCGGCATCCTCGCCGAGTTCATGCGCGCGTTGCCGCTGCCCGGGCGCGTGCAGGGCGCGCTCGTGCGCTTCGACCCGCGCGGGCTGGTGGCGAACTACGATCTCTCCCTCGAACGCGCGAAGCCCGAGTCGGGCGAAGCGGCCGCCGAGCAGCGCTCCACGAGCGTCGAGCCGGTCACCCACTATCGCTTCAAGGGCGACCTGCAGGGTATCAGCGTGAACGCGCAGGAGCCGGGGCCGGGCCTCACGCCGCGCGGTCACCCGCGCGCGGGCCTGCCGGGGGTCGAGAACCTGTGGGGGCACATCGACGCCGACGAGTCGCACGGCACCATCGACCTCGACACGGACAATGTCGCCATCACGCTGCCCGGCGTGTTCGACAATCCGCGCCTCACGCTCGACCGGCTCTACGGCGCGGCCAAATGGGCCGTGGCCGCCGAGCGCGAGCCCGGCAACCGGATGAAGGCGTTCACCGTCGATGTCGCGAGCCTGGCTATCGAGAACGCCGACGCGCGCGCGAAGATGACCGCGCACTACACGAATCCCGGCAAAGGGCGCGGCTCGCTCGACCTCGTCGCCCATTTCGACGAGGCCAAGGTCAAGGCCATCCCGCGTTACCTGCCCACCGCCATCAGCGAGAAGACGCGCATCTACCTCGGCCACGGCTTGCAGGCGGGGCGCTCGAAAGGCGCGACGATCGAGATTCACGGCGACCTCACCAAATTCCCCTACTCGCGCGACCCCGACGCTGGCCAGTTCCGCATCGTCGCGCCGTTCACGGGCGGGCGCTTCGACCCGTCGCCGTTCCCGCCGCGCAAGATGCGCAACGGTGCGCCAAACGTCTGGCCGGCGTTCGACGGCATCGACGGCGTGTTCAAGATGCATGAGAACAAGCTGCGCTTCGACGTCGATCGAGGCCACTACCGCAACTTCGTGCTGCGCAACGTGAGCGGGCGCATCGAGGAGCTGGGCGTCAAGGGCTCCGATATCGTGATCGAGGGCAGCGGGCGCGGTCCGCTCGCGGACCTGCTCGACTACGCGGACAACAGCTCGATCGGCTACATCTCGAAGCACGCCACCGCGAAGGTGCGCGCGCAAGGGCAGTCCACGCTCGCGCTCAAGCTCACGATCCCGCGCCATCCGATGCCGAAGGTGCTGCTCGCGGGCGCCATCGGCTTCGAGAACAACACGCTCACCGCGAACAACGTGCCGCCCGTTTCGAACCTCACCGGCCGGGTGCGCTTCACGAACCACAGCGCCAATGTCGACCGGCTCACGGCGCGCTTTCTCGGCGGCGATCTGCGCGCCAGCGGCGGCATGCGCGACGACGGGCACTATAAGGTGGACGTGGCCGGCGACGTCGCGGTCGATGCGGCGCGTGGCCTGAATCTGCATGGCATGGCGGCGGCGGCGCTCGGACGCCTTTCGGGCGCGGCGCCCTACTCGCTTTCGGTGGCCGGCCAGCGCGGCCGCCTGCCCGACGTGAGGGCCAACGCCGATCTCACCGGCCTCGCGCTCGACCTGCCCGCGCCGTTCGGCAAGGCGGCAGGCACGCCGATGCCGCTGAACTTCGAATTGCAGCCGGGCACGGGTGTGCCCGCCGAATCCGCCATCGGCACCGATGCCAGGGCCGGCGACGCCGCCTTCGAACACGCAGAACTCACGCTCGGGCCGCTTGCCGCGCGTTACGTGATGCGCCGCCATCCGGGTCACGTACCGGAAGTGGTGCGCGGCGCGATCGGGATGAACCGCCCGGCAGATCTGCCCTCGGAAGGCGTGACCGCCGCCGTCGATCTGCCCACCTTCGACGCCGACGCCTGGCGCGCCGTGGTGCAGCAGTTGCGCGGGACCGCAGCGGCGCAGCCCCAGGGCTCGACAGCTGCGAGCGCGGCGGCGAGCGGTGTCCAGGCGCCGGTTCCCCCGCCGCGAACCGCCGCAGAAAGAGCGGCCGAGCGGATGGCTCAAAACGCGGCTCCGGGCGCAGCCTCCGAATCGGAAGCGGAGAACCCCGCCGCCGCCACTGCCGCACCGCAAAGCCCGGCATCGGCAACCACGGCGGCCGCGCCGGCCGCAGCCTCGTCACCGCTCGCGCCCAACGGCGCGGTCGGCCAGTTCCTGCCGTCGCGCTTCGCGGTCCACGTCGGCACGCTCACGCTGCTCAAGCGCCACTGGGAGAACGTCGTGCTCGGCGCATCGCGCACCGGCGAGCGCGGCAACGAATGGCAGGCCAACGTCGCCTCCAACCAGGTCTCGGGCCACGTCTCGTGGAAGCCGGGCGCCGTGCCGGGCGCGCCTGGCACGCTCGAAGCACGGCTCGCGCGCCTCACCGTGCCCGCCGCCACCGAAAACGACCTGCTCGGCCAGGCGATGTCGCAGCCCGCGCAGAACATGCCGTCGATCGACCTCGTCGTGAACCAGCTCATCGTGCGCGACCGCGATCTCGGCCGCCTCCAGGTGAACGCGCACAACTTCGACGACAACGGCGTGCCGGTCTGGCAACTCGACCAGCTCGACATCAGCAACCCGGACGCGCACCTCACCGCCACGGAAAACTGGCGCGCGGTGGGCGACACGGCAGCCGGCGACGACTCGGCCGCCGCCGGCATGCAAACGCCGCGCCGCACGGCGCTCGACTTCCATCTCGACATCAAGGACGCCGGCGCGCTGCTCGTACGCGCCGGCAGGCCGCACGTGCTCAAGAACGGCACGGGCACGCTCTCGGGCAACCTGGAATGGCAAGGCGGCCCCACGCGCATCGACTTCCCGTCGCTCAACGGCAACCTCACGCTCGACCTGCATCACGGCCAGATCCTCAAGGTCGATCCGGGCGTGGCGAGGCTGCTTGGCGTGTTGAGCCTGCAAAGCCTTGCGCGCTTCGTCACGACGGACTTCCGCGACATCATCGGCGAAGGCCTGCCCTTCACGAGCGCGACGGCCACCGCGCAGATCCAGAACGGCATCGGCAGCACTAACGATTTCAAGCTCGTCACCGCCCCCGGGCGCGCGACGATGGCGGGCAGCGTCGACCTCGCGCACGAAACCCAGGACCTGCGCGTCCACGTGGTGCCGACGGTCAGCGCGGGCGCGGGCGTGATCGCGGCGGCCATCATCAATCCGCTCTTCGGCCTCGGCGCGCTGATCGGCGACGTCGTGCTCTCGCAGACGCTCGAGCACGCGTTCGCGATGGACTTCGCGATCACGGGCCCGTGGGCCAAACCGCACGTCGAGCGGCTGCATGGCGATCAGGGTAAGATGGACGCGCAGACGCCGGCCGCAGTGCACTGAATTGCGCACTGAGTTGCCGCCAGGTGTGCTGCGCCATGGGCACGCGGTATGCGCGCCATGCACCCCGAACCCCTTCAAGATCTGCCGATGAGCGCTCCCCCCCTCGACCCGTTTCGCGTCGCCGCGCTGCAGATGGTCAGCACGCCCGATCGCGAGCGCAATCTCGCCGAAGCGGACAAGCTGATCGCCGAGGCCGCCGCCGCGGGCGCACGCCTCGTGTTGCTGCCCGAATATTTTTGTTTCATGGGTCACAAGGACAGCGACAAGCTCGCGATTCGCGAGCCGCACGGCGACGGCCCCGTTCAGCGTTTTCTCGCTGATGCGGCGAGGCGCCACGACGTGTGGGTGATCGGCGGCACCTTGCCGCTGAAAGCGCCCGAAGACACGCGCGTGCTTAATACCACGCTCGTGTTCGACCCGAGCGGCGAGGAACGCGCGCGCTACGACAAGATTCACCTCTTCAATTTCGAAAAAGGCGCCGAATCATTCGATGAAGCGCGCACGATCCGGCCCGGCGCCGAGGTGCGCACGTTCGAGGCGCCGTTTGGCCGGGTCGGCCTGTCGGTCTGCTACGATCTGCGCTTTCCCGAGCTGTATCGGCGCATGGGAGACTGCGCGCTGATGGTCGTGCCTTCAGCGTTCACTTACACCACCGGCCGCGCCCACTGGGAGATCCTGCTGCGCGCCCGCGCGATCGAGAACCAGTGCTACGTGCTGGCCGCGGCGCAAGGCGGCACGCACGAAAACGGCCGCCGCACGTGGGGCCACAGCATGCTGATCGACCCGTGGGGCGAGATCGTCGACGTGCGCGACGAAGGCGCGGGCGTGGTGGCCGGCGACATCGACCTCGAACGCATCGCCAGCGTGCGCGCGAGCCTTCCGGCGTGGCGGCACCGCGTGCTCGACTGCGCGTGACGCACAATGCATGCAACGCACGCGACGACTGGCCCCGCGAATGAACATCATCGAATTCCACGCGAGTTCTACAGTTAAGGCGCTTGATTTCGCAGCACCGCGCCCGAATCTCCATTGACAGACTTTATCGATTGATCCCACAGAGCGCATGAACATCATCGAACCCGGCATCCGCAATCTGGCGACCGCGAAGGACCTGCTCCTCACGCCCTACGGCCTCGACGAAGCAGTGCTCACGCGCACGCTCGGCGAGATCTTCACGCATCGCATCGACTACGCCGACCTCTACTTCCAGACCACGCGCAGCGAGGCCTGGAGCCTCGAGGAAGGCATCGTCAAGTCGGGCAGCTTCAGCATCGACCAGGGTGTCGGCGTGCGCGCCGTGTCCGGCGAGCGCACCGCTTTCGCCTACTCCGACGACCTCTCGCCCGAAGCGATCCGCCAGGCGGCCATCGCCACGCGCTCGATCGCCAGGTCCGGCGGCGGCAAGCAGAAAATCCAGGTGGCCAAGTCGCTCACGGGCATTGCGGGCCGCGATCTGTACCTGCCCTCCGACCCGTTGAGTTCGCTCGAGGCCACCGAAAAAGTGAAGCTGCTCGAGCGCATCGAAGAGATGGCGCGTGGGCGCGATCCGCGCATCACGCAAGTCATGGCCGCGCTTGCGGGCGAGTACGACGTGGTGCTCGTCGCACGCAGCGACGGCGCGCTTGCCGCCGACATCCGCCCGCTGGTGCGCGTGTCGGTCACGGTGATCGCCGAGCAGAACGGCCGCCGCGAAATCGGCAACGGCGGCGGCGGCGGCCGCTACGAATATAGCTATTTCACCGACGACATCCTGTCGAAGTACGTGGACGACGCCGTGCACGCCGCACTCGTGAACCTCGAAGCACGCCCGGCGCCGGCCGGCGCGATGACCGTCGTGCTCGGCCCGGGCTGGCCCGGCGTGCTGCTGCACGAGGCGATCGGCCACGGCCTCGAAGGCGACTTCAACCGCAAGGGCTCGTCGGCGTTCGCCGGGCGCATTGGCGAGCGGGTAGCCGCGAAGGGCGTGACCGTGGTCGACGACGGCACGCTGCCTAACCGCCGCGGCTCGCTCAATATCGACGACGAAGGCAACCCCACGCAGTGCACGACGCTGATCGAAGACGGGATTCTCAAGGGCTACATTCAGGACTCGCTGAACGCGCGCCTCATGAAGATGCCCGTAACGGGCAACGCGCGCCGCGAGTCGTACGCGGCGCTCCCCATGCCGCGCATGACCAACACGTACATGCTCAACGGCGACAAGGACCCGCAGGAAATCCTCGGCTCGGTGAAGAATGGCCTGTATGCCGTGAACTTCGGCGGCGGCCAGGTGGACATCACGAACGGCAAGTTCGTGTTCTCGGCCTCCGAAGCCTACATGATCGAGAACGGCAAGATCACCTACCCCGTGAAGGGCGCGACGCTCATTGGCAGCGGCCCGGAATCGCTCAAGTACGTGAGCATGATCGGCAACGACATGCGCCTGGATTCGGGCGTGGGCGTGTGCGGCAAGGAGGGCCAGAGCGTGCCGGTGGGCGTGGGTCAGCCGACGCTGCGTATCGACCGCATGACGGTGGGCGGCACGGTTTAAGGCTTTTGCCTGCGCGCATTCCATGCACGTCGATGCGGAAATTCCGCATCAACGTGCGGATTTTCTGCACATGAGTCATTTTTTACGCAGATAGTCCGCTTTTTTACCGCACCCCGCTTGCCAGCCACGAGATGGCCGGGTTATAAAGGCAGTCACCCTTTCGACGTAACGAACGTTCAGACAAGACCGCCATGTTCGCCACGAAGTTTTATTTTTACTTCTTTTGGTATCTCAGACCGCTGGCGGATCGAGAGGGTTGATAGTACGCGCAGGACCCCGAACACACGAGAAACCGCCAGCCAAGCCTGGCGGTTTTTTTTCGCCCTTACTTTCGAGCCGCACCTTCATCTAACCGAATTTGAAGCACCGTCGGAACGACGCACGCTACGCACCGAGGATCAGGAGAAAACGACCATGCCCCCGCACAACACCGACGATGTCCGCATTCGCGAACTCAAGGAACTCACGCCGCCCGCTCACCTGATCCGCGAATTCCCCTGCTCGGAAGCCGCCTCCACGCTGATCTTCGAATCGCGCCGCGCCATGCACCGCATCCTGCACGGCATGGACGACCGCCTGATCGTCATCATCGGGCCGTGCTCGATTCACGACACCAAGGCCGCGGTCGACTACGCGAAGAAGCTTGTGGAAGAGCGCAAGCGCTTCAAGAACGAGCTCGAGATCGTGATGCGCGTGTACTTCGAGAAACCGCGCACGACGGTGGGCTGGAAGGGCCTCATCAACGACCCGTTCCTCGACAACAGCTTCAAGATCAACGACGGTCTGCGCACCGCGCGCGAGCTGCTCGTCTCCATCAACGAGCTGGGCCTGCCCGCCGGCACCGAATACCTCGACATGATCAGCCCGCAGTACATCGCCGACCTGATCTCGTGGGGCGCGATCGGTGCGCGCACAACGGAATCGCAGGTGCACCGCGAGCTGGCTTCGGGGTTGTCGTGCCCGGTCGGCTTCAAGAACGGCACGGACGGCAACGTGAAGATCGCCGTGGACGCGATCAAAGCCGCGTCGCAGCCGCACCATTTCCTCTCGGTGACGAAGGGCGGCCACTCGGCCATCGTCTCGACCGCGGGCAATGAGGACTGCCATGTGATTCTGCGTGGCGGCAAGACGCCGAACTACGACGCGGAAAGTGTGGACGCCGCATGCAGCGATATCGGCAAGGCGGGTCTCGCCGCGCGCCTCATGATCGACGCGAGCCACGCGAACAGTTCGAAGAAGCACGAGAACCAGATTCCCGTGTGCGCCGATATTGGCCGCCAGGTGGCGGCGGGCGACGAGCGCATCGTCGGCGTGATGGTGGAGTCGCA
The DNA here is from genome assembly GCF_026343935.1 of Paraburkholderia sp. CNPSo 3076. Classification (NCBI taxonomy): domain Bacteria; kingdom Pseudomonadati; phylum Pseudomonadota; class Betaproteobacteria; order Burkholderiales; family Burkholderiaceae; genus Paraburkholderia; species Paraburkholderia sp. CNPSo 3076. The sequence goes on along the minus strand of NZ_JAPMAL010000007.1, from coordinate 83,265 downwards.
CCTCGTGGCGGGCCGCCAGGACCTGAAGGAAGGCTGCGAGCTGACCTATGGCCAGAGCATCACCGATGCATGCATCGGCTGGGACGAAAGCGTGGGCGTGCTCGAAGGACTCGCGCAAGCGGTGAAGCAGCGCCGTATTGCGCGCGGTTCGGGCAACTGAGCGCAGCACGCATTGGAGCGCGCAGCGCGGTCATTTAACACCGCGCTGCGCGTGAATTCACAGCCGCGCAGCGCGCTCGGGCCGCACCGCGCCTATGCATAGATCGGCAATCCCGATCACGTTGCCGATGAGCCTGCCGCGCCGGTCGAGATGCGCTTCCGGGCGCACCGACTTCACGCAGTTCATGCTGAGCGCGCGCAGGATGTTGCTGGTCGCTTCCTTGCGCGACATCACGCCCTTGTTGCACAGGTACATCGCGTTGACCACCTGCGAATAGCCGAAGCGCCGGCCCGAAACGCGCCCGCCTCGCAGCCCGAGGTGGACCCCCAGCAGATAGTCGCAGTACACGACCCCGCCGCGGCGCGCGAGGCGCCGCGAGAAGTCCTTGTCCTCCAGCCAGCCATACAGCACGAGACGCTCGTCGAAGCGCAGATCGGCGATAGCCTGTGCGCGGCACGCCATGTTGCAGCCATACAGCTCCACGCAGGGCCGCAGCGGCGGACGCCGCATCACCTCGGCTTGCGCGCCATCCACGAGCGCCATGGCTTCTTCCCATGAGATCGGCTGCGTGTTCGCGCCGTCGCGCAATGTGCGGCCGGAAAAACCCACGAGATTCGCGTCGCTCTCGAACAGCTCTACGCAAAGCTCGATCCAGTGACACTCGGGCGCGAAGTCGTCGTCGAGGAAAATCACGACGTCGATGTCCGGCGCAAGCGCGTCGAGCGCGCGATTGCGCTGCACGCTCGAACCCGCCGTGCCGATGATTTCGTTCACGCGCAGACCGTTGGCATCGTAAGGCCCGATGTCGTCTGCGCTGCTGCCCGAGAGGATGATCTGATCCGGCCGCACCGTTTGCCGCGCAAGCAGACGCACGACCCATGCGGTGGCTGTTGGCCGCCCCTTGGTCGCGATCACCACCGCGACGCGCATGCGCGCCTTCGCGCCGTTCGGGGCCATGGAAAACGCGAGATCATCGGTAGCGAGCGTTGTCATCGGTTTCTCCGCATTCCGGTGGTCGTTTCGACTCGGATCGAGGTTAGCACGAGGCCTGCGCGCCGCCAGCCGGGGCGGATTGAAGTTGTCCGAAACGATCTATTCAACGACTGATTCCAACTGTTTGTGAACGAGCATGCATGCACGGCGCAATGCGCGCGGTGTCTGTATCGGCCGCCTGCCGACGAACCTTTTACCGCATGTCCTTTTCGTTGATTAAATCTGCATTTATTGCACTTTCTTTGCGCTTTATCGATTACGCATCACTCATAGCGCAGCACCACCCGGTAAATTCGTCCAATAGCAATTTTCGGATTCCTCTTTTGATAAGACTCGCCTACAACTGCTAAAAGAGATTGGCGCAAATATGACCGACTAACCTGTCCACCGGAAAGATCCTCTCAACATGACTGCGTCGACGCGTCGGAGCCAGCCAGTGGAACACGAGATCGTCGCTTCCGGGACAAAGGTTTGCGAAACCGAATCCGGCGCGCGGCTCAAACGCCCAGTGGTCTTCTACGTGCAGCCGTTGATCGCGCGCTATCGCATCGAAGTCATCGAGTCGCTCAACCGTCTTTTCACCGTCAAGGTGTTCGCGTGCTCCGAGGGCATGGAGGCCAACGGCTTTTCGCGCGAGAAGCCCGCGTGCGACGAATTCGTCGAAACGCATATCGCGAGTTTCGCTGGCCTGCCCTCGCGGCGCATTCGCATGCAAAGCCGCGTGCTGAGCCGCATCGTTTTCGAACGTCCCGATGCCGTTTTGATCTTTGCAGACGTTCGCTATCTCTCGCTGTGGCTCGCGCTCCTCGCCGGGCGCGCGATGCGCGTGCCCGTGCTGATTCACGGCCAGGGGCTCTACCGGCACGAGAGCGCGGGGCTCATGCGCACGGTGTGTTACCGCCTCGCGGTCGCGCTCGCCGTGCGCTACGTCTGCTATACCGAGGCTTCGCGGCGCTCGCTCGTCGCCATCGGCTGCCCGCTTGCGAAGCTCGTCGTCGCGAACAACGCACTCACGGTCTCGTGCAGCGTGGAGCCCGCCACCAAAACGGGCGCCGAGAGCGGCGTGCTCTTCATCGGCAGGCTGCGCGAAGGGTCGGAGATCGAGCCGCTCATCGACGTGGTCGGGCAACTTCATGCCGAAGGCAACGACATCACGCTCCACGTGATCGGCGACGGCGAGCACGGCGAGCGCCTGAAGCGCAAGTACAGCGATCGCAGCTATGTGGTGTGGTATGGCGCGGTGTTCGACGACGACGCCATCGCAACCATCAGCCGGCGCTGCCGCGTGGGCTGCTATCCGGGCTCGGCGGGCTTGAGCGTCGTGCACATGTTTGCGTTGAGCCTGCCGCCCATCGTGCACGACCGGCTGTCGCTGCACATGGGCCCGGAGCCGGGCTATGTCGAGGACGGCCGCAGCGGCTTTTTCTTCGCGCGCGACGGCGGCCCAGAAGCGCTTGCCGCCACGCTGCGGCGCATCTGGTCCATGCCGCCCGATGAAATGCGTGCAGCCGCTGCCGCCGCGCACGCGGTGTACTGCCAGCTCAACTCGCCCACGCTAGGACATCAGCTCGCCGAGATCGTCGAAGCGGCGCTGCGCGCCTGAATCCTCGCTTGAATCCCGCTTCTGCGCTCCGGCTTATTTCTGCCGCGAGACGCGATACAGCATCCAGGCCGCGCACGAGGCCAGCCCGACGGTCATCGACCATGCCACGCCTGTCACACCCCACATGTGCAACGAAGGCGGCACGGACAGGATAAGCGCCACGACCTGGAGCAGCGACGCCACCGTGACGGCGCGCGCGTCGCCCACCGCGCGCAGATACGAGGCGAGCACCGAGTTCAGCGCGCTGATCGCCATGTTGATGACGAAGATGCGAAAGAGCGGCACGGCCGACAGCCACGCGGCGCCGAGCACGAGCGAAAAGAGCGGCTCGGCGGCGAAGCGCAGCACGATCACCACGCACGCCAGCCCCGCCACGGCCGCCACGAGATACAGACGGAACAGGCGCGCGGCCGATTGCGGGCCGCCGCGATGATGCGCGGCGAACGTGGGAAACAGATACTGAGACATGGCGAGCGCGGCGTCGGCGAGCAGCATCTGCGCGAGCTTCGAGGACATCTGCCACGCGCCCAGCTGCGTTGGTCCGAGCAGCTTGCCCACCACCACCTTGTCGAACTGGTTGGTGATGAGAATGATCACGCTGCTCGCCCAGATCCAGCGGCTGAACCCCACGTAATGGCCGATGCCCGACCAGCGCAGCCGGATCGGCGGACGCGGCGAGAGGGCGATCCATGTCACGACGCTCTTGAAGGCCTCGCCGATCATCAGGCCGAGCAGGAGCGAGTACGGACCCGCGCCCGCAAGTGCGAGCCCAATGCCGAAGCCGCAGTCGAGACACGAGGACGAGATTTCGATCGCCGCAATATGCTGGAAGTGGCGCTCGCGCTGCGTGATGAAATACGCGGGCGAGGCGAGCCCGCGCAACAGCGGCAGCACCGCGGCAAGCTGCACGAGCCCGATGGCGCCGCCCAGGTGGAACTGCGCGTCCATGAGCGGTGCGCTCGCGACGAGCAGCACGCCGATCAGCAGGCCCCGCGTGGCGAGCGTGGTCCAGACGGCGCCAGCCTCGGCGCGCGTTGGCGGCGCCTGGCCCTGGATCACGGCTTGCGCGAGCCCGGTGTCGGAGAGCGCTTCGGCAATCGCGACCGCAAGCAGCGCGACGCTCGCGAGACCGATTGCGGACGGCCCGAGAATGCGCCCGATCACGAGGAACTTGACGGCCACGAGGCCGCGCACCACGACCTGCTGCAGCAGCACCCAGGTCGCCGCGCCGGGTCCGAAACCTGCCTTGATCGGTATTGCTGGCAGCCGCATTGCGCGCAAAATGCCTCTCCTGTCGTCGATCTCTGAGTCGGAGCTCTAGCCCCTTTTCCCAGTTCCCTTCAAGCATGTTTGGGAACGCGTTTTCGTCACCCGTTCTGGACCTTACCGCGCGGCAACGTCCACGACGCGCCATCTACCAGGTGGAATCAGACGGGGCGGCCATCCGTGGGGCGGCCATCCGCGGGGCGGCCATCCGCGGGGCGCGGCCGCTCGGGTAGGGCGATCCGCGCGGAGGCAATTCATGAATCTTCAAGCGATCGGCATATCCCCAGGCTTTTTCGGCCACCCTGCCCCGCAATCTGGCGCATGCCGCTTGCGCACCACTGCTATTTTGTTCGTAATAATGCTCATCGGGCCTCCCGCATGGAAAACGTGTCGATCGCCAGATATCGCAACGCCGCCCCTAACACCCCGGGCTCCGCCGCACAGTGCGACGTCGAGGCCGACACACTCGTGACGTCCGAGCTTCCCGGCACACGCGCATCGGTTGGCGGCGACTGGATCGCCATCATCGAGCCGAACTTCACGGGCCACCGCTGGCGCTACGTCGAGTGGATCGCGCAGGCGTGCGTGGAAGCCGGCCACCGCTGCCTCGTCGTCACCGATACCGAGTACGCGGACCATCCGCTCGCGCAGCGCATCGTGCGCGACGCGCGCCCCGATCTGCGCCTCGTGCTGCTCGACCTGCACACCGTTCCGCCCGGTCCGCATTTCGCGGCGAGTGTGTACATGCGCTTTCGCAACTTCTATGCGCGCGCGTTGCGTCAGGTGAGCAAAACGATGCACGTGCGGCTCGTCATCGCGCCCTACGCCGACTACTTCTTCTACACGCTCGCGGGGTTCGACTCGCCGTTCGGCGAGACGCCGTGGATCGCCATCGTCATGGGCATGACGTTTCATCAGGCGCGCATCGGCTTGCGCACGCCGCGCCGACGCTTTGTCGACATAGCCAAGTCGGCGCTGTTTCGCCGCGCCATGCGCTCGCGCGGGCTGCGCGAACTCTTCACGATCGACCCGACTCTGCCCGACTGGTTCGCGACCACGAAGCCCCAGCGCGCCGCGCCGCTCAGCTATCTGGCTGACCCGTTTCCCGAAATCGAAGGCATGGACCCCGTGTTCGCGCGCGAGCAGCTGAAGCTCGATGCGCATACGCGCTACCTGCTCGTGTACGGAGCGATCGGCGAACGCAAGGGCATTCGCGAACTGATGCTCGCGCTCGAGCACAAGCCCGACGCGCCGTGCCTCGTAATCGCGGGCCAGCAGGACGACGAAACGCGCGCATTCATCGACGCCCACGCGCCGCGACTCGCGAGCGCGCCGGTGATCCTCAACCAGTTCATCACCGACGAGATGGAGCGCGAGCTCTTTTCCGCCTGCGACGCCGTGTGGCTCGGCTATAAGCAGCACTACGGCATGAGCGGCGTGCTCGTTCAGGCGTACCGCTTCCGCAAGCCCGTGGTGGCCAGCGCCGACGGCCTGATCGGTTGGTATTGCCGCGACGGCGCGCTCGGACCCCTGCTCGACGACCTCGAGCCCGCCACGATCGTGCACGCGCTCGATGGGCTCGCCGAGCGTTGGCGCGCCGGCTCGAACGCCGCGCAGCCCACGGGTGAACACCTCCTTTCATGCAACACGCTCGAACAGTTCAAGCGCACGCTGCAGGCTGCGATGGTGTAAGCGCAGGGAAACGTCACCAACTAGTTAGCATGTCGAACCAGTCTGGTTCGTTCAGGCAACGCCTTCGACATTGTTGTTGTCCGTCGCGCTCGCGTGGCTCCCCTCGGCAGCGATGGCGCCGCGCCGGTCGGGGAACATCGCCTCGCGCAGGCGCAGGAACGGAAACTCGACGGCGCGCGTGGTGAGATAGCCCAGCGTGGCAGCGATGACGAACTGCACGACGATCACAACCGGCCAGGCAGCGAGCGGCGGCACGCCAAGCGCGTTCGCCTTGTGGATCAGGTAATCGCCGGGCGCGAGCGCGAGCGAATGCCAGAGGTAGATACCGTACGAGTACACGCCAAGCCACGCCAGCCCGCGATACAGCCACGTCGTGCGCAGGCTGCCCGAGTGCTCCAGTATGAGCATGATGAGCGCGCAGAAGCCGACGGCCTGAATCGTGTAGCCAACGCTCTCATCGAGCGCGACGTCGGGCGTCGCGAACACAAGCCAGACGAGGAGCAGTCCCACCGCGCCGAACAGCCAGCGCTTCTTCGCAACGAGCATGCGCCAGAGTTCGGGCTTCATCCAGTAGACGGTCGCGAGTATGACGCCGATGAGCAGGCTGTCCATGCGGTACTGCGTGTAGTTGAACGCCCCGACGAGATCGCCATGTGATACCGCGACGCAACGTGCGCCGAGCACGATCGCGCAAAGGCCGACCATCACGGCGATCAGCGCATTCGCGCGCAGCCGGAAGTGCGCGAGCAGGATCAGCAGCGCGGGCAGGAACAGATAGAAGTGCTCTTCGACAGCGAGGCTCCACGTTTGCGCAATGGCGGTGCCGAAGTAATTCTGCATGTGCGTGAGGTTCTGCCAGAGGAACGTATCGGGACGATGTCGGCCGGCAAGCAGGTGAAAAAAAATCAGTGCGTAGTACGCGGGCCAGATCTTGAAGATCCGCCGCACGATGAAGCGGCGCGCGCCGATGTGGCCCGTTTGCGAATATTGGCGCAGCAGCAGCCCGCCCACCAGAAAACCGCTTAGTGTGAAGAATAGATTCACGCCTTCGTGGCCGAAGCTTTTCAGCGGGTACTCGAGCACGCTCACCCAGGGATGGCCCGTGCGCACCGTGTGGAAGTGGTAGCCCATCACGACGAAGATCGCGATGCCACGCACGAAGTCGAGCTCGACGGAACGTCCTTTCGTCGGCGGTCCCACTCCGTGTAGCAGCTTCATGACCTTTCCCTCGCTACGTCCATGCCGGATTCTTACGCAAGGCAGACGATGAAAAACTTACTCCTGCCGGTCCCATCATGGACACAGGCGCCGTGCCGCGTGCGCCAAGTTCCCGCCCTTCTCGGCCAGGTGTGTGGGGGAAACCACATGCCAAATCAGAATTTTTTTCCTGCCGCCACAACCCTGCCGCTTCCCGCCACGCACATGCGCAAGCCGCTTGCGGCGTTTTATATTGAATCGAGCCTTCGCTTGCGGCGCGCATGAATCTTGCGCCACGTATGCGACCCTATGCACCGCACCGGGAGAAACGCCGATGCGAAACAAACATGCTGCACTATGGCTCTGGGTGTGCCTCGTGCCTCTCGCTTTCGACTACAAGGCACCGGACTCCCAGTTTGGCCACGGCGCGCAATGGCTGGCGGTCATTCCGGCCCTGGCAGGCGCGCTCATTCTCGCGATGATCGGCCCGCGCTTCGCGCGTCCGACACGGCTGCGTTCGTTCGTGACGGGCGCGCTCGTGGCAAGCCTCGCCGGCAGTCTCATTGCGCAAATGCTGCAGCACAATCCGATTGGTCAATACCTGCGCGTGATCCTGCCATTCCTGCTGTTCGCGCTCGGCTACTGGGCCATGTGCCGCCCATGGCACCCCATTCGCGTCATGCAGATGCAGCGCGCGCTTTATTACGCGAACGTGCTGGGCCTCGCGTTTACGTTCTTCTTCGGCATACTGGCAGTCGGCGGGCCGCTCGCCGACATTCGTTTTCGCATCGTCTCGCCGACCATGCTCGCGCTGCAGGCCATGCTGTTGCACCAGTTCATCGTCGCCCGTCGCTTCAACGTGACGATGGTACTCGTGTTCCTCGCCACGCTCGTCGTCGAATTGTTGAGCGTCACGCGCAGCCTGCTGATCGCGACCGTCCTGCTCGCCATGTTCGCGGCGTGGCTCGCCTCGCCGTCGCTCAGCCATCTGATCAAATCGTTTTTCCGCACGGGCATCGCGCTTTCGTTCGTGGTAGCGCTGGGCGTGGGAACGGCCTGGCTCTTCCCGTCGATCACGGAACACTGGACGCAGCGCGTGACGGCCGCGCAGAACGCGGAGTCCGACCGCGATCCGACCACGGTCACACGTATTGCGGAGATGCGCGACCAGTACGACCAGGTCACCGAATCGGTGGAATCGGTCCTGTTCGGCAAGGGTTATGGCCACCTCTACCGCTACTCGCCGATTTACTACCAGTACGTGAACCAGACCTTCAGCAAGGACGATTACTTCAACACCAGCGACTGGGTGGCGGGCCACAACTTCTGGGTCTACCAGCTCTACGCCGAAGGTATCCTGTTCGGGGGCTGCATGCCGCTCGCAGTGATCGTCGCGCTCATCGTCGCGGGCCGCGCATTCAGACGCTGGCGCCGCATTGCGCCGCGTCACCCGATGCTCATGCCGCTCAGCATGGCACTGCTCGTGCTCGCCGCGCTGCCGGGCGCGTCGATCGGCGGCAATCCGCTCGGCACGCGTTTCTCGGGCCTCGTGTACGGCCTCGCGCTCGGGCTCATCGTCGCGCTGTATTCGCAGCTTCATTACCGCATTGACCTTCAACGCAAGCGCCAGCGCCTGCACCCGTCCTACGGGCGCGAGCCTGCCTTCCGACCCACGGCGCCCGCGGCGGCGCCGGTGCCGCTCACCACGTATGCGACTCCGGAGCCCCGATGAAAATCCTGCACCTCGTGTCCACGGTCGACCCCCGTTCGGGCGGCCCGATTGAGGGCGTTCGCCAGAGCGGTCTCGCGATGACGGCGCTCGATCACCAGATCGAAGTGGCGTCGCTCGACCCGATCGACGCGCCTTATGTGCGCGAATTCCCGCTCCCGCTCCACGCATTGGGCCCAGGTCGCGGGCACTACGGCTACTGCGCCGGCTACGTGCCGTGGCTGCGCGCGAACGCGAGGCGCTTCGACGCGGCGATCGTGCACGGGCTCTGGCAATACCACGGCTTCGGCGCGTGGCGCGCCCTGCGCCACGCCCAGCTGCCGTACTACGTGTACACGCACGGCATGCTCGACCCGTGGTTCAAGGCCACTTATCCGGTCAAGCATCTGAAGAAATGGGCGTACTGGCCATGGGCCGATTTCCGCGTGCTGCGCGACGCCTCCGCCGTCATTTTCACGACCGACGAAGAACGCCTGCTCGCGCGCGAATCGTTCTGGCTGTACCACGCCAACGAACGCGTCGTGCCGTTCGGCACCAATGCGCCCAACGAGGACCCGGACACGTTGCGCGAAGCCTTCCTTCAGGAGTCGCCGCATTTGCGCAACAAGCGCATCGTGCTGTTTCTCGGGCGTCTGCACCCGAAAAAGGGTTGCGACGTGCTGGTTCACGCATTCGCCGAACATGCGCGCGAAACGCCGGATGCGCATCTGCTGATCGCGGGGCCCGACAAGGGCAACTGGCAACCCGCGCTGCTGGCGATGGCGCAGTCGCACGGCATTACGCACCGCATCAGCTGGCCGGGCATGCTGCAGGGCAACCTGAAGTGGGGCGCGTTTTTTGCTAGCGACGTGTTCGTGCTGCCTTCGCACCAGGAAAACTTCGGCGTTTCCGTAGCGGAGGCGCTGGCGTGCGGGCTACCCGCACTGGTCTCGGACAAGGTCGGCGTCTGGCGCGAGATCGACGAGGACGGCGCGGGGTTCGTTGCGCCCGACACAGTCGCCGGCACGCAGCGCAACTTCGCCTCATGGCGGGCACTCGACGAGCGCGCGCGCGACGCCATGCGTGCTCAGGCGCGGCGCACGTTCGACGCGCGCTTCGCGATGGATGGCATGGTGCGCTCGCTGCTGGGCTTGTTGCAGGAACATCCTTTGCACGCTGGCGCGCGATTTCACCGAGGGCGCCCGATGAGCGCCATGGCGCAGGGCGAGCCCGCGGAGCAGGCTGAATAAGCGAAAAAAGGCGGCATCAGATATCAGATAGCGGAAATGGTAGGGATTGGCAGGGGTGACGAAGCAACGCAGCTGAAGCGTCATAACGAGTCGAACGATGAGCCCGCGTTGCACTTTCGTGGCGATGTGCGAATCCTGTTAGTAAGGGGGCGACACTATGTTAAACAGTAGACCTGATTGTTCTGGCGGCGAGACCGTCGACGTAACCGCGACGCAACCTGTGAAGCAGCCCGCGCGCAGTTTGCGCAGATTATCGGCGACCCGCGCACGCGCGGCCCTGACGGCGATCATGGCCATGGCCACGACCGCGGCATTGATTTCGGGCTGTGGGCTCTCGCCTGGGATGCAGGCGCCGTCGAGCGTCACGCAGGCGAAGGCCGCGACCGGCGCCGCGCGCACGAGCGGCAACGGGGATCAACCGCCACCGGGCGCGCTCGTTGAGATCAACAGCGAACTGGTCGCGAAGGAAGCGGCGTCGAGACCGACGACTGTCCCGGCAAACGTCGAGACGCTGTTCGGCACGCCCAAGCCCTACTCGCTCGGGCCCGGCGACGTGCTGAGCATCGTCGTGTGGGACCACCCCGAAATGAATCTGCCGACGAACGGCGGCGGCGGCGGCAACGGGCAGCAGGACCAGAGCGCGAGCCAGGTACAGTCGGGCTATACCGTCGACTCGTCGGGTGCGATCCAGGTGGCCTACGTGGGTCCGATCCACGTGGCAGGGCTCACCGAGATGCAAGCCCGCGACCTGGTGGCGAAGAAGCTAGCCTACTACCTGAACAAACCTCAGGTGACGCTGCGCATCGAGTCGTACCGCAGCCGGCGCGTGTACGTGGACGGCGAAGTGCGCACGCCCGGGCTCATGGTGCTCAACGACATGACGATGTCGCTGCCCGAGGCGATCAATCGCGCGGGCGGCTTCACGGCGGCCGGCGACCGCTCACGGGTTAGCGTGACACGCGGCGACAAGACGACCATGGTGAACATTCCGGACATGATCAAAAAAGGCGTGAACCCGGACAAAATCCTGCTGCAGAACGGCGACCTCGTGCGCGTGTATTCGGCGAACGAAAGCCGCGTGTTCGTGCTGGGCGAAGTCGGACACCCGGGGCCGTTGCCGTTCGATAACGGCCATCTCTCGCTGAACGACGCGCTAGGCAACGCAGGCGGTGTCAGCCAGGGTTCGGGCGACGCCTCGCAAGTGTACGTGGTGCGCGGACAGAAGGAAGGGCACCGTACGGTCTTCCATCTCGACGCGTCGTCGCCGGAAGCCATGGCCACGGCCGACGAGTTCGAGTTGCAGCCGAACGATGTCGTGTTCGTCGATGCGTCGGCGCTCGTCAAGTGGAGCCGCGTCATCAACCTGATCCTGCCGAGTACGCAGGCAGCCGCGGCGGGCCGGGCGGTGGGTTACGGAGGGTACTAGCCGGTGGGGTTCGTATGAGTATGAGCAGGCCTTCGGGCCTGCTCGCGCCACGAATGAATCTGCTTGAAACGAGCCAGCCTCGCGCCGCCCTTATGCCTGGGGCGGCTGGCTTTCCTCGAAACGCCAGCGGATAAAACGGCACGGATTGCCGCCATACACGCCGCCGGCTTCCAGCGAGCGATGCACGACCGAGAGCGGCGTGACAACCGCCGAGCGCCCGATCGTCACGCCCATCTGCACCACGCATTTCGACGAGACCCACGCGCCGTCCTCAATCACGATTGGCGCGACGTGCAGATCCATGTTCGTGCGCATGTCGTGCGAACCGGCGCTGAGAAACGCGCCCTGCGAAAGGCAAACGTTCGAGCCGATACGGATGGGCGCCTGGTTGTAGATCCACACGTCCACGCCAATCCAGCAGTTGTCGCCCATTTCCAGATTCCACGGCGCCTTCACGCGCATGGGGTGCACGAGGCGGCAGCCCTGGCCGATCTTCGCGCCGAACAGGCGCAGCAAGCCTGCGCGCAGCGCGGAAAGCGGCAGCAGGCGGTTGTCGAGCACGCAGGTGTCGACCAGATACCACGCGGCCTGCACGAGCTTGCCGCGGCGCGCGACGAAGTTGCCCTTGCCCGCACGGCTCAAATCGATCACGCGGATTTCCGCGGCTCGTGCGTCATTGGCGGCTTGTGGCGGCACGATGCCTGCGGGCGGCGCTTCGCCCGCCTCCTCCCTGCGCCCGGCCGCGCCGGCGCGCCCTTTGCGGGACCCTAAACCTTCGACCGCTTCCGTCATGAACGCTCCTTGCCCATCCGGGTCGGTTCCTGTTGGCTTCCTGCGGGTTGCAAGCCTGGCGGCCCGCATAGCGGGACGCATCAAGCCACGATTTCATTATCGGGCGGCCACCGCAGCGCCTCGCACGCGTGGCCGACACGGCAGGGGTTTTGGCGCAGCGGCGCGACGCGCGATAGGCAACATGAAGGCTTGACGCCGCATGGTTCGCGGCGCGCGGGATCAATGCCATGTCCAGCTTTTATCGTCATCGATTTGCGCCTTACGTCCTCGCCGCCGCGCTGCAAGCCGCGTGCGCCGCATGGCCGTGCGCGGTGTTTGCGCAGAACGCCGCGTACGGCGCCGCCACCGGTGGCTCCCCCGCTGCCGCGAGTGACCAGAGTCGCCAAAGCAGCCGCGGCGACACCCCCGCCAACGCCGTGCAGCGCCAGCAACTCGACGAACAGCGCCTGCTCGGCGGTCCGGGCACTTCGGACAACCCGTACAGCGTGAGCCCGTACAGCAGCAACGGCGCTTCGCCAGACGACGCGCGAGACGCGCTCACGAACGAAAAGCACATGCACGTCGTGACGCCTGGGGATTACGCCGCGAGCGCGGCGAGCGCCAACGGCGGCAGGGGTGACAGAAGCAGCGCTTCGAGCGCAGGCGGCAGGGGCGCCACGAATCACAGCAGGATCGGCGCGAACGGCATGTCGCGCGCCGGCAATGCGGTGGCGAGGGGCACCAGCGGGGGCGGTGCAGGGGGCAAGCGCTCAGCGGCCGGCTATGACTACGGCGCCAGCCAAACCTCGCCAACTGCGCAGGTCTACGGCAATCCGTATGGCAGCCCGTACGGGTCGCCGGACCAGTCCAACTCCGAACTCTACAAGTCGCCCTGGTAAGCTCCGCTAGCGGTCGGGGACAGCCCAAGGCCACCCTCGCGGCCTTGGGCGCAGTCGCTCACACGTCGGACTGCTCGACCTCCGGCAACGTCGATCCGCCTTTGCCCGCTTGACTCGCAGGTTGATTCAGATTCGCAGATTGACCCGCAGCTTGCTGTGTCGAAGAAGAAAGGCCGCTTGCCGCGGTCTGCGGCTCGACCTGCGTCTGGCCCGCCGGCTCGGCAACCTCGCACGCGAGCGCGGCAAGCCTCGCTTCGAGCACATCGAAGATCGCTTGCGGTGACAGCATGCGCTTCGCGTAGCGCCGCGCGGCACGGCCAAGCTCGGCGCGGCGCGCGGGGTCGCCGGCCAGTTCGACGATCGCCGCAGCGAGCGCCTCGCTGTCCTCTGGCGGCACCACGATTCCGTGGTCCGAGACCACGTCGAAGAGACTCGTGCCGGGCCGCGCCATGGCGACCACCGCACGGCCGCTCGCGAGCATGCCGGTGAGCTTCGAGGGCATCACTAGGTCGGCGGCGTCGTTGCGCTGCGGCAGCACGTGGATATCGGCCACGTTCAGCAGTTCGTTGAGCATCGAAGACGGCTGCAGCGGCAGCACGTGACAGTTCGAGAGCGGCTCGCAACGCGCCATCAGTTCCCGCTTGGCCGCGCCGTCGCCGCAGAACACGAAGCTGATATCGGGCCGCGCGGCGAGCGCCGTTGCGACGTCCGCGAGAATTTCGATGCCCTGTTTCGCCCCCATGTTCCCCGAGTAGAGCACGACGGTGCTGTCCTGCGGGATGCCGAGGCGCCGCCGGAATGCGCTCGGATAGGGAAGCGGGAAGATCGCCTGGGTGTCGACCCAGTTCGGCAGGCACACGGCGCGCGCGGCGTCCACACCCTTGTCGATGGCGCGCTCGACCATGCGCGTCGAAATCGACGAGACGACGTCGAAGCGCCGCAGCAGCCAGCGTTCGCCGGCGAGAGCGGCGCGCCCGAGACGCGACCCCTGGCCGCCGCGCAGAAGCCCCAGATCGAATGCCGCATCGACTTCGAAGTCCTGAATATGCAGCCAGCTGCGCGCGCCGACGGCGCGCGCGAGCATGAGTGCGCCGGGCGCGCAAAAGAGCGTCGGCACGATCAGCATGACGGCCTGGGGCCGCCACGCCGCGAGCCGCGCGAGAAGCGGCACCGACGAGAGCGCGAAGCTCGCCAGATGCATGATGCGCTTGAAGCCGCCCTGCTGGGTCGGCACCCACAGCGGCGCACGCCAAACGCTCACGCCGCGCAACGTTTCGTGTTGGTAACGCCCCGCGCGATAACCTTCATGCACGCGCCATTGCGGGTAATAAGGCGGCGCGCAGATCACGCGCACCTCGTGGCCGTGCGCCGCGAGCAGCTCCGCCATTTCGGCTGTGTATTTGCCGACGCCTGTGACTTCGGGCGCGTAATTCAGTCCGTAGATCAGGATTCTCATTGCGTCGCTTCCGTCCCTGTACTGCTTTTGAGCTGCTTGTCTACCGCTTTTAATCGTCTCGCGCGCCGAGCGAAAAAAAGCGGGCGTCGTGCATCCGGTCCGCGCACGACGCCCACCACCAACCAGACGCCTCTTCCCTTTCGTCCTTTTGAGCCGATCGTTTGAAAGCCATCGGTCCCGTCAGGCCATATCAAGCCCGCATGCCCGCCTCGTACGCCGGCGCGGCCTGGGTTTGCAGAAAGTCGTCGTAGGTGCGGGCGAGCCCCTCCTGGAGGCCGATGTGCGCGTGCCAGCCCAGGTCGCCCAGGCGCGACACGTCGAGCAGCTTGCGCGGCGTGCCGTCGGGCTTGGTCGAGTCGAATACCAGTTCGCCTTCGAAGCCCACCACGTCGCACACGCGCTGCGCGAGGTCGCGGATCGACAGGTCTTCGCCGACGCCGACGTTGTACACGCCGTCGCCGGTCTCGTGCTCGAGCACGAAGATCGTCGCATCGGCGAGATCGTCGACGTGCAGGAACTCGCGGCGCGGCCTGCCCGAACCCCAGACCGTCAGCGTGCGCTGGCCGTTGCTGCGCGCCTCGTGCGCCTTGCGGATCAGCGCGGGCAGCACATGGCTGCTGCCGAGGTCGTAGTTGTCGTTGGGGCCGTACAGGTTGGTCGGCATGAGCGAGACGAAATGCGTACCGTACTGGCGGTTGTACGCTTCGCAGAGCTTCAGGCCCGCGATCTTCGCAATCGCGTAGGCCTCGTTGGTCGGCTCGAGCGGCGAGGTGAGCAGATAGGCTTCGCGGATCGGCTGCGGGCATTCGCGCGGATAAATGCACGACGAGCCGAAGAACACGAGGCGCTGCACGCCCGCGTTGTACGACGCCCGGATCACGTTGGTCTCGATCGCCAGGTTGTCCCAGGCGAACTGTGCGGGCTGCGTCGAATTCGCGAGGATGCCGCCCACGCGCGCGGCCGCGAGCAGCACCGCGTCGATGTGCTCGCCTTCGAAAAAGGCGTCGACCGCGGCCTGATCGGTGAGGTCGAGCTCCGAGTGGGGACGCGTGACTAGGTTATGGTAGCCGTGCGCCTGCAACGCGCGCACGAGCGCTGAGCCCACCATGCCGCGGTGGCCGGCAACGAAGATTCGGGAGTTCTTGTCCATGGCATCTCACTCGTGATGTTCGAGAGCCTTGAAGCCGGCCAGCGTGACGAGCGCGTCGCGCCGGGCGGCCTGATAATCGGCTCGCACCATTTCCTTGACGAGCGCCTGGAACGAGGTGGCCGGCTTCCAGCCCAGCTTCTCCTGCGCCTTGGAGGCGTCGCCAAGCAGCGTCTCGACCTCGGCCGGGCGGAAGTAGCGCGGGTCGACACGCAGGATCACCTGGCCTGCTTCGAGCCGCATCTCACGCGAGTCGACGTGGTCGACAATGCCGACCTCATCGACACCGCTGCCCTCGAAACGCACCGTGATGCCCAGTTCCGCCGCCGCCGCGCGCACGAAGTCGCGCACGCTGTACTGCACGCCCGTTGCGATCACGAAGTCCTCGGGCTTCTCCTGCTGGAGCATGCGCCACTGCATGTCGACGTAATCGCGCGCATGGCCCCAGTCGCGCATGGCCGAGAGGTTGCCGAGATACAGTTCCTTCTGCAACCCGACGGCGATGCGGGCAATCGCACGCGTGATCTTGCGCGTGACGAAGGTCTCGCCGCGCTGCGGCGACTCGTGGTTGAAGAGAATGCCGTTGCACGCGTAGATGCCGTAGGCCTCGCGGTAGTTCACCGTGGTCCAGTAGGCGAACAGTTTCGCGACCGCATACGGGCTGCGCGGGTAGAACGGCGTGGTTTCGCGCTGCGGCACTTCCTGCACGAGCCCGTACAGCTCGGACGTCGAAGCCTGATAGAAGCGCGTTTTCTTCGCGAGGCCGAGAATGCGGATCGCTTCCAGAAGGCGCAGCGTGCCGAGGCCGTCCGCGTTCGCGGTGTATTCGGGCTCGTCGAACGACACGGCCACGTGGCTCTGCGCGGCGAGGTTGTAGACTTCGTCGGGCGCGATCTCCTGGACCACGCGCAACAAGGCCGTGGTGTCGGTCATTTCGCCATGATGCAGGTGGATGCCGGGCTCCGAGTCGTGTGCATCGCGATAAAGGTGATCGATGCGGTCCGTGTTGAAGAGCGATGAGCGGCGCTTGATGCCATGCACCTCATAGCCTTTGTTCAAAAGCAGTTCTGCCAGATACGAACCGTCCTGACCGGTGATGCCGGTAATCAAAGCAACTTTACGAGCCATTGCCATCGTTCTCTCCTCGCGTGCGCGAAATGGGATTCGGTGGTTTTCACCATCGACGGGCGGCCCGAAAACCGGCCGTCAACCTGTTGTTACCCTGCTGCTACCCTGAAACACTTTCGTAACCGTAGTAACCGCCGCGATACCCGCCGCCGATGAATGCGCCGGTCTTCGGCACGTCGGTGAGCAGCACGCCGCGCAGATTCACGCCGCCAATGCGCAGGCGCTTGACCGTCTCCTCGAGCTCCGAAATCGGGTGGCGGCCATGGCGGATCGCGAGCAGCGTCGTGCCCGCGTAGCGTCCGATCACGGTCGAGTCGGTCACTGCGAGCACCGGCGGCGTATCGACGATCACGAGGTCATACCGCGCCCCCAGTTCTTCGAGCAGCGACTCGAAGCGCGGGCTCATCAGCAGCTCGGACGGATGCGAATGCAGCGAGCCCTTGGCCAGCACGTCGAGTCCAGGCAGCACCTCGTGCTGGATCGCCTGGTCCAGATCGGCGCCGAGCAGCACGTCGGAGAGACCCGGCTGGTGCGCAATGCCGAAGTGCGAGTGCACGTCGCCGCGCCGCATGTCGCCGTCGACGATCAGCACGCGCTTGTTCACCGAGGCGACGAGCGCGGCGAGATTGACCGAGAGGAACGACTTGCCGATGTCGGGCCGCGAGCCCGTGAGCATCACGATGTTGTTGCGCGCGTCGTTAAGCGTGAGCTGCAGCGAGGTGCGCAGGCTGCGCACGCCTTCCACCGCAACGTCCTGCGGGTTCTGCTGTGCGAGCACGTGCAGCCCGCGCCGGCGCAAGGTGACGTGATGCTGCAGCCGCAGCTGCTGTGGGCTGCGCGGCACCACGGCGAAGACCGGCACGCCGAGTGCGGCTTCGAGCTCGTCCGGGCGCTCCACGCCGCCGTACAGCGACTTGCGCACGAACGCGACGAGCACGCCCAGCACGAGCCCCGCGCCGATCGCGAGCGCGATCACAAGCAGCTTCTTCGGACGCACGGGATCATCCGGCGCTTCGGCGAAATCGACCACGCGTACGTCGCCCACCTGGCCCGCGCGCGCCACACGCAGTTGCTGCGCACTGTTCAGGAGGCTCGTGTAAAGCTCCGTGCTCACATGCACGTCGCGCAAGAGGCGCACGGCGGATTGTTCCGTGTCCGGCAGTTGCGCCACGTTCCGCGTGAGCTGCGACTGCGCGGCTTGCAACGTGCCGATCTGCGCGTCGAGCGCCTGAACGGCCGGGTGATGCTCGGTGAAACGCTGTGCGAGTTCCGCGCGTTGCTGTCGCAGGTCTTCGAGACGGATCTTGTTGTCGCTCACCTGCTGGAGCAACAGCCGGCTTTCTTCGCCGAGATCGACGGTGCCGTGCTCGTTACGGAACTTGTTGTACTTCTGCTCGGCCGCATCGACCTGCGAGCGCAGTTGCGGCAGCTGGTCGTCGAGGAACGCGAGCATGTGTTCCGCTTCCGCCGAACGGCTCGCGATGTCCTGCTTGATGAACTCGTGCGCCACGTTGTTGAGGATCGCGGCCGTCGTCTTGCTGTTGTGGCCTTCGAGACTCGCGCGGATCACGCCGGACTGCAGCCCGACTTCCTGGATCTGGAGCGAATTCTCAAGCCGGTCGACGGTGGTCAGCGTCGAGGCGCGCGTGAGCAGGAAAGGCGTTCCGGGTGGCCCGCTCAAACTGTCGACGTGCAGCCCGATCGGCCCGGCCGACGTGTTCGCGCTCACGTCCTCGCCCACGCGGCCCTGCAGAAGCGGAATGCCGTCGGGGTCGCGTAGCGTGAAGGTGCCGGGCTCTTCGCCGGCGACGATCGTGAAGTCGCGCTCATACATCGCCTCGGGCGTATCGAAGCGCGATACCTTGATGTCGCCGCCGCCCCATGCATAGCCGGACGGTCGTATGAACCCGGGCAGCTTCTGTGCCCAGGGCGAGCCCAGGATGCCGGAGAGCATGCCGCCGATTACGGGCATTTCGCGCGGCCGCGCCGAAATGTCGAGGTGGAGCTTGCGCACCGTTTCCTCGGTCACGTTGCGCGACTTCAGCATTTCGATCACGCCGTTCGCGGTCGACTTCTCGTCGAACATGCCCGTGAGCGGCGGCAAGCTGCTGTCCTTCTTGCTGGCGTCGCCCTTGTCGACGAGGTGGAACAGCACGTCGGCCCGATAGGTCGGCGTGGCGAGAAACGCATAGGCCGCGCCCAGCAGCGTGACGGCAAGCGTCACGATCGCGATGGCGCGCCAGTTCGCCACCATCGTTTGCAGGTAGTCGCCAAGGTATCGCTCGTCGGCGCCTGCTGCGCCATAGTAAGCGCCGTCATAATTCATCGCCATCTTGCTTCTCCCGAAACCTGGTGTTGCTTGCTGGTGATGCTTGCTCGAATGCGCCGCAGGGCTCAGTACGCGTTGCGGCCAACCAGACCGTGAACGATCGTGGCCGCGATGATGCGCATGTCGAGCCAGAACGACCAATGGCCGAGGTAATACAGATCGTGCGCTACGCGCATTTCCATCTTTTCGAGGCGATCGGTTTCGCCGCGAAATCCATTCACCTGCGCCCAGCCGGTAATGCCCGGCTTGATGCGATAGCGGTTGATGTAGCCCTTCACCACGCTCTGATAGAGATCGTCGTGCTCGAGCGCATGCGGGCGCGGTCCGACCACCGACATGTCGCCGCGCAGCACGTTGTAGAACTGCGGCAGTTCATCGAGACTCGTGCGGCGCAGGAACGCGCCCAGACGCGTCACGCGCGGATCGTCGCGCTTCGCCTGGCTCACCGTGCCGGGTGCTTCCTTGTGCTCGCGCATCGTGCGGAACTTGTAGATCGTGAACACGCGGCCGTCGGCGCCCTTGCGGCGCTGCCTGAACAACACCGGCCCCGGCGAGGAAAACTTCACTGCAATGGCAATGCCGATGAGAAGCGGCATGAGGCTCACGAGCGCAAGCGCCGCGAACACGCGATCGAACAACGCCTTCTTGAACTGCGCGCTCGCGGGCAGCGGCGAGGCGACGAGGTTGATCGCGGGCACGCCGAGCAACTCGATCACCGTACTGGTGTCGAACAGGGCCAGCGAGCGCACGTCCGGGATAAAGCGGATGTTCACGAGGTCGTTGCGAAACTCGCTTACGAGCCGTACCACCGTGCGCTCCTCGGCAAGCGAAAGGGCGAGCCACAACTCGTGCACGTCATGCTCGCGGATATGCTGCGCGAACGTCTCGATCGTGTCGCACACCGGCGCGTCTTTCTCGCTCGCGGGTCTCGCCGATTGCGGCATGGTGTTGTAGAGGGCGCTCGCACGAAAGCCGGAGCCTGGCTCCGCATCGATGCGCCGCATGATCTCGTCGCACTGCGAAGCGGAACCCGCGATGGCAACCTGATGAAGATTCATGCCCGCGCGCCGCATATGCGACAGCACGCCGTGCGCCAGGAAGCGCCATGTAATGAGCAAGCCGCCTGCAAGAGCGGTCCAGTAAGCGAACCACAAGCGCGAAACGACGTCGACGTGATGCATCGTTGAATACATCGAAATCAGCGCGCAGCCCTGTACGACGAGCCAGGCAAGCGACACCTGGCCCGCGAGCAGCGCCTTGGAGCGCCCGCGCCACGACTGGTAAAGCTCGAACGCCGGAAAGATCACGAGCGCGAAGGCCGCGGAGAGCAGCACAAAGGCTTCGTTCACGCCGCGCGGCACGATGTCTTCGAAGCGGATCTCCGAAGCCACGCTGGCGCCGATCATTACGGCAGATACGTCGAGCACTCTCGCCATCAGATTTTGTAGCTCGCGCATGCTTTCTCCCTTTTTTCTCCCTGCTGGCCGTGCCGCTGCCCTCAACCGCAGCGGCCGTACGTATCGTCGAGACGGACGATGTCGTCCTCTCCCAGATACGCTCCCGACTGCACCTCGATGATCTCGAGCGGCACCTTGCCCGGGTTTTCCAGCCGGTGGCGCACACCGAGCGGAATGTAAGTGGACTCGTTTTCCGTCATAAGAAAGGATTCCTCACCACGAGTGACGAGCGCGGTGCCGCGCACGACTGTCCAGTGCTCGGCGCGATGGTGATGCAGTTGCAGCGAGAGCCGCGCGCCGGGCGTGACGACGATGCGTTTGACCTGGAAGCGCTCGCCCGAATCGATCGAATCGTAGAAGCCCCATGGACGTTGCACCTTGCGATGCGAATCCGCCTCGGGTGCGCGCTCCGCCTTGATGCGCGCAACGAGCCCCTTCACGTCCTGCACCTTCGAGCGGTCGGCGACGAGCACCGCATCTGCCGTTTCGACCACCACGAGGTTCGACGTACCCACGCAAGCCACGAGCCTGCCGTCGGAATGCGCGTAAGTCGCCACCGCGCCTTCGAACACCACACGTCCGCGTCCGACGTTGCCGTCTTCGTCCTTTTCCATCGCGGCCCACACCGCGTCCCACGAGCCGAGGTCGGACCAACCCGCGTCGAGCGCAACCACCACGCCCTCGGGCGTCCAGCCGTTGCTGCCCGATAGCCGCTCCATGACCGCGTAATCGATCGAGTCGGACGGGGCGCGCTTGAAGGCGTCGGGGGCCGGCCGGAACACGGGGCCGTCTTGCTGGCCATCCACGAACGCGGCAAGGCACGCTGCATGCATGTCGGGCTGCAGTGCGCGCAGCGAATCGAGCCAAACGCTCGCACGCATCACGAAGATGCCGCTGTTCCACCAGTAGCCGCCCTGCGTGATGTATTGCGTGGCGAGCTCAGGCGCGGGCTTTTCGACGAAGCCGTCGATACGGTGGGCGCCGTCGGCAATCGCCTCGCCGACGCGGATGTAACCAAACCCCGTTTCGGGCGAACGCGGCGGCACGCCAAGCGTGACGATCGCGCCGCGCTGCGCATGGCGCGCTGCGCATTCAAGCGCGCGTTGCAGGGCGTCCAGGTCGGTGATCGCATGGTCCGACGGCATCACGATGAGAATCGCGTCGTCGCCGTTCGCGCACGCGAGTGCCGCACCGAGTGTGAGTGCCGGCGCCGTGTCGCGCCGCGCCGGCTCGACCACGAGCCGCGCGTCCATGCCGCACGCCCGCAACTGATCGACGATCACGAAGCGGTGTTCTTCGCCACATACGACGATTGGCGAACTCGCGACCTCCCACTCGGACGAAAAGCCGTCGAGGCGATGCACGGTTGCCTGCAGCAGCGTATCGCTGCCCACCACACCAATTAGCTGCTTAGGGAAATGCGCGCGCGACATCGGCCACAAACGTGTACCGGAACCGCCCGCCAGCACTACCGGCACGATGCGCGTGCAAGGCGTCGAGCCTTCGCGCGCTGTACCCGGCTCGCTTTCTGCACGGGCCTGACTTTGTCCTTCATGAATCGATGACCTTTCATTCATCTTCGGACTCCTTCATATCGGGCAGGATCACCTCGGCTCGCGAATAGCGACCCCGTTTGTAACGAAGTGCGACCGTTGTTACCGCGGCGTTACGAGACAGCTACGCCGGCCTCGCGGCGGCTTTGCTCGCGGTATTCGGTGGGCGAAATCATCATGCGCTTGCGAAAGATCTTGGCGAGGCGGTCGCCGTTGCCCATGCCGGTGCGGCGCGCGATCTTGTCGACCGGCAATTCCGAATCGGTGAGCAGGCTGCAGGTAATCGCGAGGCGCGCATGCAGTAAGTAATCAGATGGCGTGATGCCCATCTCCAGCTTGAAGCGGCGCAGAAAGTTACGCTCGCTCATCGCGGCAACTTGCGCCGCGTCCGCTATCGAAATGGCCCGCTGACAGTTTTCCTGCAGCCAGCGCGCCGCTGCACGCACTTTGTCAGCCGGCGCGCTGCCAAGCGCATCGCCGAGAAACGGCAACAGGTTGCCGCCCGAATCGGGCATGAGCCGCTCAGTCACGGCGCGCGCAACATCCACGCCCAAGTCGCGCTTGACGAGCGTGAGCGCGCTCTTCATCGACTCGAGCCGGTCGCCGGCGTCGCCGCCCGCTTCCTCGCGTCCCGTTTGCATCGCATACGAGCCGAACTCGTGCTGCGTGCGCTGGCCGCACAGGCTTGCCGCCTCGAGCAGTGAACGGCCTTCACCAATCGGACGAATGGTACCGGTGTTCGCATGCACGCGACGCAGCCATGCGATGAGTCGTTCGTCGTTGGCGGCCGCGAAGGCGCCCTTTCCACCCGCCACGAACAGCGCGTCGAAACCGACGTAGTGGCGTGCATCGAGTCCATCTGTCCAGACCCGTACCGAAGACGAGCACGTTACGTTGCCGCCATCGGCCGAAAGGATGCTTACATCGTAAGGTGAGCTGCGAGCGGTGTCCGTCGAGAGTTCGTTCGCTACATGAAACACTTCAGCCACGATACCGGCGCCGAGGAGCGAACAACCATCGAACAGCAGAATTGCGATATGACGCACCTCTCGACTGATGCCCGCGGTCACGAGATGCGGGCGGCTGAACGACGGCAAATCCAGACTTGCGTACGCCATGCTTTTCCCCTAAACAATCCCCCGTACCAAGCGAAAAGTCCCGGTAATAGCATTTCGATAGCATTCCAGTGCAGTGCATCATATGCAGAGAAAAATCCCCGCAACGACGACTGACCGAAACTGGCGAGACATTGGCGCATTTAGTCCGGTCGAGGACCGATTAGAAGATTGGGCGCCAAGCTAAGTGCCAAAAAGCAAACTGCGTGAAAGGCAATTGGTTCGATTACATCAATTCGGCAATAGTGCCGGATAACCGTTACAGGCAGGTATTTTCGCCTTTGTTACTACAAAATCATTCGACGCCTTCCGATCGATGCGTACGCATGGGATGGAAGTGAACGGCCAATAATAGACTGCAAGTCGATTCGTCTGATTAAATGATGTTTAAGAAGCTTTGGGCTCCGATTTCGAGCATGCGAAGCGCATTTTAAACCTGTTAAATCCTGTTTGCGCCGCACAATAAAAAAATTCACAAAAAGCCGCTTTATATGATTGGGCTCCGCGAGCACTGCACAACTCTCGCGCGGCGCTTCCAGGAGAAATTGCGCGAAAAGCCTGGAGGCTGGCGTCAAGTGACTTGCTCGAACAACTAGGCTTACCCTTTCATGTGTGAGGAACCTGCCAATGACATTGCGCCCAGCCCTTGCATCCGCACTCGTAAACCCTCGTTCCGCGCGCGGCTCGTGCGCTTTTTCATGGGTACCGGCAGCAACGCTCGCGCTCGGCGTTCTCGGCGTGATGCTGCCGGCGATGCGTTGCCGCGCCGCCGATGCGCCCGTTTGCAGGAGCGTCGCCGGCAGTGCTGCAATTGAGGACGGCAATGACGTCATCTCAGCGGATACGCCCGGCAGCGACGGCACGCGCCTCTTCGCGCGCGGTAAAGGTGTGCGTATCGTCGTAACAACGAATGCCACGCGCGACGACAAGGTGCAATGGCAAATCGCCGACACGTGGAGCCGCCCCCAGGCAAGCGGCAGCTTCGCCGTGGCGGCCGGCCCGCGCGTCACGTGGCTCGCCTGCACGATGCTCCCGGCAGGCTACTTCGCGTTTTCGGCGTCACTGGCTTCGCAGCCCTCTACGGGTTTGCCCCAGCGCGGCACCCGGCCGGCCGGCATCACCACGTTCGGCGTGCTGCCCGACGTGAGCGCAGCACTTCCCGCACCCACCTTCGCACGCCAGGACCTGCACCGCTTCGGTGGACAAGGGTCAGCATATATCGCGCCCGGACAGCACTGTTGCGGCGGCGACGGCCTGCGTCCGCTCTACACCAACCTCGGTCTAGCCTGGGCCAACGACAAGCGGGGCTGGTACGTCATGGAGCCCAAAGGTCCGAATACGTTCGACACTGCCGCCTCCCAGCTCGATCTCCAGTTCAAGCCCGGCGACATCATGCGATTGATCACGCTCGACGGCTTTCCCGGGTGGGCGAGTCCGAACGGCCAGGAGACCCACAGCTACGTGCCTTCGTCGCCGGCCCAGTTGCGCGAATACATGTCGCGCGTAGGCACTGAGTCCGCACGCATCCGTGCGCGCGTCTTCCCGCGCCAGGCGCACAACTACTATCAGGTCACATGGGAGCCCGACAAGGACGGCGGGCTGCCGTGGAAAGACACGGACGCGCATTTCGTCGATCTCTACAAGACCGTCTACGAGGGCATACACGCCACCGACCCGACGGCGATCGTGATGGGCCCGACCTATGCAGGCGTGCAGGGCAACACGGAGTGGCTCAAGAAGTTTGCACCGTTTGGCATTGCTAAATATCTCGATGGCGTGACGATCCACGGCTACTACGATTTCGGCACGAGCCCTTCGCATCCGCCGGAGCGTCTGTACGGCGCCCCCGAAAAAGGCACGCTTTCGCTGCCCGAAGCCATGCGCGAGCTGCGCACGACGATGCGCGATGTGCTTAAGCCGGGCGCCCCGCTCTTCGTGACCGAAACCGGAATTAGTTACGACATCGGGACGAACTACGCGGCCAACTATCCCGACGCGCAAACGCTCTACGCGCAGGGCGCGGTCGTGGCGCGCGCGCATCTGATCCTGCTCGGCGAAGGCGCGGACACCACGTTCGTCTTCTATGGTGCGGACATGCCGGAGACGACGCCAGGCTATGGCGTGTTCTTCGAACTCGAGCATCCGAAGGGCATGTACGGTGCGTCGAACATCAGCCCGAAGCCGGCCGCGCTCGCTGTCGCGACCATGACGCGGCTGATCGACGATACGTATACGCTCGGGCCGCTGCGCGGCACGCCCGCAGGCGTCTACGCCTACGCGTTCGCACGTCCGGGCGGCGGCAAGGTGATCACGGCGTTGTGGAGCCACGACAACGCGCGCTGGAGCGCGAAAACCGGGTTCGACGCCACGCGTGCGACGAACTACACGCTTCAGGTGGACGCGCGCGGGCGCTCGGGCAAGGTGAGCGTGTTCGACATGATGGGCAACCCGACCACCATGACTTACAACGACGGCATGCTCCCGCTGCGCCTGACCGAATCGCCCGTGTATGTGGTGTCGGACAACGCCGAGGTCGCCAGATCGATTGCCGTCACACCCGCGGGCTACGTCGCGCCGAAGCCTTGAGGGCGAGGGCCAGGGCTCGCATCTTGGCCCACGATAGCGAGACTTAGGCGGCTCTGGACAGTGCAACGCGATTTTGAGCCGCCTAGACTGCTGATGAACGCGACGCGTGATTGTCATGCGCCGCGCGCGCAACGGCTGCGCTCGAGACAATCATATCGACACGACCGCCACCCCACGGATCCGCTCGTCCATGCTGTCGCCTACCGAATTCCTCGAGGTGGTGCGGCTCGCACCGCTTGTCGGGATCGACCTCATCGTCGCCGACGCCGACGGCCGCGTGCTTGTTGGCGAACGACGCAATCGCCCGGCGCGCGGCAAGTGGTTCGTTCCGGGCGGACGCATCCACAAGGACGAATGGCTCGACGCCGCGTTCACGCGCATCGTCGAAACAGAGCTCGGCATTGCGGGCATGCAGCGCGCGGCTGCACGCTTCGTCGGCGTCTACGAGCATCACTATCCGGACAACTTCGCGGCGGAAAACGGCATCGGCACACATTACGTTGTGCTTGCGTACGCGTTCATGCTGGACAGCACCGTGCCTGTCGGGCGCTTCGATCAGCACAGCCAGTACGCGTGGCTATGGCCCGAGGAGCTGCTCATGCGCGATGACGTGCACAAGAATTCGAAACAATATTTCTGCTGAAAACGCCCCCGGTGACAGACACGCGCGCGTCGTGGATTGCCCTCGCAGCGTTCGTGAAGCAGGCGTGGGGCGCGCGTGCGCGCCCATAAGACCCGGGTGCAACGCCCGGTCAAGACCGAGCCGCCTTGCCTCGCGCATACCGAGCCATTCTGCCAACTTCTCGGCATTTTCAGACTGCGGCGTGCGTCAGCAGCCCACCGGCCTATCATGAATCCCGAGAGCGTGATGTGACCGCATGTAACAGCCCCACTCAGCCGGATGAGGGCACGCGGCGCAAAAACGCAACGTACTCCTGCGAATCCTTTCTGCGCGAGGAACCGGCCATGTACATCGATAGGGTGGTCTGCCGGCAAGCCGCTTTCCAGCCGCGCGGCGCTCACTTGAAGTTCGGACCCGTGGCCAAACGCATAGGCATCCTGGTTTTCGAGGGCTTCCCGCTCGGGGACGTGACCTTGCTCGCCGATGTGTTTCGTCTCGCGAACGATGCCTGCGCCGACACGCTTCCTGCTTATTCGATCGTCATGCTTTCCGAGCCTGGCGGCAACGTAGCCAGCGGCTGCGGCCTGCGGATATGGTCCGAGAGCCTGCATGGCCCGCTGCGCAGCGGCTTCGACACACTGTTTATCGCCGGCGGCCCTGGTGCGATGGAGGCGCGCGCGAACGCGCGGCTCATCACGCGGCTGCAGATGCTCGCACCGAAAGTGCGCATCATCCGCGCCCTCGGCGAGGGACGCGCGGTACTCGCCGCCGCCGATGTGCCCTTCCTGCGCACGGGCGGCAATACGGCAAGTTCGGCGCAGCGGCTACGCCGGGCGCTGGAAGCGCGCAACGCCGGCGCTTCGGTCGTGACGCCTTCCGAGGCGCTCGTCGCCGCGCTCAAGGTGGTCAAGCGCAATCACGGCGTGGCGCTTGCGCAGCGCGTATCCGAAGACTCGATGCCGGGCTCGTGGGAGCGGCTTGGCCCCATGCTCGACGACGGCGAGGCCGACAGCGCGAACGGCAAGATCAACTCGGCCGCGCACTGGCTGCGCGAGAACTACCATCAGCCGATCTCGGTGGCCGATGCGGCGCGCGTCGCGCAGATGAGCATGCGAAACTTTCTGCGCCACTTCAAGACGCAAACGGGCCTCACGCCGTCTGAATATCTGCTGCGCGCCCGGCTCGATGCCAGTTGCCTTCTGCTCGCGCAAACCAATCTTCCCATCGACGAGATCGCGCAACGCTGCGGCGTGCCGCGCGGCGAGCGCCTCGCACGGATCTTCCGGCGCAGGCTGTCGATTTCGCCGTCGGGGTATCGCGCCGTGAACCGGCGGGCTTCGGGCGAGTGATGCCAGTCGCAATTCGATGCATGTTTTACGGCTGCATACGCAAAACGCCGCGCTTTCGCGCGGCGTCTTTTTTATTCGGCGTACTCAGCGTGTAATTTCAGCGTGCCGGGTGTGCAACGTTACAGCATGCCGGAGCCGAAGATCTCCGTGTGGATGCGCGAAGCATCGACGCCGCGGGCAATCAGCGCCTCGCGCTGTTCGCGCATGAACGCCACGGGGCCGCACAGGTAGTAGTCGGCGTCGGGCAGCAGCACATCCGCTTCGATGCGGCCGATATCGATGCGCCCTTCGAAGTCGTAGTCCGTGTCCTGGCGGTCGTTTGCGCCGACTTCTTCGTAGAACACCGCGCGCTTGACGTTCGGGTACTCGGACACCGCGTGACGCAGAAAGTCGCGGAAGGCGTGCACCTTCGCGTTACGGCATGCGTGCACGAAGGTCACCTTGCGCTCGCTGCGCTCGGCGATCAGCGTGGAGAGCATCGACTTCATCGGCGTGATGCCCACGCCGCCGCTCATCAGCACGACTGGCGAAGTCTTCTTGCGGTCGAGCGTGAACTCGCCCATCGGCGCGCTCACGTGCACCACCGCGCCTTCTTCCACGCCGTCGTGCATGATGTTCGACACGTGGCCCGGCTGCGCTTCGCCGCGGCCAGTCTCCCGCTTCACCGAGATGCGCAGCCACTTGCCGTGGGGCGCGTCCGAGAGGCTGTACTGACGCGGCTGGTCCACGCCGAGCTTGTCGACGAAGCGCGTCACGCTCACGTACTGGCCCGGCTCGAAACCGCCAGCGGGCGCACCGTCGGCCGGCGCAAGATAGAACGAGGTGATCTCGTCGCTTTCGACTTGCTTGCGCATCACCTTGAACGGACGGAAGCCGCTCCACGAAGCGCCCTCGTACAGCTTCGCCTCGGTGCCGATCATGATGTTCGCGAGTTGTTCGTAGGCCACGGCCCAGGCGTCGAGCGTGGGCTGGTCCACGGCGTCGCCGAGCACGTCGACGACTGCGCCGAGCAGATGGCGGCCGACGATCGGATAGTGCTCCGGGCGGATGTTCAGGCTCGCGTGCTTGTGCGCGATGTGCGTGACCGCACCGCCGAGCGCGCCCAGATTGTCGACGTTCGCCGCATAGGCGTACACCGCGCGGGCGAGCGTTTCGGGCTGGCTGCCGCTTTGCTGATGCGTCTGGTTGAAGATGTTCTTGAGCTCGGGGTGCGCGGCGAACATCCGCTTGTAGAAATGCTTGGTGATCGTGGCGCCGTGCTCGGCGAAAACGGGCGCAGTGGCCTTCACGCGGGCCATCTGGTCGGCGGTGAGCGCAGTCATTTACGGCTTCTCCGTGGTAAAGATGCACACAAGATACATCTTTAATGCGACAGCCCGACCTGGGCATTTTGTCGCACCCCAGCAATTTCCTGATTGCGCCGGCCGTGAACGTGCGGCGGGTGGCCGTGGAGCGAGCTTCGGGGGGGCTTTTGCGGTGCAGGAAACAATCTTTTTCGGACGTCGACGGCGCGGGTTGTTGGACGCTACGTGCGAGCTCACACTAAGCCGGTCGGACGGTGCACGCTCGCGCCCTTTTTCCCTACGCGCCCTCGCCCTTGCCCGCGCCCCGGTCGTGCCTCCAGAGCACGTCGCTGCCGCCCGCGGCCCGGTTGAGCACGCGCGCGAGCACGAACAGCAGGTCGGAGAGACGGTTGACGTAGCGGCGCGGCGTATCGGCGAGCGGCGGGCCCGAGTTCGCCGTGGCGCCCAGTGCGACGACCGCGCGCTCGGCGCGCCGGCATACGGTGCGGCACACATGCGCGAGCGCCGCCGCCCGCGCGCCGCCTGGCAGGATGAATTCCTTGAGCGGCGGCAGCGTGGCGTTGTAGTGCTCGAGCCAGCCATCGAGCCGCGCGAGGTGTTCGTCGGACACGAGCGTGTGGCCCGGTATGCACAGCTCGCCGCCCAGATCGAACAGGTCATGCTGGATTGCGACGAGCGCCTCGCGCACGTCGTCGGGGAGCGTTTCGCACAGCAACACGCCGATCTGCGAGTTCAGCTCGTCGACTTCGCCGATCGCAGCGATGCGCGCGTCGTCCTTGCGCACGCGGCTGCCGTCGCCGAGTCCGGTCGAGCCGTCGTCGCCGGTGCGTGTTGCAATCTTGCTCAGGCGATTGCCCATGTTGTGCTCTCCGGAGTTGAAAATTCGCGCAAGTCGCGCATCATGCGCACCCGGCGCGGTGTGAGGCGCCTGCGCCTGCCGGCCATTATAGGTTTCGTGCACCGCAGCATAAGGAGCGCGGCTTTGCGGCGCGGACGTTCAGCGTAAAATGGTCCGAGCCAGCAGTCATACCCATACGAAGGAGACACCCGCGTGAATCACCCCGCGCCGCCGGCCCTCGCCCGCCGCCCGTTCCCCACCGAACTCCTCGATCAACTGCGCAGCGCGTTGGG
Organism: Paraburkholderia sp. CNPSo 3076; assembly: GCF_026343935.1. Lineage (NCBI taxonomy): Bacteria > Pseudomonadati > Pseudomonadota > Betaproteobacteria > Burkholderiales > Burkholderiaceae > Paraburkholderia > Paraburkholderia sp. CNPSo 3076. Next base: position 53,123 of record NZ_JAPMAL010000007.1, on the reverse strand, counting down.
CGAACGCGTCTCCACCTCCGAAGCCGTACGCGCCCACCACGGCCGCGACGAATCGCCCTTCGACCCGCAACTGCCCGACGCCGTGGTGTTCGCGCAGAGCACCGAGGATATCCAGACCATCGTCAAGCTGTGCGCCCGCCATGGCGTGCCGATCATTCCCTACGGCAACGGCTCGTCCCTCGAAGGTCACTTGCTGGCCGTGCAGGGCGGCGTGTCGATCGACCTCTCGCAGATGAACCGCGTGCTCTCGATCAACGCCGAAGATCTCACCGTGACCGTCGAGCCTGGCATCTCGCGCAAGCAGCTCAATGAAGCGCTGCGCGACACGGGTCTGTTCTTCCCGATCGACCCGGGCGCCGATGCGAGCATCGGCGGCATGACGGCCACGCGCGCTTCGGGCACCAACGCCGTGCGCTACGGCACGATGCGCGAGAACGTGCTCGGTCTCACCGCCGTCCTCGCCGACGGCCGCGTGGTCAAAACCGGCACGCGCGCGCGCAAGTCGGCGGCGGGCTACGACCTCACGCGCCTTTTCGTCGGCTCGGAAGGCACGCTCGGCGTGATCACCGAAATCACGGTGCGGCTCTACCCCCAGCCCGAGGCAGTCTCGGCGGCGGTGTGCGCGTTCCCCTCGATGGCCGAGGCCGTGCGCACGGTGATCGAGACGATCCAGATTGGCGTGCCGATCGCGCGCGTGGAATTCGTCGACTCGCTCGCGGTGCGCGCGATCAACAAGCATTCGAACCTCACGCTGCGCGAAAAGCACACGCTCTTCTTCGAATTTCACGGCACCGAGGCGGGCGTCGCGGAGCAGGCGCAGCTCGTGCAGGAGCTTGCCGCGCAGCACGGCGGCGAAGGCTTCGAGTGGGCCACGCGCCCCGAGGACCGCAGCCGCCTGTGGAACGCGCGCCACAACGCCTACTTCGCGATGCTGCAGCTCAAGCCCGGCTGCCGCGCCGTGACGACCGACGTGTGCGTGCCGATCTCGCGCCTCGCCGAATGCGTGATCGAGACGGAAGCCGATCTCAAGGCCTCGCCGCTGCCCTGCCCGATCGTCGGCCACGTGGGCGACGGCAACTTCCACGTTGCGATCCTGATCGACCCGGACAAGCCCGAGGAAATCGACGAGGCCGAGCGCCTGAATCGCCGTATCGTGCAGCGTGCGATCGCGATGGACGGCACCTGCACGGGCGAACACGGCGTGGGCCTGCACAAGATGGATTTCCTCGTCGAAGAGCACGGCGCGGACACCGTCGACACGATGCGCGCGATCAAGCACGCACTCGATCCGCACAACCTGATGAATCCGGGCAAGATCTTCAGCTGGGCGGCGTAACCGACAAGCGCTGAGAAGCGCACTCAAGCGCAACAGACGGGAGGAGAGATGAACGCACCCGAGGCGAACTTGCCCGAGCTGAGCCCGGAAGCGCTCGCGCAACGCCAGCGCGAGGTAGTCCAGGCGTTGATGGCCGTACTGCCGGCGCATTGCCTGCTGCATCGCGAGGAGGACACCGTCGCCTACGAGTGCGACGGCCTTGCCGCCTACCGGCGGCTGCCGCTCGCCGTGGCGCTGCCGGAGACCGAGTCGCAGGTGCAACGCATCGTGCAGATCTGCCGGCGCCTCGACGTGCCGGTCGTGCCGCGCGGCGCGGGCACCGGCCTCTCGGGCGGCGCCATGCCGATCCGGCACGGCATCGTGCTTTCGCTCGCACGCTTCAAGCGCATTCTCGAAGTCGATCCGTACGCGCGCACGGCCACCGTGCAGCCCGGCGTGCGCAATCTGGCCGTTTCTGAAGCGGCGGCGCCCTTCGGCCTTTACTACGCGCCCGACCCTTCGTCGCAGATCGCCTGCACGATAGGCGGCAACGTTTCGGAGAATTCGGGCGGCGTCCACTGCCTCAAGTACGGCCTCACGGTGCACAACGTGCTGCGCGTGCGCGCCGTGACGATGGACGGCGAGATCGTCGAATTCGGCTCGCTCGCGCCCGATGCACCGGGCCTCGACCTGCTCGCGGTGATGATCGGCAGCGAAGGCATGTTCGCGATCGTGACCGAAGTGACCGTCAAGCTGATTCCGCGCCCGCAAACCGCGCAGGTCATCATGGCGAGCTTCGACGACGTCGTGAAAGGCGGCGACGCCGTGGCGGGCATCATCGCCTCGGGCATCATTCCGGCGGGCCTGGAAATGATGGACAAGCCGGCCACGCGCGCCGTGGAGGAGTTCGTGAACGCCGGCTACGACCTCGACGCCGCCGCGATCCTGCTGTGCGAAGCCGACGGCACGCCAGAGGAAGTCGCCGACGAGATCGCGCGCACGACCACGGTGCTGCGCGAGCACGGCGCCACGCGCATCCAGATCTCGCGCACCGAGGAAGAGCGCCTGCGCTTCTGGTCGGGCCGCAAGAATGCGTTTCCGGCGGCGGGCCGCATCTCGCCCGACTACTACTGCATGGACGGCACCGTGCCGCGCCGCGCGATCGGGCCGCTGCTCGCGCGCATCCACGAAATGGAAAAGCAGTATGGACTGCGCTGCATCAACGTCTTCCATGCCGGCGACGGCAACATGCACCCGCTCATTCTCTTCAACGGCAACGACCTCGACGAATGGCACCGCGCAGAGGCCTTCGGCTCGGACATTCTCGAGACCTGCGTCGAACTGGGTGGCACCGTGACGGGCGAGCACGGCGTGGGCATCGAGAAGATCAATTCGATGTGCGTGCAATTCTCGCCGCAGGAGCGCGACGCGTTTCATGCGGTGAAACACGCGTTCGACCCGGCCAGGCTGCTCAACCCCGACAAGGGCATCCCCACGCGGGCGCGCTGCGCCGAGTATGGGCGCATGCATGTGCGCGGGAATCTGCTGCCGCACCCCGAGTTGCCGCGCTTCTGACAGACGCGCAAACACGCACCCGGCACCGCGCCGTCTATGCATATCGCGTGACCCGAATGAGGGTCCGCTCCGGGTTGTCAGGCGAGGTTCGCTCAGTACAATCGAACGAACCATATAACGAACGAGCGCGACCATCACGACATGGAAGAGGACGATATCGTCTCGGACTGGTCCGAACGCATCCGGGCGGCGAGCGCCGATGGGCGGGCGCTGCGCATTCGCGGCGGGGGCACCAAGGACTGGTACGGCCAGTCGCTCGAAGGCGAGATTCTCGACACGCGCGCACACCGCGGCATCATCGCGTACGACCCGGCCGAACTGGTGATCACGGCGCGCGCCGGCACACCGCTTGCGGAAATCGAAACAGCGCTCGCGGCCCACGGCCAGATGCTCGCGTTCGAGCCGCCGCACTTCGGCGCCCAGGCCACCCTGGGCGGCTGCATTGCCGCAGGCATTGCGGGGCCGCGGCGGGCGAGCGCGGGCGCACCGCGCGACTTCGTGCTGGGCGCGGTGCTCATGAACGGCCACGGCGAGGTGCTGCATTTCGGCGGCCAGGTCGTGAAGAACGTGGCAGGCTACGACGTTTCGCGGCTCATGGCGGGCTCGCTCGGCACGCTCGGTCTGCTGCTGGAGCTTTCGGTGAAGGTGCTGCCGGTGCCGCAAGCGGAAACCACGCTCAAATTCGACATGAACGGCACCGACGCCGTGCGCAAGCTCAACGAATGGGGCGGCCGCCCGCTGCCGATGACGGCGAGCGCCTGGCGCAACGGCACGCTCGCGGTACGCCTCGCGGGCGCGGAAGCCGCGGTGAAGACAGCCCGCGCGAGCCTGGGCGGCGAAGTGGTGGACGCCGTGGAGGCCGAACGGTTCTGGGCAGGCCTGCGCGAGCAGACCGATCCGTTCTTCGCGTCGATTGCGCCCAACGCGGCGCTGTGGCGGCTCGCGCTGCCCTCGATCGCGGAACCCCTGCAACTGCCGGGCGCGCAACTCATGGAATGGGGCGGCGCGCAGCGCTGGTGGATCACGGAAACCGACGCGCAAACGGTGCGTATCAGCGCGAAGCAAGCCGGCGGACACGCGACGATGTTCCGCACGGGGCGCGACTACGACCGCAGCGCGGGCGTCTTCACGCCTTTGCCCGCGCCGCTCATGAAGATCCATCGCGGCCTGAAGGCCGCCTTCGACCCGGCCCGCATCTTCAATCGCGGCCGGCTGTATTCCGACTTCTGACGACACCCACACGCGGCGATGCAGACGAACCTCGCGGACTTCATACGCAACACCCCCGACGGCGACGAAGCCGACGCGATCCTGCGCAAGTGCGTGCATTGCGGCTTCTGTACCGCGACCTGCCCGACCTATCAGTTGCTCGGCGACGAACTGGACGGCCCGCGCGGGCGCATCTATCTCATGAAGCAGATGGTGGAAGGCGCGCCGGTCACAAAGAGCACGCTCACGCACCTCGACCGCTGCCTCACGTGCCGCAGTTGCGAGACCACCTGCCCTTCCGGCGTGCAGTATGGGCGCCTCGTGGAAGTGGGCCGCAAGCATGCCGAACAGATGGTGAAGCGCCCGCTGCGCCAGCGCGTCATGCGCCGCCTGCTCGCGGGCCTGCTGCCGCGCCGCGCCCTCTTCACGCCGGCCATGCGCCTCGGCCAGCAGGTGCGGCCGCTGCTGCCCAAGCGCCTGCGCGACAAGGTGCCCGTGCGCCAGCGTTCGCTCGCGTGGCCAACGGCCAAGCACGCGCGCAAGATGCTGATGCTGCAAGGCTGCGTGCAGCCCTCGATGATGCCCAACATCAACATCGCGACCGCGCGCGTGCTGGACGCGCTCGGCATCGAAACGATCGTCACGCCGCAGTCGGGCTGCTGCGGCGCGATCCGCCTGCACATGGGCTACGCCGACGACGCGCTCGACGACGTGCGCGCGAATATCGACGCCTGGTGGCCCTACATCGAGCAAGGTGCGGAAGCGATCGTGATGAACGCCTCGGGCTGCGGCGCGACGGTGAAGGAATATGCACACCTGCTGCGCGACGATCCGGCCTATGTGGAAAAAGCGCGCCGCGTGGTCGAGCTCACGCGCGATCTTTCGGAACTGCTGCCCGCATTCGAGGAACAGCTCGTGGCAAACACGAGGCGCCGTAGCATCAAGACGGTAGCGTGGCATCCTCCCTGCACGCTGCAGCATGGCCAGCAGTTGCGCGGCGGCGTGGAAAGGCTGCTCACCGCGCTCGGACTCGACGTGCGGCTGCCCGCCGACAGCCATCTTTGCTGCGGCTCCGCGGGCACCTATTCGATCATGCAGCCGCGCCTTTCCTATACGCTGCGCAACCAGAAAGTGGACCGGCTGCAGGCGCTGGAGCCGCAATTGATCGTCTCCGCCAACATAGGCTGCATCACGCACCTGCAAAGCGGCACGGCGATTCCGGTCACGCACTGGATTGAGCTGGTCGAACATATGCTGGCGACGAATTGAGCCATCGGGAACGGCACCAGCGTAACGAGACGCACGGCGCGCCAACAGTCGGCCATTCGGTATCGCCTTTCTGGCCAGTGTTTCGCGCCGTGCGCAGTCCGTATAATGGCCGTCGTTCTGTTCGTTTTGGATCCAAAAAGGCGGCGAGCGCCATTTCATGCGCCGGCCTTCAAGCCCGATGACCGATCTCTCCCACAATCTCGAAGCTGTCCGCGAGCGCATCGCGGCCGCCGCCCGCAACGCCGGCCGCGACCCGCAAAGCGTGGAGCTGCTCGCGGTTTCGAAAACATTTCCTGCACAGGACGTGCGCGCCGCTCACGCTGCCGGCCAGCGCGCGTTCGGCGAGAACTATGTGCAGGAATCCGTGGACAAGATCGAGGCGCTCGCCGACTTGCGCGCGAGCATCGAATGGCATTTCATCGGGCCGCTCCAATCGAACAAGACACGCCCCGTGGCCGAGCGTTTCGACTGGGTCCATTCGGTCGATCGTCTGAAGATTGCCGAACGCCTTTCGGCGCAACGTCCCGCCGGCATGGCGCCGCTCAACGTCTGTCTGCAGGTCAACGTGAGCGGCGAGGCCAGCAAGAGCGGCGTCACCCCGCAAGAAGCGCAGCAGGTCGCGCGCCAGATCGCCGCCCTGCCCAACCTGCGCCTGCGCGGGCTCATGTCGATTCCCGAGCCCGAAACTTCGCTCGAGGCGCAACGCGCGCCGCACCGCCAGCTGCGCGAGCTGTTCGAAGCGCTACGCGCGGAAGGCCTCGCGCTCGACACGCTCTCCATGGGCATGTCGGCCGACCTCGAAGCCGCGGTGCTCGAAGGCGCGACGATCGTGCGCGTGGGCACCGCGATTTTCGGCGCGCGTGACTACTCTCACTGATTCATTGAACGATTCCATCACCATGAAAATTGCCTTCATCGGCGGCGGCAACATGGCCGCCGCGCTCATCGGCGGCCTGATCCGCAAGGGCGTTCCCGCCGACAACCTCTACGCGATCGATCCGAACGAGGACGCCCGCAAGCGCAGCGCCGAGCAGTTCGGCGTGCGCACCGGCGCCGTCGCGGACGCCGCGCTCGCTTCGTATGACGCAGTTCTGATCGCAGTGAAGCCGCAAATCGCCAAGGCCGTGGCCGAAGGCATCGCCCCGCACCTGGGCGCCCATCAGGTCGTCATCAGCATCATGGCCGGCATTCGCATCGACGATCTCTCGCGCTGGCTGAACGGCCACGCGCGCGTCGTGCGCACGATGCCGAACACGCCCGCGCTGATCGGCATGGGCGCAACTGGCCTCGTCGCGAGCAGCGGCGTGGACGCCGCGGGCCGACAGCTCGCGTCGGATGTGCTCGGCGCAGTCGGCCAAACGGTCTGGTTCGACGACGAAGCGAAGATCGACGCGGTCACGGGCATCTCGGGCAGCGGCCCGGCCTACGTGTTCTACTTCATCGAAGCGCTCGAAGAAGCGGCGCGCCAGCTCGGCATGGACGAGCAGCAAGGCCGCGCGCTCGCCATCGCCACGTTCGCGGGCGCGGCGCAACTCGCGCTGCAATCGGACGAGCCGCCCGCCGTACTGCGCGAGCGCGTGACCTCGAAGGGCGGCACGACCGCGGCCGCACTGGCGTCGTTCGACGCTTCGGGCGTGAAGGCCGCCATCGTCAAGGGCGCACTCGCGGCCGATGCACGCGCGAAGGAAATGGGCGAAGAATTCGGCAAGCAGTAAGCGCACCGCAGTCCAGATAGAAAAAGCGCCGGGTGTGTCATGCACCCGGCGCTTTTTTTAATCGATCGGGCCTCAGAGTCCCGCGACGGCGTAGTGGGCCGCAATCCCAACGAACAGCACGCCGCCCAGCCAGTTGTTGTGGCGGAACGCGGCGAAGCACGGCATGCGCTCGCGGTTCCTGATGAGCGTGTAGTGGTAAATGGCGCAGCCCACGGCGGCCGCCCAGCCGAGCCAGTAGAGCCAGCCGAAGCCCAGCGTCACGCCCACCCACACGTAAATGCCGAGCGTGACCGCATAGCAGAGCATGATCGCGAGCACGTCAAAGCGCCCGAACGTGAGCGCCGAGGTGCGAATGCCGATCTTGATGTCGTCGTCGCGATCGACCATCGCGTATTCGGTGTCGTAGGCCACGGACCAGAACACGTTCGCCGCCAGCATGATCCACGCGAGCGCCGGCACGTGATCCTGCACGGCGGCGAATGCCATGGGAATGCCAAAGCCGAACGCAATGCCCAGATACGCCTGCGGAATCGCGAAAAAGCGCTTGGTGAACGGATACGACGCTGCCACGAACAGCGCCACGACCGAAAGCTGCTTCGTCAGCGCATTGAGCGGCAGGATCAGCAGGAACGAGACGAGCGCGAGGCCCGCGGCAATCGCCACCGCTTCCCACGCGCGAATGCGGCCCGATGTGATGGGGCGTTCGGCCGTGCGCTTCACGTGGCGGTCGAAGTCGCGGTCGGCGTAGTCGTTGATCGCGCAGCCCGCAGAGCGCATCAGCACGGTGCCGACCGTGAAAATGATCAACAGCGAGAGGGGCGGATGGCCGTCCGAGGCGATCCACAGCGCGTTGAGCGTCGGCCACAGCAGCAGCAGGCTGCCGATCGGCTTGTCCATGCGGACGAGCCGCAAATAGAGCGGGAGTCGGGCGAACATGATCGGGGCGGGAAAAGCGATGCCGCTATTGTAGGCCAGGGCAGCGCGCCGTCGCCGCGAGCCGCACCCGCGCAAAGACACAGGCCCGCCGGACATCCAGCGGGCCTTTCATCGTGCTGCTCGTGCTTCGGGTGCAGCGCGCAGGTATCGGCATCAAGCCAGCAGCGAGCGCAGCATCCACGCGGTCTTTTCGTGCGTCTGCATGCGTTGCGTGAGCAGGTCGGCGGTCGGTTCGTCGTTGGCCGCTTCCGTCGACGGGAAGATCGCGCGCGCGGTGCGCACCACGGCTTCCTGGCCTTCCACCAGCTGGCGGATCATGTCTTCCGCGGCCGGCACGCCGTCCGCTTCGGGAATCGACGAGAGCTTCGCGAATTCCTTGTAGCTGCCCGGCGCATGCACGCCCAGCGCACGAATACGTTCGGCGATGGCGTCCACGGCCAGTGCGAGTTCGTTGTACTGCCCTTCGAACATCAGGTGGAGCGTGTTGAACATCGGCCCCGTGACGTTCCAGTGGAAGTTGTGCGTCTTCAGATACAGCGTGTAGGTGTCCGCGAGCAGGTGCGAGAGACCCTCCGCGATCTTCTTGCGATCCTTGTCGCTGATGCCGATATTCACGTGCTGTACGGTTGCTTTTTTGGCCATGACGACTCCTTGTGTAGCAGTGAGACTACGCGTGCTTGACGAACCGGTTGCGCCGCGCGCATTTCAACAGCCGCGCGCGAACGCTCGATCGGTCGTCAGTGTAGCCTGGAAATATCAGAAACCCGGCTCATCCGGCCCTACTGTCCAGCAACGTGCCCGGCTCGTTCAGTGTCCTGCCAGATGTGCGAAGGCTTGCGTGGCGATCGCTACGAAACCGCTCGCCACGATCGCGAAGCCCACCACGCGACGCACCAGCTGCGTACCTTCTGCGCGCGTGCGCGCCATCGTGGCGGCCTCGCCGCGTCCCATGGTCTTGAGGGTCATCGTCATCGTTCGGGTCATGATCGTGCTCCTGTGGTGTTTCCTCGAAGTCCTGCTTCAGGCGCGGCCCGCTGTCCCAGCGTTGTGACAACAAACCGCGCCCGCGTCCTTACTTCGCCAGCTTCGCGATCGCGTCGATCACGCCTTGCGCATACACCGGATCGGCGCGGCGGAAGTGCTCGATCTGACGCTCCACGATCTCCGCCGGCACGCCGTTGATATGCCGCGCGATGTTCGCGAAAAGCCGCTCGCGCTGGCCCGCATCGAACAACCGGAACAGCGCGCCCGGCTGGCTGTAGTAGTCGTCGTCTTCGCGGTGATCGTAGTGATCGACCGCGCCGGCCGCGAGCGGCGGCTCGCCGGCCTGCGCACGCTGCGCGAAGTCGCCGAAACGGCTCGGTTCGTAGTTCACGTTGCCGCCCAGGTTGCCGTCGGTGCGCATTGCGCCGTCGCGATGGAACGAGTGGAGCGGGCAGCGCGGCGCGTTCACCGGAATCTGGTGATGGTTCACACCGAGGCGATAGCGCTGCGTGTCGCCATATGAGAACAAACGCCCCTGCAACAAGCGATCCGGCGAGAAGCCGATGCCCGGCACCACGTTCGCCGGCGTGAAAGCGGCCTGCTCGACATCGGCGAAATAGTTCTGCGGATTGCGGTTCAGCTCCATCGTGCCGACGTCGATCAGCGGATAGTCCTTGTGCGGCCACACCTTCGTGATGTCGAACGGGTTGTACGGCACCTTCGCGGCATCGGCCTCGGGCATCACCTGAATGCGGAAATGCCACTTCGGGAAATTGCCCTTCTCGATCTCGTTGAAGAGATCGCGCTGCGCCGATTCGCGGTCCTGGGCAATCACCTGCGCCGCTTCGGCGTCGCTGTAGTTCTCCACGCCCTGCGCCGACTTGAAGTGGAACTTCACGTAGAAACGCTCGTTGTTCGCGTTGATGAACGAGAACGTGTGCGAGCCGAAACCGTGCTGCTGGCGATAGTTCTTCGGAATGCCGCGATCGCTCATGAGGATCGTCACCTGATGCAGCGACTCCGGATGACGCGACCAGAAGTCCCACGCGGCCACGTTGTTGCGCATGTTGGTGCGCGGATCGCGCTTTTGCGTGTGGATGAAGTCCGGGAACTTGAGCGGATCGCGAATGAAGAACACCGGCGTGTTGTTGCCGACGATGTCCCAGTTGCCCTCTTCCGTGTAGAACTTGATCGAGAAGCCGCGCACGTCGCGCTCGGCGTCGGCCGCGCCGCGCTCGCCCGCCACGGTCGAGAAGCGGATGAAGAGCGGCGTTTCCTTGCCGACTTCGCCGAACACCTTTGCCTTCGTGTAGCGCGAGATGTCGTGCGTGACCTTGAGCGTGCCGAAAGCGCCCGAGCCCTTCGCGTGCACGCGGCGCTCGGGAATCACTTCGCGGTCGAAGTGCGCGAGCTTTTCGAGCAGCCACACGTCCTGCAGCATCACGGGGCCGCGCGGACCGGCGGTGAGCGAGTTCTGGTTATCGACGACGGGTGCGCCGGCTGCCGAGGTGAGAGTACGGTCGGTCATGCTGGAATCCTTCCTTGCGTGCGTGTGTGTCTGGAATTCGGTGAAATTTGCGCCGGGACAGCGCGAGGCCGTCAGGCGGACAGCGCGCGGTCAACGAGCAGCGAGAACCACACGGTGCGCAGGCCAGAATGGGCGCGTGCCGAGGTGCTGGGAGTGTTCGGGTGGGTGGTTTGCATCGCTTCCTCCAGGGTTTCCGGTTGGGATCGGTTAGAGGAAACTCTATCAACGACTATCGATATATGTAATTTGATTTATCTAATCTATCGAATAGGCGCAGGTTATTGGGGTCGCAAGAAACGCAAGGCTGGGGAATGGCGGCGCGGGCGAATGCCGCGCTGGAGAGGGAAACGCGCCGCGCAGCCCAACAGCGCACGGCGCGATGTACGTCAGGCCGCCTCGGCAGGCGCCTCGATCTTCCTCACGCCGGGCAGCTCGCAGGCGTGAATGGCGTCGACGACCGCCTCGATCGCAGGCATGCGCGTGAAGCTCTTGCGCCACGCGAGCACCACGCGGCGGTCCGGCACGGGTTCGTCGAACGGCACGTAGGAAAGCAGCCCGGAATCGACGCCGCCCGCGTGCGGCTTCACCTCGGTCACCGACATGCGCGGCAGCACGGTAATGCCTACGCCGCTCGCGACCATATGACGAATGGTCTCCAGCGACGAGCCTTCGAACGTCTTCTGGATGCCGTCGGCGTTTTGCGAGAAGCGCATCAGTTCCGGGCACACGCCCAGCACGTGGTCGCGGAAGCAATGACCGCTACCGAGCAGCAGCATGGTTTCCTGCTTGAGGTCGTCCGGGTCGATCTTCGGGCGCTGTTCCCACGCATGGCCCGACGGCAGCGCCACGACGAACGGTTCGTCGTAGAGGGGCCGCAGCGTGAGGCCGGTTTCGGGGAACGGCAGCGCCATGATCGCCACGTCGATCTCGCCCTGCTTGAGCAGCTCGATGAGCTTGAGCGTGTAGTTCTCCTGCAGCATGAGCGGCATTTGCGGCACACGCTTGATCATCTGCTTGACAAGCGTGGGCAGGAGATAGGGCCCGATCGTGTAGATCACGCCCAGGCGCAGCGGCCCGACGAGCGGGTCCTTACCCTGCTTGGCGATTTCCTTGATCGCGAGCGTCTGTTCGAGCACACGCTGCGCTTGCGTGACGATCTGCTCGCCGATGGGCGTCACGCTCACCTCGCTCGTGCCGCGCTCGAAGATCTGCACGTTCAGTTCGTCTTCGAGCTTCTTGATGGCGACCGAAAGGGTCGGCTGGCTCACGAAGCAGGCTTCCGCGGCCCGTCCGAAGTGGCGCTCTCGAGCTACCGCGACAATGTATTTCAATTCAGTGAGCGTCATTCGGGGACCAATCAAAAAAGGTGAATCAATAGCTTGTAGTTATACACCTATGGCGGAGATTCGCCAATAATCAACACCCCTATGCGGGGCGTGATCAGCGCAAAAGGGTCAGACGGCGCGGGCGCGCGCAGGTTCCGCGCAATGGACTATTTACGCTTTGAGGTATTGCTCGCGGGCGCCGAGCCAACGGTTGAGGTGCTGCGTGACGACGAGCGGAAACTCGTGCAGCAGACGATCGGCTGCGCCGCGCGCGGGCTCGATGAGCCAGGCGTCGGTCTCGAGGTTCGCGAAGCGCAGCATCGCCGCGCCAGATTGACGCGCGCCCAGGAATTCGCCGGGGCCGCGGATTTCGAGGTCCTTGCGCGCGATCTCGAAGCCGTCGGTGGTCTCGCGCATGGTTTGCAGGCGTGCGCGGCCCGTGAGCGACAACGGCCCGGTATAGAGCAGCACGCACACCGAAGCGGCGCTGCCCCGCCCCACGCGCCCGCGCAACTGGTGCAATTGCGCGAGGCCGAAGCGCTCGGCATGCTCGATCACCATCAGCGAGGCATTGGGCACGTCCACGCCCACTTCGATGACCGTCGTCGCCACGAGCAGCTGCACTTCATTGCGTGAAAACGCATCCATGACGGCGGCCTTGTCCGTGGAAGCCAGGCGGCCGTGCACGAGGCCCACGGTCAGTTCCGGCAGCGCGGCCACGAGTGTTTCGTAAGTCTCGACGGCCGTTTGCAGCTGCAACGTCTCGCTCTCCTCGATAAGCGGACATACCCAGTACACCTGACGACCCGTGAGCGCCGCCGCGCGTACGCGCGCGATCACTTCCTCGCGGCGCGCGTCGGCAATGAGCTTCGTGAGGATCGGCGTGCGGCCGGGCGGCAGCTCGTCGATGGTGGAGACGTCGAGGTCCGCGTAGTAGGTCATGGCGAGCGTGCGCGGAATCGGCGTGGCCGACATCATCAGTTGATGCGGCTGGAACTCGCGATGCGTCTCGCCAGGCGCCTTCGCGTTCTGCGCCTTGGCGCGCAGCGCGAGCCGCTGCTCGACGCCGAAGCGATGCTGCTCGTCGACGATCACGAGGCCGAGCCGCGCGAATTCCACGGCCTCCTGAATGATCGCGTGCGTGCCGATCACGAGTTGCGCCGTGCCGAGCGCCGCGGCTTCGAGCGCCGCGCGCTTTTCCTTTGCCTTGAGACTGCCCGCGAGCCACGCCACCTGCACGCCGAGCGGTTCGAGCCAGCCGCGCAGCTTGCGCGCGTGCTGTTCCGCGAGGATTTCGGTGGGCGCCATGAGCGCGGCCTGGTAGCCCGCGTCGATCGCCTGCGCAGCCGCGAGCGCCGCGACCACGGTCTTGCCGCTGCCCACGTCGCCTTGCAGCAGACGCTGCATGGGGTGCGGCTGTTCGAGATCGTGCGCGATCTCCGCCACCACGCGCTCCTGCGCGCCGGTAAGCGTGAACGGCAGCGCGCCGCGCAGACGCGCGAGCAGCGTCTCCTCGCTCTTGCGCCCCGCGACGTGACGCGCCATCGCGGGCGCGGCGCGCGTGCGGCGCTCTTCGTGCGCGCGCTTGAGCGACAGTTGCTGCGCGAGCAGTTCCTCGAACTTGATGCGCGTCCATGCGGGATGCGTGCCGTCGATCAGCTCATGCTCGTCGGCGTTCACGGGCGGGTGGTGCAGCGTCTTCACGGCGTCCATCAACGGCGGGAGATTCAGCGGCTCCATGAACTCGTGCGCGACCGCATCGGGCAGCAGTTCGGGCAGATGCGCACGCGAAAGCGCGTTGTCGATCGCCTTGCGCAGATACGCCTGGCTCACGCCCGCCGTGGACGGATACACCGGCGTGAGCGCCTGCGGCAGCGGCGCGTCGCCCTCCACGACCTTCACAGCCGGATGCACCATCTCCATGCCGAAGAAGCCGCCGCGTACGTCGCCGCGCACGCGCAGGCGCTTGCCGATCGCCATCTGCGTGACCTGCGAGCCGTAGAAGTTCAGGAAGCGCAGATGAAGCTGGTCGCCGTTGTGGTCCTCGAGCTTCACGAGGAGCTGGCGGCGCGGACGGTAGGCGATCTCGTTGTCGAACACCACGCCTTCGGTTTGCGCGATGCCGCCCGGCAGCAGTTCGCCGATGGGCGTGAGCGTGGTTTCGTCCTCGTAGCGCATTGGCAGATGCAACACGAGATCGATGTCGCTGCGCAGACCGAGTTTGGCGAGGCGGTCGGCGGTTTTGGTGAGCTTGGGCTTGTCTTTGGCCGCGGATTTTTCCAAGGCTTCTTCTGCGGCCGGGTCAGCAGACTTCTTCGCGGCGCGTTTGCGCGCGGGCGGTGCGGCCCCTTGCGTCGCCTCCGCTTGCCGCTTGCGCGCGCCGTCCTCGGGCGTGCGCGCGTCATCGGGCGCCTCGCTCGCGGAATCGGGTTCGGACATCAATCGGCTAACGGATGGGGGCATGGGCAGCTTCGCAAGTACAATATCGGCTTTCCGGCATGGCGCGGCGCGTGCAGCGCGACGGCTTCTGCCATCGGGCACGCCGCGCGCATCGCTATCGCGCACGTCCCGCAATCATAGCCGTGTCGATCCGGAGTTAGGGCTTTAGCCCTTAACCGGTCCTATGCAACTGGGTGGTTCGTCACGCACGAACAGCCATTGCAGCCGCTTTTTGGGGCGCAACCGCTTGACGGTTCGGCTTCGCAAAGCCGCCGCGCGCCGGGCCTCCGGCGCATTTCCGTTACTTCAGGCCGCATGTTCAAGCTTTCCGATTTCGATTTCGACCTCCCCGAGGAACTGATTGCGCAGACCGCCCTGCCCGAGCGCAGCGCGAGCCGTCTGCTCGAGGTCGATAACACGACACAACCCGCGCGTTTCACCGACCGACGCTTTTCCGACCTGCCCGCGTGCATCGCGCCGGGCGACTTGCTGGTCTTCAACGATACCAAGGTGCTGAAGGCGCGTTTCTTCGGCCAGAAGGCCAGCGGCGGCAAGATCGAGGTGCTCGTGGAGCGCCTGACCGGCGCGCGCACGGCGCTCGCGCAGATCCGCGCGAGCAAGAGCCCGGGGCCCGGCACGGTGCTGCGCCTCGCCGATGCGTTCGACGTGACGGTGGGCGAGCGCGTCGATCAGTTCTACACGCTGCACTTTCCCGACGACTGCCTCACGCTGATCGAGCAGCACGGCCGTCTGCCGCTGCCGCCCTACATCACGCACGACGCCGACGCGAGCGACGAAACGCGCTATCAAACGGTGTTCGCGCAGAATCCGGGCGCGGTGGCCGCGCCCACTGCGGGCCTGCACTTCGACGACGCCCTGCTCGCGCAACTCGACGCGCAAGGCGTCGCGCGCGCCACGCTCACGCTGCACGTGGGCGCGGGCACGTTCCAGCCGGTGCGCGTGGAGAACATCGCCGAGCACAAGATGCATAGCGAGTGGTACGAACTGCCGCAATCGCTCGTCGACAAGATCGCGGCCACGCGTGCACGCGGCGGCCGGGTGATCGCGGTGGGCACGACCTCGATGCGCGCGCTCGAAGCCGCTGCGCGCGACGCCGCGAACGAGAACCGCACGCTCGCGCCCACGCAGGCCGAGACGGATATTTTCATCACTCCGGGCTATCAATTCCGCGTTGTCGATCGCCTCGTCACCAATTTCCACCTGCCGAAATCCACGCTGCTGATGCTCGTTTCGGCGTTCGCGGGCATCGAAACGATACGCGCGGCGTACCGTCACGCGATTGCCGAGCGGTATCGCTTCTTCAGTTACGGCGACGCGATGCTTTTGACTCGCACTGACGACGCGCTGAACAAGTAATACGCAAGTTCCCCAAGCCGTCGCGCGACACGAAAGCCGCGCGGCGGCGTTTCACCATTTGCGCCGGACTGTTCTCCGGTTGCACAGGAGTCAACCGCATGACCGACGGTCATCAAAACAACGCACGCGCCGAACACGGCGCATACCTGGGCAAACGCCCCCAGAACGGCCTCACGTTCGAACTGCTCGGCACCGACGGCCTCGCCCGCCGTGGCCGCGTCACGCTCAATCACGGTGTGGTCGAAACGCCGATCTTCATGCCCGTGGGCACCTACGGCACCGTGAAGGCCACGCAGCCGCGCGAGCTCGAGGAGATGAAGGCGCAGATCATCCTCGGCAACACCTTCCACCTCTGGCTGCGCCCGGGCCTGGAAACGATCGAGGCGCACGGCGGCCTGCATCGCTTTATGGGCTGGAACCGGCCGATCCTCACGGATTCGGGCGGCTTCCAGGTGTTCTCGCTCGGCGATCTGCGCAAGATCTCGGAAGACGGCGTGCGCTTCGCCTCGCCCGTGAACGGCGACAAGCTGTTCCTCTCGCCCGAAGTGTCGATGCAGATCCAGAAGGTGCTGAACTCGGACATCGTCATGCAATTCGACGAGTGCACGCCCTATGCGACCAACGGCGTGCCCACCACGCACAAGGAAGCCGCGGATTCGATGCGCATGTCGATGCGCTGGGCGCAGCGCTCGATCGACGAGTTCAACCGCCTCGGCAACCCGAATGCGCTGTTCGGCATCGTGCAAGGCGGCATGTTCGAGGACCTGCGCGACGAATCGCTCGCCGGCCTCTCGCAGATGCCGTTCCACGGCTACGCGATCGGCGGTCTTTCGGTGGGTGAACCGAAGGAAGACATGATGCGCGTGCTGGAGCACATCGCGCCGAAGCTGCCGGCCGACAAGCCGCACTACCTGATGGGCGTGGGCACGCCGGAAGACCTGGTGGCGGGCGTGGCCTCGGGCGTCGACATGTTCGACTGCGTGATGCCCACGCGCAACGCGCGCAACGGCTGGATCTTCACGCGCTTTGGCGACATCAAGATCCGCAATGCCGTGCACCGCAACTCGCTGCGCCCGCTCGACGAACAATGCGGCTGCTACACCTGCCGCAACTTCACGCGCGGCTATCTGCACCACCTGCACCGCGTGGGCGAGATCCTCGGCGCGCAGCTCAACACGATCCATAATCTGCACTACTACCTGGAGCTGATGAGCGAGATGCGCGCGGCAATCGAGACGAAGACGTTCGCGGCGTTCCGCCAGCGCTTCGCCGGGCAGCGCGCACGCGGCGTGGACTGAGAGGGCGTCTCACGACGGCGCGTCACGTGCCGGCCGCGAAACATTACAATTACCTTTCGCAACAATGACGCGGGCAAGGCATGCGGTCTGCCCGAGCCGCCCCGGTTTTCACACGAACGCGTGTCGCGTCGGGGCGGGATCCGGGATAAGCACTTGATCGCAAAGCCAATGTTGCGTCATCGTCGCGATGAATGCCGGTGGTAGAATAACCGGCTCGCTTTTTGATCGTAAAAAACGGAGAGACCAACGTGTCGTTCATTTCCAATGCCTTCGCGCAAGGCAGTGCAGCAGGTGGTGCCGAATCGAGCCTCATGAGCTTCCTGCCGCTCATTCTGATGTTCGCCGTGCTGTACTTCATCATGATCCGTCCGCAGATGAAGCGCCAGAAGGAACATCGCAACATGCTCTCGGCCATGGCCAAGGGCGACGAAGTGATCACGAGCGGCGGCATCGTCGGCAAGGTGACCAAGGTCAGCGAAGCCTACGTGGGCGTCGAAATCGCTGATGGCACGGAAATCACCGTGCAGAAGTCGTCGGTCTCGACCATCCTGCCGAAGGGCACGATCAAGTCGCTGTAAAGCTTCACGGAATCACCGAGGCCGTTGCCTCCGAACCAACGGCCTCGCGCGCCCGGCCCGCCCTCGCAGCCACTGACCAGCAAACGTCAATGCAGGTACGCCCCGAAGGCAACGCCGGACGCGCACGCAGCGCTTAAGGCCATCCCCCTCCCCCGTTGGGTCAACCAATGAACCGTTATCCCCTCTGGAAATATGTCGTGATGCTGGTGGCGCTCGTCATCGGCTTCGCGTACACATTGCCCAATTTCTTCGGCGAAGCGCCCGCGGTCCAGGTGTCGAGCGGTAAAGCCACCGTCAAGCTCGACTCGGGCACGCTTGCCCAGGTCGAGGCCGCGGTCGCCGCGAACAATATCCGTGCGACCGAGGTCACGTTCGACAACTCGTCGATGAACGCGAATATCCGCGTGCGCGTCGCCGACACGGACACGCAGCTGCGCCTGAAAGACGCGCTCAACAAGGCGCTGAACGCCGACCTGAACGACCCGCAGTACATCGTCGCCCTGAACCTGCAGAGCGCCTCGCCGCGCTGGCTCACGTCGCTGCACGCGCTGCCGATGTACCTCGGCCTCGACCTGCGCGGCGGCGTGCACTTCCTGCTCCAGGTCGACATGAACGGCGCGCTCAACAAGAAGCTCGACTCCGACACTTCGGACGTACGCACGCTCCTGCGCGAAAAGAACATCCGCGACGGCGGCGTGAACCGCGTGAATCAGTCGGTGGTCGCCAATTTCGCCGACGCCGATACGGCCGATCAGGCACGCAAGGTCCTCGCGGGTTCGGGCGGCATCACCGAACTGCAGTGGGCCTCGCAGAACAACCCCGAAGGCGGCGTGCAGCTCGTCGGCACGTTCACGCCGGCCGTGAAGACGGCGGTTCAGCAAGCCGCGCTCAAGCAGAACATCCAGACGCTGCACAACCGCGTGAACGAGCTTGGCGTGGCCGAGCCCGTGATCCAGCAGCAAGGCGACGACCGTATCGTGGTCGAGCTGCCGGGCGTGCAGGACACCGCCAAGGCGAAGGACATCATCGGCCGCACGGCGACGCTCGAAGCGCGCCTCGCGGACCCGATGGGCCTGCATCCGGACGTGAACGCGCCGGTGCCCCCGGGCGACGAGCTCTTCACGCAAGGCAATGCCGCGCCGGTGCTGCTGCGCAAGCAGGTGATCTTCACCGGCGACCGCATCATCGACGCGTCGGCGGGCTTCGACGAGCATCAGCGTCCGTCGGTCAATATCCGCCTCGACTCGGCGGGCGGCCGCGCGGTGCGCGCCGTCTCGCGCGACAACATCGGCAAGCCGATGGCGATGGTGCTGTTCGAAAAGGGCAAGGGCGAAGTGCTGACGGTGGCGACCATCCAGTCGGAACTGGGCGACCGCTTCCAGATCACGGGCCAGCCGACGCCGCAGGCCGCCGCCGACCTCGCGCTGCTGCTGCGCGCAGGGTCGCTCGCCGCGCCGATGGACATCATCGAGGAACGCACGGTTGGCCCGAGCCTTGGCGCGGACAACATCCGCAAGGGCTTCGACTCGGTGATCTACGGCTTCGCCGCCATCGCCGTGTTCATGATCGCCTACTACATGCTGTTCGGCGCGATCTCCATGATCGGCCTTTCGGTGAACCTGCTGCTGCTCGTGGCCGTGCTCTCCATGCTGCAGGCCACGCTCACGCTGCCGGGTATCGCGGCGATTGCGCTGGCGCTAGGTATGGCGATCGACGCGAACGTGCTGATCAACGAGCGCGTGCGCGAAGAACTGCGCCGCGGCGCGCCGCCGCAGCTGGCCATCCAGAACGGCTACGCACACGCCTGGGCGACGATTCTCGACTCGAACGTGACCACGCTCATCGCCGGTCTCGCGCTGCTCGCGTTCGGCTCGGGCCCGGTGCGCGGCTTTGCAATCGTGCACTGTATCGGCATTCTCACGTCGATGTTCTCGGCCGTGTTCTTCTCGCGCGGTCTCGTGAACCTCTGGTACGGCGGCAAGAAGAAGCTCAAGTCGCTCGCGGTGGGTCAGGTGTGGCGTCCGGAACCGGATGAAGGCACGCCCGCGCTCGCCGGTGCCGATGCTGGCACCGACACGGGCCGCGCGGTTGCCGCGACTGCCACGAAGCGTGAGCCGGTCAAGGCCGGCGCCAAAGGTGCTGCGCGCGCCAAACCGGTCGTGCGCCGCCGCGATGCCCAGGGCGGCACCGGCGGCTCTGGCAACAACACCGGCTCGTCCCGCTGATACGGAGTCAAGACCATGGAATTTTTCCGCATCCGCAAAGACATCCCGTTCATGAAGCACGCGTTGATCTTCAACGCGATCTCGCTCCTGACCTTCATCGCGGCGGTGTTTTTCCTCTTCCACCGCGGCCTGCACCTGTCGATCGAATTCACGGGCGGCACGGTCATCGAAGTGCAGTATCCGCAGGCGGTCCCGCTCGAGCCGCTGCGCGACTCGCTCACGAAGATCGGCTACGGCGACGCCCAGGTGCAGAACTTCGGCACCTCGCGCGACGTGCTGATCCGCCTGCCGCTCAAGCAGGGCCTGAGCTCCGCGCAGCAGAGCGACCAGGTGATGTCCACGCTCAAGGCGGCCGAGCCGCAGGTGCAATTGCAGCGCGTGGAGTTCGTCGGCCCGCAGGTCGGCAAGGAACTCGCAACAGACGGCCTGCTCGCGCTCGCCTGCGTGGTGGCGGGCATCGTCATCTACCTGTCGTTCCGCTTCGAATGGAAGTACGCCGTGGCCGGCGTGATCGCGAACCTGCACGACATCGTGATCATTCTGGGCTTCTTCGCGTTCTTCCAGTGGGAGTTCTCGCTCTCGGTGCTCGCGGCGGTGCTCGCCGTGCTCGGCTACTCGGTGAACGAATCGGTCGTTATCTTCGACCGGATTCGCGAGACCTTCCGGCGCGAGCGCAAGATGAGCGTGACCGAAGTCATCAACCACGCCATTACCAGCACGATGTCGCGAACCATCATCACGCACGGCTGTACGCAGATGATGGTGCTCTCGATGTTCTTCTTCGGCGGCCCGACGCTGCACTACTTCGCGCTGGCGCTGACGGTGGGTATTCTCTTCGGCATCTACTCGTCGGTGTTCGTCGCGGCGGCGCTCGCCATGTGGCTCGGCGTGAAGCGCGAAGACCTCATCAAGGACAAGAAGGAAAAGATCGATCCGAACGATCCGAACGCGGGCGCGCAGGTTTAAGCGGCGCACCAGCAAAAAAGCCGGTTCTCGCGAACCGGCTTTTTTTTCGTGCCTACGCAACGGCCTTCGCCGCGCTGCCGCCCTTCCCTACTGCTTGATCCCTTCGGCCTGGATATGCAGCGTGGTCTTCATCTTGAAGCCGTACTTCTTGCCCGAGTCCATGCCGAAGTCGTCGCGGTTGAATGCGGCCTCGGCCTCCACGCCGCACACCTCGCGTTTGAGCACCGGGTGCTGCATGCACTTGAACGACTCGATCTCGAGCTTGAGCGGCCGCGTCACGCCGTGCAGCGTGAAATCGCCGATCACCTCCCTGGGTGTGTCTCCATTGAAGACGATGCGCGTGCCCTTGTAGGTGGCCGTGGGGTACTTCGCGACATCGAGAAAGTCGTCGCCCACGAGGTGCTGGTCGAGCTGCGGATTGCCGGTCTGGATCGACGCCGGATCGATCGTCACGTCCACGGTGCCCGTCTTCGCCGCGCGGTCCAGCGTGACCGTGCCCGTCGTCTTCGTGAACTTGCCGCGCCACGTGGATAGACCGCCGAAGTGGTCGGACTCGAAGCTCGGAAACGTGTGGTTCGGATCGAGCTGGTAAGTATCAGCGGCGTGCGCGGCTTGCGTCGCCAGGGCGGCGAGCGACACGGCGCCCCCTGCGGCCATCCATACGAGCTTGTTCAAAAGCGCCTCCTCGGAGTCGTCGATCTACTTGTGCGCGACGACGATATGAAATTTGATGAGCACTGCGTCGGCGACGATCGACGTGTCCTTCCACTCGCCGGTGCCGATGTCGAAGGCGAGCCGGTGAATCGGCAGCGTGCCGTCGAAGGTCTGTGTTGCGCCCTCCTGCGTGAGCACGACGGGCACGGCCACGTTCTGCGTATGCCCCTTGATCGTCAGTTTGCCGCTCACGCTGTACTGGTTCGTTCCGGTCGGCGCGATGCCCGTCGAGACGAACGTTGCCTGCGGGAACGTCTTCGCGTCGAACCATTCGGGCCCGTGCACCGAATCGTTGTAGGTCGGGTCTCCGAGATCATAGCTCGCCGTGTCGACCGTGATCTTCGCGCTGCCGCTCGCGGGTTTGGCCGGATCGAAGGTGATCTGCGCGTCGAACTTCGTGAAGCTGCCCTGGACCGGCACGTTCATCTGGCGCGAGACGGCGACGATCGTGCTCTTCGCCGCGTCGAGCTGCGCATGGACGGCACCGCCCGCGAGCAGCGCCGCGGCGGCGCCGGCCCACACGGCCGCGGCCCCGACCGCCGGGCGCCACCGATAAGAACGAATCCACCTCGACAAGGCTTCCATGATCGTCTCGCTTTGATTGCGTAGTCATTGGCTTCGTGGATGGGCAGCGGCCACCTTGCGCAGCCATGCATGCTCCATGCCCGAAAGATAATCCAGATTGGGTGACAGCAAACATCTACAGATAAGGGCCGGGTCCCCGCTCGCGCTCGCGCACGCTCACGGCGCAAACGTGGCACACTCGCAGCCCGTTCGCCGCCCATGCGAGCGCCGCGTGACCGGCTAACCTGCGGCTTACCCCGCGCTTGACCCCGCAGCAGCCCCGGCAGCCACCCCGTCGGGGGTCCGCGGCTCGTTGCGGCACGCCGCCGGGCGCGTTTGGTAACATGGCGCGAAGCGCTGTCGGCACCTTCCAGACTGTGTGCCGCCGTAGCGCGTCCCTCGTTCACGTCGTTTTGCGTCACCTGCCCGCATGGCCCAGGACAAACTGATCGCGTGTCACGATTGCGACGCGCTCTACCGCAGACCGCGGCTGCTCGGCCGCCAGACAGCGCGTTGCTCGCGCTGCGGCGCCACGCTCTACAGCAGCGCCGCGTCCCGGCTCGACCGCATCTGCGCCATCACGGTCGCGGCGCTCGTCACCTTCATCATCGCCCAGTCGTTCCCGATCATCGAGCTCGATGCGAACGGTATCACTACGGAGTCGAGCCTGTTCGGCGCCCTCGTGGTGCTGTGGCACGAGGACATGGAGATCATCGCGGTGATCGTCTTCTGCGCAACCATCCTCTTTCCGCTCACGGAGATGGTGGCGCTGCTCTACGTCCTACTGCCGGTGCGGCGCGGCTTCATTCCACCGGGCTTCAATTACGTGCTGCGCGCCATCCAGTTCGTGCGGCCCTGGGGCATGCTCGAGGTCTTCATGCTGGGCGTGCTCATCACCATCGTGAAAATGGTGAGCCTCGCGCGCGTGATTCCCGAAACCGCGCTCTTCGCCTTCGGCGCGCTCACGCTGATGTTCACCGTGGTCGTCACGTTCGATGCGCGCACGCTCTGGGACATCGCCGACGGGCTGCGCGACGCCGCACGTGCGGCGCGCGAGGGCGGCGCGGGTCCGGGCGGTCTCGCGGGTGACGCCGGCCCGGGCGGACCGCACGCGCCGCCTTCGCCCGCCGCGCCGTCACCGGCTGCGGCCCACCCGCTCTCCGAGCCCGAAATCCGCGAGCCCGGTGCACGCGCGCAAGACCCGGCGCCGCCGCGCGGCGGCCCGCTCCCCAAGGGGCCCCGATGAAATACCAGACCGCCGCCGACGCCGGCTACGTCTCCTGCCACGCCTGCGGGCACGTGCAGCCGCACGTGCGCGCGCATGGCCACGTCCGTTGCGCACGCTGCGGCTCGCCCGTGCACGAGCGCCACCCGGACAGCATCATGCGCACGTGGGCGCTCCTCGTTGCCGCGGCGCTGCTCTACATCCCCGCGAACCTGCTGCCTGTCATGCATACGGCATCGCTCGTCGGCGACGAGGACGACACCATCATGAGCGGCGTGGTCTACTTCTGGACCTCGGGCGACTGGCCGCTTGCCGTGATCGTCTTTATCGCGAGCATTCTCGTGCCCATGCTCAAGCTTTCGGTGCTCGCGCTGCTCGCGTTCACCTCGCAGCGCGGCTCGACATGGCGGCCCGTGGAACGCACGAAGCTGTTCCGGCTCGTCGAATTCATCGGGCGCTGGTCGATGCTCGACGTGTTCGTTGTCACGCTAACGGTGGCGCTGGTACGCTTCCAGTCGCTTGCGGTCATCACGGCGGGCCCCGGCGCGATTGCGTTCGGCTCGGTCGTGATCCTGACGATGATCGCCTCGATGCAGTTCGATCCACGCTTGATCTGGGATCCGGTGGACGAAGACAAACACAAACCTGCGCAACACTCTCAGGATCAACCCCATGAATAGTCCGAAAGGACCGACCCCGCCCAATCTGCCGGAGCCGGAGATCGTCAAGCCGCGGCGCTGGCTGCCCTCGCTCGTCTGGATCGTGCCGATCGTCGCGGCGCTGATCGGCGTGGCGCTCGTCGTGAAGTCGGTCGCCACGCGCGGCCCGACCATCACGATCAGCTTCGTGAGCGCCGAAGGGCTCGAGCCCGGCAAGACCAAGGTCAAATACAAGGACGTGGACATCGGCTCGGTGCGCGCGATCAAGCTCTCGCCCAACCTTTCGCATGTGATCGTCACGGTCGAGCTCACCAAGGACGCCGAACGCTTCGCCGTGAAGGACAGCCGCTTCTGGGTCGTGCGCCCGCGCGTGGGCGCAAGCGGCGTCTCGGGCCTCACCACGCTGCTCTCGGGCTCGTATATCGGCGCGGACGCCGGCCGCTCGCAGGAATCGCAAAGCGACTTCGTCGGGCTGGAAGCGCCGCCTGCCGTGACCATCGACGAGAAGGGCCATCGCTATACCCTGCACAGTGCGACGCTCGGCTCGCTCGACATCGGCACGCCGATCTTCTATCGACGCATCCAGGTAGGCCAGGTGACGGGCTATTCGCTCGACAAGGACGGCACCGGCGTGACGGTCCAGGTATTCGTGAGCGCGCCCTTCGACCAGTACGTGGGCACCAATACGCGCTGGTGGCACGCGAGCGGCGTGAATGTGCAGCTCGATTCGAACGGCATCAAGGTCAACACACAGTCTCTCGCCACGATCGTCGTGGGCGGCCTCGCGTTCCAGGCCCCGGCCGGGCAGTCCATGGGCCCGCAAGCGCCCGACACCGCCACGTTCGCGCTCGCCTCCGACGAGAGCGAAGCGATGCGCGAGCCGGACGGCGCGCCGCAACGCGTGGTCATGTACTTCAACCAGTCGTTGCGCGGCCTTTCGGTCGGCGCGCCGGTCGACTTCCGCGGCATCGTGCTCGGCCAGGTGACCGACATCGGCATCGAGTACGACCCGAAACAGCACAACTTCACGATGCCCGTGACGATCGACCTCTACCCGCTGCGCCTGTCGCGCCGCATCCGCGGCGAAGCGCCCGCGCCGCATACGCCGCAAAGCCAGGAGCTGATCAAGCGGCTCGTCGCACGCGGGCTGCGCGGTCAGTTGCGCACCGGCAACCTGATCACCGGGCAGCTTTATGTCGCGCTCGACATCTTCCCGAAGGCGGGCCCCGCGGCGGTCGATTTCAACCACGACCCGCTCGAGCTGCCCACGGTGCCGAACTCGCTCGAAGAACTGCAGCTGCAGGTCGCGGACATTGCGAAGAAGCTCGATCAGATTCCGTTCGACAAGATCGGCAACAACCTGAACGAGTCGCTCAAGAACGCGAACCAGCTGTTCGGCAAGGTGAACGACCAGATCCTGCCGCAGCTGCAAGGCACGCTCGACGAAGCGCAGAAGACCTTCAGCGCCGCACAGTCCACGCTGCAGCAGGATTCGCCGCTGCAGTCCGACGTGCACCAGGCGATGCAGGAACTCACGCGTACGCTGCAATCGCTCAACGCGCTCTCCGATTATCTGGAGCGCCATCCCGAATCGCTGCTGCGCGGCAAATCTGGAGACAAGCCATGACGTTCCGACGCGTCCCCGCCCTTGCCACGCTCGGCGCGCTGGTCATTGCAGCCGCGCTGGCGGGCTGCAGTTCGCCCGCCAGCCGGTTCTACACGCTCAGCCCGAGCGACGACCCGGCTCGCACGGCCGCCGCGCCGAGCGCGGGCAACGCCCAGTGGCTGATCGAGCTGGCGCCGGTCGATGTGCCGCCGCAGGTGGCGAAGGCTCAGTTCGTCGTGCAAACCGACGCGAACCAGGTGCGCATACTCGAGCAGGAGCGCTGGTCCTCAATGCCCGGCGACGAGATCCGCCGGGCGCTCTCAGGCGACCTCACGCAGCAGCTCGGCACCATCGACGTATACGGCTCGCCGCATCCCGAGGGCGTGCCCGTGTATCGCGTGAGCGTGAACGTGCAGCGCTTCGAATCGTGGCCGGGCTCGCATGCGCTCATCGACGCCGTGTGGAGCGTGCGCGCGCTCGACACGCAAACGGTCCTGACCTGCCGCAGCGTGCTCAACGAGAAGGTGGGCGACGGCTACGACGCGCTCGTCATCGGCCACCGGCAGGCGGTCGAGGCGCTCTCGCAGTCGATCGCGAGCGGCGTGCGCGCGCTCGCGGCCGCGCCGCGCGTAAGCGTGGCGGCGAACGGCGCGAAGGCCGGCGCGCGCGCGAAGCCGGCGCCGGGCCCCGCCTGTCCGCAGATGGCGGCCGCTGGCGGCTGAGGCGGCGGATTTCTGCTGGCGCGGTCCTGCGGCGTACCTGATTTCCACGCCCGAGGGCGATCCGGAGCCAATAACGCCCGCCAGCGGCGCTTTCGGAGGAGGCGCCAGGGACGAGGCAAATGGCGGCCCAATGCGGGCATCGAGCGCGCTCCAGGGGAGCCGGCGGCATGCACGCCTGGCCGCTCCCGCAACCCGCGTACAATAGCGCCTTCCCCGCAGCGTCCCATCCTCCTTCATGTCTTTCGATTTCTTTGCCCCCTGCCCGCGCGGCCTCGAAGCCGCGCTCGCCGCCGAACTGGCCGAAACCGCGCAACGGCGCCTGCCGCCCGGCGCACTCCAGGTCGGCGCCGAGGTGCCCGGCGGCGTGCATTTCCGCGGCAACTGGGCCGGCGGCATCGCCGCCAACCTGCATTCGCGCATCGCGAGCCGCGTGCTCCTGAAAATCGCCCAGCGCCCGTATCGCAGCGAACAGGACATCTATGCGCTCGCGCGCGAGCAGCAGTGGGAGAAGTGGTTCTCGGCGAACGAGACGATCCGCATCGACATCACCGCGATCAAGTCGCCGCTGCGCAGCCTCGAGTTCGCCACGCTGCGCGTGAAGGACGCGATCTGTGACCGCATGCGCGACAAGGCCGGTGCGCGTCCGAGCGTCGATACCGCCTATCCCGACGTGCGCGTCTTCGCCTTCCTCACGGCGAACGAATGCACGCTCTATCTCGACACCTCGGGCGAGCCGCTCTTCAAGCGCGGCTGGCGTCTGGACAAGGGCGCCGCCCCGCTGCGCGAGAACCTCGCCGCGGGCATCCTGCGCCTCACGGGCTGGACGCCCGGCACGCCGCTCTATGACCCGATGTGCGGCAGCGGCACCTTCCTCGCGGAAGCCGCGCAAGTCGCGCTCGACATCGCGCCGGGGCTCGATCGCCGCTTCGGCTTCGAGTCGCTCAAGCAGGCCGACATGGCCGCGTGGCGGCACCTCAAGAGCGAGGCGAACACGGCGCGCAATCTCGCGCAAAGCAAGACCGGCGACCTGCTGATTTACGGCAGTGACATCTCCGACGTCATGCTGGAAAAGGCGCGCGCGAATTTCAAGCGCGCGGGCTTCGGCAGCGTGACGCTCAAGCAGCTCGACGCGCGCAACATGACGCCGCCCTCGGCTGCGCCCGGCATTCTCGTGGCGAATCCGCCGTACGGCGAGCGTATCGAGGTGCGCGGCCGCAATGCGCGCGGCGAGGCGCGCCCGACGGCGCGCGAGCTGCGCGGCGACGATGACGAAGGCTTTCGCCGCGCCAAGGACGAGGCGCCCGACGCCGAGTTCTTCCAGGCGCTCGGCGACGCGCTCAAGCAGCGCTTCACGGGCTGGCGAGCATTCGTCCTCACCTCGGACCGCAAGCTGCCGGGCCAGCTGCGCCTGCGCGAAGCCGCCAAGACGCCGCTCTACAACGGCGCGCTCGAATGCCGCCTGTTCCGCTTCGACCTGATCGCGGGCAGCGTGCGCCAGCGTCCGGCCAGCGGCGGCGCGAATCCCGCCGCCGGCAACGACGACGCCAGCTGACATTGGCAAACGCGCACGGCGGGTGACGCTCCCACCCGCCGCTTAAGTGCGCGGCACGACGCGTCAAACCTACTGACAACACGCTGTCAGCAGCCCCCTGGCACACTGCTTCTACGCCATCCGGCGAGGCTGCCGCCGCCCGGCTGCCGCCATTACCGTCCGCCGTTGTCTTCGAGGAGCTGCACCGTGTCTACCGATCTGTCCCGTGTGATCTCGTGGTTCGAAATTCCCGCGCACGACCTGGAGCGTGCCGCCCGCTTTTACGAAACCGCCTTCGACACCGCGCTGCAGCGCGAAGTAGTCGGCGGCGTGCCGATGGCGCTGTTCGCTCACACCGAAACTGAAACCGGCGGCTGCATTGTGTTCAATCCGCACGACGCCAAGCCCGACCCGAAGGGCGTGCTCGTATATCTGAACGCGCAGCCATCGGTCACGGCCGTGCTCGACCGCGTGCAAAAAGCCGGCGGCAAGCAGCAAGGGCCCGCCGTGGAGTTGCCGAACAACTACGGCTATATCGGCTTCTTCATCGATACCGAAGGCAACCGCGTCGGTCTGCACGCGCCGAAGCTCGGTTAAGCCTCAGGCGGGCGCCGCGCCCGCCCGGCGCTATCATCGGTGCTTATCCCAGTCACCGCGCCCGCCTACGCGACCGCCCTGCCATGACCCGCCGCGCCGACCGCCTTTTTCGCATCGCCGAACTGCTGCGCGGCCGGCGTCTCACCACCGCCCAGCAACTGGCCGGCTGGCTCGAAGTCTCGCCGCGCACGGTCTATCGCGACGTGCGCGACCTGCAGCTCTCGGGTGTGCCGATCGAGGGCGAGGCGGGCATTGGCTACCGGCTCGCGCGCACGGCGAGTCTGCCGCCGCTCACCTTCACCGCCGACGAACTCACCGCGCTCGCCGTGGGTGCCCGCATGGCCGAATCGTGGGGCGGCGCGGCGCTCGCAAGCGGCGCACGCGGTGCGCTCGCGAAAATCGCCGCCGCGATGCCGGCGGAAAAGCGTGCCGTGCTGGAACGGCTTGCCGTGTTCGCACCGGCGTATCACATGGATCACGCGTTCTCGGACAAGCTCGACGCGCTGCATCGCGCCGTCGACACGCGGCTCGTCGTGCGCTTCGCGTACTGCGACCGCATCGGCGCGCATACGCAGCGGCGCATCTGGCCGCTTGGGCTCGTGTACTGGGGCGCGCAATGGACCGTGGGCGCCTGGTGCGAAATGCGCGAGGACTTCCGCAACTTCAACATCGCGCGCATGGAGAACGTGGAAGTGCTCGAGCAGTTTCCCGATGTGAGCGGGCGGCGCCTGGCCGACTATCTGCGCCGCGTGAATGCGCCTTCGTTGTGAGCGGTCAACACGGCCGCAATTGAAAAAGGCGCGCATCGCTGCGCGCCTTTCGCGTGGGTTTGATGCGAGCAGCGCTTACTCCACCGCTTTCACCATCTCCTCGATCACCTTCTTCGCGTCGCCGAACACCATCATGGTTTTATCCATGTAGAAGAGTTCGTTGTCGAGGCCCGCGTAGCCCGCCGCCATCGAGCGCTTGTTCACGATGATCGTGCGCGCCTTGTACGCCTCGATGATCGGCATGCCCGCGATCGGCGACTTCGGATCGTTCTTCGCCGCCGGATTCACCACATCGTTCGCGCCGAGCACCAGCACCACGTCGGTCTGGCCGAACTCGTTGTTGATGTCCTCCATCTCGAACACCATGTCGTAGGGCACCTCGGCTTCCGCAAGCAGCACGTTCATATGGCCCGGCATGCGGCCCGCCACCGGGTGGATCGCGTAGCGCACGTCCACGCCCTTTTCGACGAGCTTGTCGGTGAGTTCCTTCAACGCATGCTGCGCACGCGCCACGGCGAGACCATAACCCGGCACGATCACGACACTTTCGGCGTTGCCGAGCATGAACGCAGCATCGTCAGCCGAACCCGACTTCACCGGACGCTGCTCCTGCGCCCCACCCGCCGCCGCCGCGCCCGCTTCGCCGCCGAAGCCGCCCAGCAGCACGTTGAAGAACGAGCGGTTCATCGCGTGGCACATGATGTACGACAGAATCGCGCCCGAGGAACCCACCAGCGACCCTGCGATGATCAGCATGGCGTTGTTCAGCGAGAAGCCGATGCCCGCTGCCGCCCAGCCCGAGTACGAGTTCAGCATCGAGACGACCACCGGCATGTCCGCGCCGCCGATCGGGATGATGATGAGCACGCCCAGCGCGAACGCGATCAGCGTCATGATGATGAACGGCAGCCACGACTGCGTGAGGAAGAACAGGATGCCGAAGCCGATCATGCCGAGCGCGAGGAACAGGTTGATCAGATGCTGGCCCGGATAGACCACCGGCGCGCCCTGAAAGAGCCTGAACTTGTACTTCCCGGAGAGCTTGCCGAACGCGATCACGGAACCTGAGAACGTGATCGCGCCCACGAACGTGCCGATGAACAGCTCGATGCGGTTGCCATACGGCAGGAAGCCCGGATACGGCGCGTCCTCTGCAACCAGCCCGAACGCTGCCGGTTCGGAGACGACCGCATACGCAATGCACACCGCCGCAAGACCGATCAGCGAGTGCATGGCCGCGACGAGTTCGGGCATCTTCGTCATCTCGACGCGCGCGGCGACATAGGCCCCAAGGCCGCCGCCCACCACGAGCGCCGCGAACAGCAGCGCAAGTCCAAGCCCGAGATTCGAGCCGAACTGTGCGGACTCCTTCACGATCAGGGCAAGGGTCGTGAGAATGGCGATGGCCATACCGACCATGCCGAACACGTTGCCGGCGCGCGCGCTCTTCGGATTCGACAGCCCCTTGAGCGCCTGGATGAAGCAGACCGACGCCACCAGATAAAGCAGCGTAACGACGTCCATACTCACGAAGTTCAGCCCCATCATGCGCCCTCCTTGCTGCCAGGGGCGGAGAGCTTTTTCGGCTCCTTCTTGCGGAACATTTCCAGCATTCGCCGCGTGACGAGGAACCCGCCGAACACGTTCACGGCTGCGAGCAGCACGGCGAACGTGCCGAAGAATTTGCCCGGTCCGCCCACAGTCAGGCCCGTGGCGAGCATCGCGCCGACGATCACGATCGCCGAGATCGCATTGGTCACGGCCATGAGCGGCGTATGCAGCGCAGGCGTGACGTTCCAGACCACGTGATAGCCGACGTACACGGCCAGCACGAAGATGATCAGGTTGATGACGGTATGGTTGATGACTTCCATTGTTGGTCTCCTCCTCGTCATGCCTTGCGCGTGACCTGGCCGTCACGTGCGATGAGCGTGGCCGCGACGATGTCGTCCGCGAGATCGATGTTGAGCGCGCCTTCCTTCGTGACAATGAGCTTCAGGAAGTCGAGCAGGTTACGCGCGTAGAGCGCAGAAGCGTCGGCGGCGACCATCGAGGCGAGGTTCGTGTAGCCGCAGATCTGCACGCCGTGGTGCATCACCACCTTGTCAGCCTCCGTGAGCGGGCAGTTGCCGCCGCGTCGCCCGCTTGCCTCGTCCGCGACAGGACCGCGTCCTGCCGCGAGGTCGATGACCACCGAGCCTGGCTTCATCGCCTGCACGGTTTCCGATGGCAGCAGCGTCGGCGCGTCGCGGCCGGGAATCAGCGCGGTCGAGATGACGATGTCCGCCTGCTTCGCGCGCTCGTGCACCAGCGCCGACTGGCGCGCCAGCCACGATGGCGGCATGGGCCGGGCATAGCCGCCCACGCCGACGGCCGCTTCGCGTTCCTCATCGGTTTCGTAGGGCACATCGAGGAATTTGCCGCCGAGCGACTCGATCTGCTCCTTCACGGCGGGGCGTACATCCGAGGCTTCGATCACCGCGCCCAGGCGCCGCGCCGTGGCGATGGCCTGCAGGCCCGCCACGCCCGCGCCGAGAATCAGCACGCGCGCGGCCTTTACCGTGCCGGCGGCGGTCATGAGCATCGGCATGAAGCGTGGATAGAGGTTCGAGGCCACGAGCACCGCCTTGTACCCGGCGATGTTGGCCTGCGACGAAAGCACGTCGAGGCTCTGCGCGCGCGTGGTGCGCGGCGCGGCTTCGAGCGAGAA
The DNA here is from genome assembly GCF_026343935.1 of Paraburkholderia sp. CNPSo 3076. Taxonomy (NCBI): domain Bacteria; kingdom Pseudomonadati; phylum Pseudomonadota; class Betaproteobacteria; order Burkholderiales; family Burkholderiaceae; genus Paraburkholderia; species Paraburkholderia sp. CNPSo 3076. Next base: position 21,286 of record NZ_JAPMAL010000007.1, on the reverse strand, counting down.
GGCGGTCACGCCCGCTTCGGCCAGCTTTGCCGCATTCTCCGCATTAAAGGGATCGAGCATGCCGACCAGCACCGCGCCGCGCTTCATGAACGGCAATTCGCTGACGGTGGGCGACTGGACCTTGAGCACGAGGTCCGCGCCGAAGGCCGTGGCCGCATCCGCGACCTGCGCACCCACGGCCGTGTAGGCCTCGTCGGGATAGCTCGCGCCGACGCCGGCGCCCGCCTGGATCGTGACCGTGTGGCCCTGGGCGACGTACTTCTTGACTGTCTCCGGCGTCGCGGCCACGCGGGTTTCGTTCGCCCGCGTCTCTGCAGGCACTCCGATATGCATCGTTGTTTCCTCCTCGACCTTCTTGTTCTAGCTGTTCTGGCTCGAATCGAGCGAAGGGAGGCCGACAAACGGCGTTCAAGCGCCGGCATCCATTGCAACGGCAAACGACGGCACCACTTTAACCGAAAGCAGCGGCGGCTTTGTAGCGGGAATTGCCCGTTTTTGTGCGATGCACACAACACGCTCTGCCGTCCGACCGGACGGTCGGCAGTGCCAGGCGAGCCGGGCCGCACCCCTGGGGAGTCCGATCCGGCCCCGGGCAGCGTTCGCGCCGTCCCGGTAAAATACCGGCCCATGAATGAGGAAACCTGGGCACCCCACGTCACCGTGGCCGCGATCGTCGAGCGCGACGGGCGTTTTCTGCTCGTCGAGGAGCACACGAGCGCCGGACTGCGTCTGAACCAGCCCGCCGGCCATCTGGAAGCGGGCGAGACGCTGCACGAGGCCGTGGTGCGCGAAACGCTCGAGGAAACCGCGCATGCGTTCACGCCGGAAGCGCTGGTCGGCGTGTATATGACGCACTTCGGCAAGCCAGACGAGAGCGGTGCGACGTACGTGCGCTTCACGTACTGCGGCAGTGTCACAGCCGAGGCGGAAAACCGCGCGCTCGATCCGGATATCGTCCGCACGGTGTGGATGAGCGTGGACGAGCTGCGCGCGGCGAGCGAGCGCCATCGCACGCCGCTCGTGATGCGCTGTGTCGACGATTACCTCGCTGGCAAGCGCGTGCCGCTGGATTTCATCCAGACGCACGCGACGGCGCCGAAAGCGGCGCCCAAGGCAGCACCCAGGATGAACTAAGGCAGCAACGAAATGAGCAAACGTAAGGTCGTGGTAGGCATGTCGGGCGGCGTCGATTCGTCGGTTACCGCATGGCTGCTCAAGGAGCAGGGATTCGACGTTGTCGGTCTCTTCATGAAAAACTGGGAAGACGACGACGACGGCGAGTACTGCTCGACGCGCCAGGACTGGATCGACGTGGTGTCGGTCGCGGACCTGATCGGCATCGACGTCGAGGCCGTGAACTTCGCCGCCGAATACAAGGACCGCGTGTTCGCGGAGTTCCTGCGCGAGTACTCCGCGGGACGCACGCCGAACCCGGACGTGCTCTGCAACGCCGAGATCAAGTTCAAGGCCTTTCTCGACCACGCCATGTCGCTCGGCGCGGAGACGATCGCCACGGGCCACTATGCGCGCGTGCGCCAGAACGAGAGCAACGGACGTTTCGAACTGCTGAAGGCGCTCGACCACACGAAAGATCAGTCGTACTTCCTGCACCGCCTGAACCAGGCGCAGCTGTCGAAGACGATGTTCCCGCTCGGCGAAATCCCCAAGACGAAGGTGCGCGAGATCGCCGAGAAGATCGGCCTGCCAAACGCAAAAAAGAAGGATTCCACAGGAATCTGCTTCATTGGCGAGCGGCCGTTCCGCGACTTCCTCAACCGCTATCTGCCGACCAAACCCGGCCCGATGATGACGCCCGATGGCAAGGTCGTGGGCGAGCATATCGGCCTCGCGTTCTATACGTTCGGGCAGCGCAAGGGCATTGGCCTTGGCGGCAGCAAGGACGGCAGCGGCGATCCGTGGTTCGTGGCGGGCAAGGACATGGCCTCGAACACGCTCTACGTCGTGCAGGGCCACAATCATCCGTGGCTGCTCGCGCACGAGCTACGCGCAGGCAACGTGAGCTGGGTGGCGGGCGAGCCGCCGGCGCAAGACCACGCATGCGGCGCGAAAACGCGCTATCGCCAGGCCGATGCGCCTTGCTCGTTCCATACCGCAGACGAATTCGGCGCGGGCCAGTTCACGCTGCGTTTTCCCGACGCGCAATGGGCCGTGACGCCGGGCCAGTCGGCGGTACTCTATGACGGCGACGTGTGCCTGGGTGGCGGCATCATCGAGGCGGTAACGACGCTCGCGCCACACGTGCCCGCCGTGCTGCCGCCCGAAGCGCCGAAGAAAAAGAAGCGCGTACCGCGCAAGAAGCCGGCTGCGGCGACGACCGCGTGACGCAAGCAGCGTCAGGCAAAACGTAAGAAAACACCGCTCGGCGCCCAGGGCGCCGCGTTTTTTTATCAGCCTTTCGACGCCTGCCTAACGCCGCTCAACCGGCTTTGCCCGCTTCCCGGCCGGATTCACGAACTTGCGGCATCATTCCCGCAAGCCGCGCCCAGCAACCGCGCGGCTGACGCGCACCGCCCCCTTTACGAGAGGAGAGCAGGCGCGCGCATTACATCAAGTTCGAGGAGTTCCCCCAATGTTTTCCCGACGTTATCTCGCCATGTGGGGCGCGGTGCTGCTGCTTGCAGCCTGTGTCGCCGCGGCCGCGCTCCATCACCTGTCGTGGTACTGCGTGATCGTGCCCGCGCTGCTCGTCGCGCTCGGCCTCTACGACATGTTCCAGGAACGCCACGCGATCCTGCGCAACTACCCGATCTGGGGTCATCTGCGCTTTCTGTTCGAGTTCGTGCGGCCCGAAATCCGCCAGTACTTCGTCGAGGACGACACCGACGAAAAGCCGTTCTCGCTCGCCCAGCGCAGCCTCGTCTACCAGCGCGCGAAGAACGCGGTGGACAGCCGTCCGTATGGCACCGAACTCGACGTGAAGGCCGTGGGCCACGAGTGGATCAGCCATTCGCTCGCGCCCACCAAGCTCGCAGGCAGCGACTTCCGCGTGCTCGTGGGCGCCAACCGCGCGCAACCGTACTCGATGTCGATCTTCAACATCTCGGCGATGAGCTTCGGCGCGCTCTCCGCGAACGCCATCCGCGCGCTCAACATGGGCGCGAAGAAAGGCGGTTTCGCGCACGACACCGGCGAAGGCTCGATGTCGAAGTATCACCGCGAGAATGGCGGCGACATCATCTGGGAGATCGCCTCGGGCTACTTCGGCTGCCGCAACGACGACGGCACCTTCAGCGCCGAGAAATTCCAGCGTCTCGCGAACGAGCCGCAGGTCAAGATGATCGAGGTGAAGCTCTCGCAAGGCGCGAAGCCCGGCCACGGCGGCATGCTGCTCGCGGCGAAGGTCACGCCCGAGATCGCCGAAACGCGGGGCATTCCCGTCGGCCAGGATTGCGTCTCGCCGGCGCGCCACTCAGAATTCTCCACGCCGCGCGGCCTGCTCGAATTCGTCGAGCGCCTGCGCAAGCTCTCGGGCGGCAAGCCCACGGGCTTCAAGCTGTGCATCGGTCATCCGTGGGAGTTCTTCGGCATCGCCAAGGCGATGCTGGAAACCGGCATCCTGCCCGACTTCATCGTCGTGGACGGCGCGGAAGGCGGCACGGGAGCCGCGCCGCTCGAATTCACCGATCACATCGGCACGCCGCTGCAGGAAGGGCTGCTTCTCGTGCACAACACGCTCGTCGGCATCGGCCTGCGCGACAAGATCAGGATCGGCGCGAGCGGCAAGATCATCACCGCGTTCGATATCGCGCGCACGCTCGCAATCGGCGCAGACTGGGTGAATTCGGCGCGCGGCTTCATGTTCGCCGTGGGCTGCATCCAGGCGCAGAAGTGCCACTCGGACCGCTGCCCCACCGGCGTCGCCACGCAAGACCCCGTGCGCCAGCGCGCGCTGAACGTGCCGGACAAGGGCGAGCGCGTCTTCAACTTCCATCACAACACGCTGCACGCGCTGCAGGAGCTGATTCAGGCCGCCGGTCTCGCGAGCCCTTCGGATCTGCGTGCGCATCACATCGTGCGGCGCGTGTCGTCGTATGAAGTGAAGCTGATGTCGGAACTGCTCAAGTACCTGAAACCCGGCGATCTGCTCGAAGGCCGCTATCGCTATCAGCTGTACGAGAAGTGGTGGCCGGTTGCGCGCAGCGATTCGTTCGCGCCGGCTGAGGAAAAGATCGTCTGAGGAAGGCGATCCGCGACTTGAACGAAAACGCCCGACGGCACGCGATGCCGTCGGGCGTTTTGTTTAAGCCACGTGAGCTGCAGATCGACTGGACGTCAGCCTTGCGGCACCGTGTCGACGAACGACTGACGCTGCGAGAGCTTCTCGAAGTGGCGCGCGAGATTCGGATGCGCCTCGCGCCAGTTCAGCTCCGGCATGCGGAAGTCGAGATAGCCGAGCGCGCAGCCTACGGCGATATCCGCGATCGAGTAGCGGTTGCCCGCGCACCACGGGCTGCCGTCGAGCCCCTTGGCCATCGCCGTGAGACTTTCGTGAATCTTGCGCTCCTGGCGCTTCACCCACGCCTCGTTGCGCTGCTCCGGCGTGCGCTGCGTGCCTTCGAGGCGGATCAACACGGTGGCGTCGAGCATGCCGTCGGCGAGCGCCTCCCAGCAACGCACTTCGATACGCTCACGTCCTGCGGGTGGAATGAGCTTGGCCACGGGCGAGAGCATGTCGACGTACTCGCAGATCACGCGCGAGTCGAACACGGCCTCGCCGTCGTCCATCACGAGACACGGAACCTTGCCGAGCGGGTTGAAATCGTGAATCGCCGTTTCCTCGCCCCACACGTTTTCGAGCACCAGCTTGTAGTCGATTTTCTTTTCGGCGAGCGTGATCCGCGCCTTGCGGACATACGGGCTGCCGAGCGAACCGATGAGTTTCATACCACCTGCCTTTTCTGGAATCCGGCCGAAGTATACGTTGGATTCGCGTTTTTCTGACGCGCCGGTTGTTGCAGTGCAGGATTTTTCCTACAAATGATGTCAGCGAGAGACAACACCTGGCAACAGCGGCACACGGGTCGGAGCGCCGCGAGCCAGCGCGTCCGTTTGTAGCCAGCGCTACAATCTCACGATGGACTCGACCCTCAAGCAAAGCGCCCCGGCCGCCTCGAGCGAAGCCCAACCTGCGGCCAGCGTGGCCGACGCAGCCGACATGCAGCGCGGCCCCGACGGCGGCGCGGCGCTCTATCGCGCGCGCCGCGAACGCGTGCTTGCGGCGCTGCGTGCGCAAGGCGGCGGTGTCGCGCTCGTGCCAACCGCGCCCGAAGCGCTGCGCAATCGCGACGCGGACTATCCCTATCGGCACGACAGCTACTTCTACTACCTCACCGGCTTCACGGAGCCCGAGGCGCTGCTCGTGCTCGACGCGAACGCGGGCGAGAATCAGCCCGCCGCCATCCTGTTCTGCCGCGCGAAGAACGTCGAGCGCGAAACGTGGGAAGGCTTTCGCTTCGGCCCGGACGCCGCGCGCGAAGCGTTCGGCTTCGACGCCGCGTTTCCTGCCGACGAACTCGATGCGCGCATCCCGCAGCTCATCGCCAACCGTCCGGCGCTGCACTACGCGCTCGCGGCATCGGATCGCTTCGACGCGCAGGTGAAGCGCTGGATCGACGCGGTACGCGCGCAGGGGCGCAGCGGCGTCACGGCGCCGGCCGCCGCGTACGACCTGCTGCCGCTGCTCGACGACATGCGCGTGTTCAAGGACGCGCACGAACTCGACACGATGCGCCGCGCCGCGAAGATCTCGGCGCTCGCCCACGTTCGCGCGATGCAGACGTGCCGGCCCGGCATGCGCGAATACGAGATCGAGGCGGAATTGCTCTACACGTTCCGCAAGCACGGCGCGCAGGCGCCCGCCTACGGCTCGATCGTCGCGGCAGGCGCGAACGCGTGCGTGCTGCACTACCCCGCGGGTAACGCGGTGGCGCGCGAGGGTGACCTCGTGCTGATCGACGCGGCGTGCGAGTTGAACGGCTATGCCTCGGACATCACCCGCACGTTCCCCGCGAGCGGCCGCTTCACGAGCGCGCAACGCGAGCTTTACGACATCGTGCTCGCCGCGCAGCAGGCCGCTATCGACGCCACGTGCGCCGGCGTAAATTTCGAGGCGCCGCACGACGCCGCGGTGCGCGTGCTCGCGCAGGGGCTGCTCGATACCGGCATCATCGACCGGCAGCGCTTTGCGAGCGTCGACGACGTGATCGCCGAGCGCGCCTACGCGCGCTTCTATATGCATCGCACCGGGCACTGGCTCGGCATGGATGTGCACGACGCGGGCGATTATCGTGAACGCGGTGAACGTGGCGTTGCGGCAAGCGCCGAAAAGCCCGACGCCCCGCCGCCGTGGCGCACGCTGCGCGCCGGCATGACGCTCACGATCGAGCCCGGCCTCTACATCCGCGCGGCCGAGGACGTGCCTGAGCGCTACTGGGACATCGGCATCCGCATCGAGGACGACGCCATCGTCACCGAAACGGGCTGCGAGTTGATCACGCGCGGCGTGCCCGTTGCCGCCGATGAAATCGAAGCGCTCATGCAGGACGCGCAACGCGGCGCGTGATGCAGACGGCAAACGCAGAGGCGAAGTTTCAACACGAAGCGAAGCAAACGACATGAACGCAGTTTCCGGCAGCGCGAACGACACTCCCATCGGCGCGAACGCGCATACCCATTTCGACCACGACGTAACAATCGTCGGCGCGGGGCCGGTGGGACTCGCGCTCGCGGGTTGGCTCGCGCGGCGCAGTGCCACGCAAGAGCTCTCGATTGGGCTGATCGACGCGCGCGAACCCGAGGACAGCGCCGGCGACCCTCGCGCCATCGCCGTTTCGCAGGGCAGCCGCACGCTGCTCGAAGCGCTCGCGTGGCCGCACGACGCCACGCCCATCGAGCGCATCCATGTTTCGCAGCGCGGCCATTTCGGGCGCACGCTGATCGACCGCCACGACTACGACTTGCCCGCGCTCGGCTACGTGGCGCGCTACGGCGCGATCGTTCAGGCGCTCGCGCAGGCCGTGCGCGGCATGCAGGTGCACTGGCTGCATCACACGCAGGCGCACGATCCCGTCGTGGAGAACGACGGCGTGACGCTGCCGGTCGTGAGCGCGGGCGTCGAGCGGCATCTGCGCACGCGCATCCTCGTGAACGCCGAAGGCGGGCTGTATCGCACGCCGCCGCCACGCGAGGCGCAAGCCGATAGCGACGAGGCCGATCAACACGACGCGAAGCCCGCACCGCCGGCTGCTGAAACCAAACGCACGCGCGACTACGGGCAAACGGCGCTGGTCGGCGTGGTGACACTTGCCGCCCCGCAGCCGCACGTCGCGTGGGAGCGCTTCACGAACGAAGGCCCGATCGCGCTCCTGCCGATGGGCGGCGTGCGCGGCGCCGATTACGCGCTGGTGTGGTGCTGCTTCCCTGCCCAGGCCGAGCGCCGTGCGCAGCTTTCAGACGCCGATTTCCTCGCCGAACTCGGCATGACGTTCGGCGCGCGCATGGGCCGCTTCACGCACGTTCACGGCCGCGCGGCCTTTCCGCTCGGCCTGAACGCGCTCGACGCCCTTGTTTCCGGCCACGGCCGCATCGCGGCGGTCGGCAATGCGGCCCAAACACTGCATCCGGTGGCGGGCCAGGGCCTCAATCTCGGCCTGCGCGACGCCCACGCCCTCGCCGATTCGCTCGCGCAGCACGGCGCCACGCCGCGCGCGCTCGCCGAGTTCGCGGGCCGCCGCGCGTTCGACCGGCGCATGACGATCGGCGCGACGGATACGCTCGCACGCCTGTTCACCGTCGATTTCGGCCCGCTCGCCACGCTGCGCGGGCTCGCGCTCACGGCGCTCGAATTCGCACCGCCCGTGAAGACGGCGCTCGCGCGGCAGATGATGTTCGGGCAGCGGAGTTGAGGCGGTCGACGAGCGAATTCGATTCGGCTATTCGCCTTTGCCATTCGCGCTACAATAGATACAAATTGTAGATACAAACGGAGGCGCAAATGGACCTCGCGAAGATTTTCAAGCACGGCGGGTCGCAGGCGGTCAGGCTCCCCAAGGACTTCCGCTTCGAGACGGCGCAAGTGCGCATACGCCGTCACGGCGCGGCGGTCATACTCGAACCGGTACCGCAGGACTGGGCCTGGCTCACTCCGCTGATCGGCCCGATCGATGCCGACTTCGAGACAGCCGCCACCACACAACCGGCAGACCAAGCGCGGCCTGACCTGGACGTGTTCGAATGAAATACCTGCTGGACACGAATGCCGTCATCGCAATCCTCAAGGGTGATCCGGCTGTGACGGGGCGCTTGCGTGCATACCTGCCGAGCGATTTCGGACTCCCTTCGATCGTCGTGCACGAACTCTACTACGGCGCCTATAAAAGCCAGCGAGCGGCGGATAATCTCGCTCGCGTCGAAGCGCTGCAATTCGAAGTCGTACCATTCGACGCGGAAGACGCGCAGCACGCCGGCGAACTCCGTGCACAACTTGCGGCCGCCGGTACGCCAATTGGTCCGTATGACGCGCTGATCGCTGGACAGGCGCGCGCTCGTGGCTTGGTGCTCGTCACACACAATGTGCGCGAATTTGCACGCGTGGATCAGTTGCAAGTCGAAGACTGGCAGGCTGATGCCTGAAGTTGGTACCTGAGTCATCACGGTCAGCGGCAGGGGCGACCCACGATTCGCCATGCCGGGGGTCGAATCATATCTCGCTGCAACGGCGCCGCCGCCTGCCTGACATACTGTCCAAGACAAGACCAGGGTCCGCGCTGCGCGACCTCGCATCCCGCTTACGCTAAAATACGCGTTTCCCCTTTTTCATATTCACGCCGTTCACCGCGCCAGCCGGAATGCCATCCGGGTCGCGGCACCGGTTGCCCGCGCGTCATGTTCACTATCGGCCGTCACACCTTGCGTAATAACCTGTTCGTCGCCCCCATGGCGGGCGTCACGGACAGGCCGTTCCGCCAGCTGTGCAAGCGCCTCGGCGCGGGCTATGCGGTCTCCGAAATGGTCGCGTCCAACGCGCAGCTGTGGAAGAGCGAAAAGACCATGCGCCGCGCCAATCACGCCGGCGAAGTGGAACCCATCTCCGTGCAGATCGCCGGGGCCGATCCGGAAATGATGGCCGAAGCCGCGCGCTATAACGTCGCGAACGGCGCGCAGATCATCGACATCAACATGGGCTGCCCGGCCAAGAAGGTCTGCAACGTCGCGGCCGGCTCGGCGCTCCTGCAGAACGAACCGCTCGTCGCGCGCATCGTCAAGGCCGTGGTCGACGCCGTGGGCGTGGGCCCCGACGCCGTACCCGTCACGCTCAAGATCCGCACGGGGTGGGACCGCGACAACCGCAACGCGCTCACCATTGCGCGCATTGCCGAGGAAAGCGGCATTGCCATGCTCACCGTGCACGGCCGCACGCGCGCCGATCTCTATCACGGTGAAGCGGAGTACGAAACGATTGCCGCGGTTAAAGCTGCCGCGCGCATTCCGGTGGTCGCGAACGGCGACATTACGTCGCCGCAAAAGGCGCGCGAAGTCCTCGCGCTCACGGGCGCCGACGCCATCATGATCGGCCGCGCGGCGCAGGGGCGCCCGTGGCTGTTCCGCGAAATCGAGCATTTCCTGGCGACCGGCGAGCTGCTGCCGCCGCCGCGCGTGGACGAAATCCAGTCGATCATGAACGAGCATCTGGAGGACCACTACGCGTTTTATGGGGAATTTACGGGCGTGCGTACTGCGCGCAAGCATATCGGCTGGTACACTCGCGGCCTTTGTGGCGCCAATACGTTCCGGCATCGCATGAATACGCTGGACACCACGCGCGAGCAGCTCGTCGCCGTCAACCAGTTCTTCGACGAACAGAAGGCGCGCTCCGAGCGCCTCGTCTACGTCGACGACGAGAACAACGACAGCGACGGCAGCGACGAATCAACCGATCGACTGGCAGCATGAGCAAGCACAACATCGAACAATCCGTCCGCGAGAGCCTTGGCATCTATTTCCAGGACCTCGACGGCAGCAATCCGCACGACGTCTACGAAATGGTGATAGCGTGCGTCGAAAAACCGATGCTCGAGGTGGTGCTCGAGCAGGCAGGCGGCAATCAGTCGCTCGCCGCCGAGTTTCTCGGCATCAACCGCAACACGCTGCGCAAGAAGCTCCAGCAGCACGGCCTGCTGTAACGCCGCTGCGTTTTTCTGGACCTTCGGCGCGGACCCCTCGATCTCTCGGCAATCTACCTCGTTATCCATCATGATCAGGCAAGCGCTCATCTCCGTTTCCGATAAGGCCGGCATCGTCGACTTCGCGAAGTCGCTGTCGGACCTCGGCGTCAAGATCCTCTCGACCGGCGGCACCGCGAAACTGCTCGCGGACGCGGGCCTTTCCGTCACCGAAGTGGCCGACTACACGGGCTTTCCGGAAATGCTCGATGGGCGCGTGAAAACGCTGCACCCGAAGGTGCACGGCGGCATCCTCGCGCGCCGCGACCTTCCCGAGCACATGGCCGCGCTCGAAAAGCACGACATCCCGACGATCGACCTGCTGGTCGTGAATCTCTACCCGTTCGTCCAGACGGTGTCGAAGGAAGAGTGCACGCTCGAAGACGCGATCGAGAACATCGATATCGGCGGCCCGACCATGCTGCGCTCGGCGGCGAAGAACCATCGCGACGTGACCGTGGTGGTCGACCCGGCCGACTACGCGAAGGTGCTGGAGGAGATGCGCGCGAACGGCAACACCGTGAGCTACGCCACGAACTTCCGCCTCGCGACCAAGGTGTTCTCGCACACGGCGCAGTACGACGGCGCGATCACGAACTACCTCACGAGCCTCACCGAAGCGCTCGAGCACAAGTCGCGCAACACCTACCCGGCCGTGCTGAACCTCGCGTTCGACAAGGTCCAGGACCTGCGCTACGGCGAAAACCCGCACCAGAGCGCCGCGTTCTACCGCGACCTCACGACGCCCGCCGGCGCGCTCGCGAACTACACGCAACTGCAGGGCAAGGAGCTCTCGTACAACAACATCGCCGACTCGGACGCGGCATGGGAATGCGTGAAGACGTTCGACGCCCCGGCCTGCGTGATCATCAAGCACGCGAATCCGTGCGGCGTGGCGATCGGCGCGAACGCGCTCGAAGCCTACTCGAAGGCGTTCCAGACCGACCCGACCTCGGCGTTCGGCGGCATCATCGCGTTCAACCGCGAAGTAGACGAAGCCGCGGCTCAGGCCGTGGCGAAGCAGTTCGTCGAAGTGCTGATCGCGCCGTCGTTCTCGGAAGCCGCGAAGGCCGTGTTCGCCGCGAAGCAGAACGTGCGTCTGCTCGAAATCGCGCCGGGCGTCGCTACGCTCGGCAACGGCCATAACGCGTTCGACCTCAAGCGCGTGGGCGGCGGCCTGCTCGTGCAATCGCTCGACGCGAAGAACGTGCAGCCGCACGAACTGCGCGTGGTGACGAAGCGCCACCCCACGCCGAAGGAAATGGACGACCTGCTGTTCGCATGGCGCGTCGCGAAGTTCGTGAAGTCGAACGCCATCGTGTTCTGCGCGAACGGCATGACGATGGGCGTGGGCGCGGGCCAGATGAGCCGCGTGGACTCGGCGCGCATCGCCAGCATCAAGGCTGGAAACTCGGGCCTCAAGCTCGCGGGCACGGCAGTCGCCTCGGACGCGTTCTTTCCGTTCCGCGACGGCCTCGACGTGGTGGTGAACGCGGGCGCGACCTGCGTGATCCAGCCGGGCGGCTCGATGCGCGACGACGAAGTGATCGCCGCCGCCGACGAGCACAACATCGCGATGGTGATGACGGGCATCCGCCACTTCCGTCACTGATCTTCGCCGCCCTGGTTGCGTGCGGCGCGTGACCTGCACGTGATGCGCCGCTTGTGCAAAGCCCGCCGGACTTGCGTCTCGCGGGCTTTTTCTTTGAGCCGCGCACCTTGTTCGCTCGCGCCTTCAAGGCTCGCGGCATCTGTGCCGTTCGTTGTACCATCGCAGGCACATCCGTCTTTCCCGCATTTCATGAGAATTCTCGGCATCGACCCCGGCTTGCGCGTCACCGGCTTCGGCGTGATCGAGCGTCACGGCCATCAGCTCACGTACGTCGCGAGCGGCGTCATCCGCACCGCCGATGCCGATCTGCCCACGCGCCTCGGCACCATCTTCGAGGGCGTTTCCACGCTGATCCGCCAGCACGCGCCCGACCAGGCCGCCATCGAAAAGGTCTTCGTCAACGTCAATCCGCAGTCGACCCTCCTGCTCGGCCAGGCGCGCGGCGCGGCCATCTGCGGGCTGGTTTCGGGCGGCGTGCCGGTGGCCGAGTACACCGCGCTGCAGCTCAAGCAAGCCGTAGTGGGCTACGGACGCGCGACCAAGGAACAGATGCAACAGATGGTCGTGCGCCTGCTCGCCCTCACCGGCACACCAGGCACCGACGCCGCCGACGCGCTCGGCATGGCGATCTGCCACGCCCACGGCGGCGACGCGCTTGCCACGCTGGGCGGGCTCGCGCCTGCGCTCGCGAAGAAGGGCATGCGGGTACGCCGCGGACGGTTGATAGGCTGAATGCGTGGCCGATGCGCCTGGCGGAGTGGCCAACGTTCCGGACGCACGCTCCGGACTGCCCTGCCCTCCGCTACACTCTTGAGCTTTCCCTCATCACAGAACCCGCCATGATCGGTCGCATTGCCGGCGTATTGCTGGAAAAGAACCCGCCGCACCTGCTCATCGACTGCAACGGCGTCGGCTACGAAGTCGACGTGCCGATGAGCACGTTCTACAACCTGCCCGGCACCGGCGAAAAAATCGTGTTGCTCACGCAGATGATCGTGCGCGAAGACGCGCATTTGCTCTTCGGCTTCGGCACGCAGGAGGAACGCTCGACGTTTCGCGAGTTGCTCAAGATCAGCGGCATCGGCGCGCGCATGGCGCTCGCCGTGCTCTCGGGCATGAGCGTGCACGATCTCTCGCAAGCGGTCACGCAGCAGGATGCGGCGCGCCTCACGCGCGTGCCCGGCATCGGCAAGAAAACGGCCGAGCGCCTTCTGCTCGAACTCAAGGGCAAGCTCGGCGCGGACCTCGGCGCGATGGCCGCCGCCGCTTCGCCCTCCGACCACGCGAACGACATCCTCAACGCGCTGCTCGCGCTCGGCTATTCGGAGAAGGAAGCGCTCGCCGCGATCAAGAACGTGCCAGCCGGCACCGGCGTTTCGGAAGGCATCAAGCTCGCGCTCAAGGCGCTTTCCAAGGGCTGATCGCCTTCGCGCACGCTGGAGGCGGGCTGTTAGTTGCGGTGCCATCGTGGTGCTCGTGAGTGCCCCGACGTCGCATAGTCTGCGCGGTACAATCGCTGGATGATCGAAACCGACAAACTCGCCGCCAACCAGGCCGGCGCCGACCGCGTGATCGCCGCCACGCCCGCCTCGACTCATGAGGAAGCGTACGAACGCGCGTTGCGCCCGCGTCAGCTCGACGAATATGTCGGCCAGGAAAAGGTACGCGGCCAGCTCGAGATCTTCATCGAGGCTGCGAAGCGCCGTTCCGAACCGCTCGACCACGTGCTGTTGTTCGGACCGCCGGGCCTCGGCAAGACCACGCTCGCGCACATCATCGCGCGCGAAATGGGGGTCAATCTGCGGCAGACGTCGGGCCCCGTGCTGGAGCGCGCGGGCGATCTCGCGGCGCTGCTCACCAATCTCGAAGCCAACGACGTGCTCTTCATCGACGAAATTCACCGGCTCTCGCCGGTCGTCGAGGAAATCCTGTATCCGGCGCTCGAGGACTACCAGATCGACATCATGATCGGCGAAGGGCCGGCCGCGCGCAGCGTGAAGCTCGACCTCCAGCCGTTCACACTGGTGGGCGCGACCACGCGCGCGGGCATGCTCACGAACCCGCTGCGCGACCGCTTCGGCATCGTCTCGCGCCTCGAGTTCTACAACGCAGGCGAACTCTCGCGCATCGTGCAGCGCTCGGCTTCGCTGCTCGGCGCGCAGATCCACCCTGACGGCGCGGTCGAAATCGCACGCCGCTCGCGCGGCACCCCGCGTATCGCGAACCGCCTGCTGCGCCGCGTGCGCGACTATGCGGAGGTGAAGGCGGACGGCGCGATCACCGCGAAGGTCGCCGACGCCGCGCTGCGCATGCTCGACGTCGACCCCGTGGGCTTCGACCTGATGGACCGCAAGCTGCTCGAAGCCATCCTGCACAAGTTCGACGGCGGTCCGGTGGGCGTGGACAACCTTGCCGCCGCGATCGGCGAGGAACGCGACACAATCGAGGACGTGCTCGAACCGTATCTGATCCAGCAGGGCTATCTGCAGCGCACGCCGCGCGGCCGCGTGGCCACGCAACTGAGCTACCGCCACTTCGGCCTCACTGTGCCGGACGACGCATCGACGGGCGGCGACTGGGAACCCGACGCGTCGTAAGGCGCGCGAGCCTCAACGCAGCGCGAGCGAGAGCACGATGTCCGATCACGCCGGCCTGCCTCCCAACGCTCCTGAGCCGACCGGCCTCGCCGGTCAGCTCGCGCGCCGCCTGCGCATGACGCTCGCCGAAAGCATCACGCATCTCACTACAGGCAGCGGCCCGCGACTCGATTACTCGAATCCGCCGGGCGACCCAGGGCTCTTCGGCCCCGACGCCGTTTGCTGGAAGGTCCATGCCGATTTCGCCGCGATGATGGCGGGCGGCGTCAGCGCGCTGCTGCTGCAGGCGTTGCATCCGCTTGCGCTCGCCGGTGTGTGGGACCATTCGACGTTTCGCATCGACATACTCGGGCGGCTGCGACGCACGGCGACGTTCATCGCCGGCACGACTTACGGCAGCCGCGCCGACGCGCTGGCGCTGATTGAGCGCGTCAGGCGGATCCACCTCGCCGTGACGGGCGCTGCGCCCGATGGCCGCCCCTATCATGCGAGCGATCCTGCGTTGCTGACCTGGGTGCACGTGGCCGAAGTTACGAGCTTTCTCGGCGCCTATTTGCGCTTCGTGAATCCGGCGCTGCCCGGTGAGGCGCAGGATCAGTACTACGCCGAAGTCGCGCGCATTGCCGAACTGCTGGGCGCGACGGGTGTGCCGCGCTCGCGCGCCGAAATCGCTGCATATCTGCAGTCGATGCAGCCCGAACTCGTCGCGAGCGACCGCACATTCGAAGTGGTGCGCGTGCTCATGGAAGCGCCGGCGCCGCGCCCGGGGATGCGCCCCGCCGGCGCGCTGATCAGGAACGCGGGCATCGACCTGTTGCCGCCCTTCGCGCAGCAGATGCTAGGCTTCGACTCATTCGCCTTCGCGCGCCGCGCCATGGTGCGGCCCGGCATGCTTGCCGTCGCGCCGGTATTGCGCTGGGCGCTCGTCAACGGCGTATCGAAACGCGCGCGGCGGCGGGCTGCGGCAAGACCCGCGAAGTAAGCGCTGCGGAATAAAAAACGGCCAACCCGCTCGCGCCAGGTTGGCCGTTTCGTGTGCGACGCGCCGATGCGACTGCGCGCGCCCGCGTGCTTACATCTTCACCACGTCGAGCAGCGTCTTCTTGCCCGCCTTGTAGTTGTAGAGCGAGATCACGCCGTGCTTGAGGTCGCCTTTCGAATCGAAGGTCGTCTCGCCGATCACGCCCTTGTAGTCCGTGATCGGGATCTGCGCGAGGACCTTCGCGTGGTCGGTGGAGTTCGCGCGCTTCATCGCGTCGACGACGATGTACACCGCGTCGTACGTGAACGGCGCATCGAATTCGATCGGGTGACCGAAGCGCTTTTGGTACTTCGCCGCGAACGCCGCGCCGCCGTTCATACGCTCAACCGCCATGCCGGCCTGCGAGCAGACGATATTGTCCGTCGCCGCGCCCGCGAGTTCCGCGAGGCTTTCCGTGCAAACGCCGTCGCCCGATAGCACCTTCGCGCGCAGACCGAGCTGCCTTGCCTGCTTCGCGAACGGGCCGCCCGTGGCGTCCATGCCGCCGTACATGATGGCGTCGGGGTTCTCGCCCTTGATCTTCGTGAGGATCGCGCGGAAATCGACGGCCTTGTCGTTGGTCGCGTCGTGCGAGAGCACCTTCATGCCAAGCGACTTCGCCGTCTTCTCGAACTCGTTCGCGAGGCCCTGGCCATAGGCGGTCGAGTCGTCGACCACGGCCACGGTCTTCACGTTCAGGCTCTTCGCCGCATAATCGGCGAGCGCGGGGCCTTGCTGGGCGTCGGTCGCGACCACGCGGTAGGTGGTCTTGAAGCCCTGCTGCGTGTACGAAGGATTGGTCGACGACGGCGAGATCTGCACGATCCCGGCGTCGCTGTAGATCTTCGATGCCGGAATCGACGCGCCCGAGTTCAGATGGCCGATCACGGCCACGACCTTGTCGTCTACCAGCTTCTGCGCGACCTGGGTGGCCTGGCGCGGGTCGGCGGCGTCGTCCTGGGCGTCGAGCGCGAGCGTGATCTTCTGGCCGTCGATCGTCAGGCCCTTGGCGTTGATTTCCTCGATGGCGAGGCGCGCGCCGTTCTCGTTGTCCTTGCCGAGGTGGGCCGAACCGCCCGTGAGCGGACCGACATGGCCGATCTTGACGACCTGGTCGGCCGCCGCCGTATTGCTAGCCGACAGCGCTGCGAGCGCCATGACCGCTGCGCTTACCGGCAGCAGCTTGTGAAGCTTGAACGTCATTGAACTTTCTCCTGCGTGTTTTTCTGGGAATACCCGTTCGTATCGCACCCTTGGGCACGCGGCCTCGCGCTTGTCATGCGCGCGCGTCCCTCTTCAACGCAGGGCCGGGCGTGGAGCCCGGTGGCCAGAGCGCCCAAAGGTCGGACAAATGTTAGCAGGACGCTTAACTTTGTGGTTTGGCTTTGGAAAGAACCCGCAAGCAAGCGGAAAGGAAATCGATGAGGCCGCAACGTTGGCGAGGCACGGGAGCGGCGCAGACAGGGGAAAGGCAGGAAGAAGGGGACAGCGCGGCCAGGCACCGCGCTGCCTGAAAAGACAGGTTAGCGCCCCGCCTCGGGCGTGCGCTTGAAACCGTCGTCGGCGCTGACGCCGCCCAAGTGTGTCACGTCGCCCCATGCGACGACGCGCGCCTGCGTCACGTAGTCGCCGCGTTCGAAATCGACGACGTTTACGCTCGTGTTGAGGAGCGGCCACGCACGCGGCGCGTCGAGCGCGAGGCCGTTCGCAAAACGGTACACGCAGTCGAGTACCCCGCCGTGTGCGACACACGCGATACGGCCGCCCGGATGCATGGCCAGGATCGGCTCGAGCGCGTGCAGCACACGGTGGTAGAACTCGCGCTGCGACTCGCCTTCGGGCGGAGCGAAGCCAGGATCGCGCGTTTGCCAGTGCGCGTACTCATCCGGAAAACGATCGGCGATTTCGTCACTATCGTGGCCCTGAAACGCGCCATAGTTGCGCTCGCGCAGGCCTTCGGTGAGCTGCACCGGCAGACCCAGGGCTTCGGCGATGGGCTGCGCCGTTTGTTGCGCACGCAACAAATCGCTCGACCAGATTGCATCGAGCCGTGCGCCCGATTGCGCTTCCTTCGAGAGCCGCGCGCCGAGTTGCTGCGCCTGCGCCACGCCGCTTTCTGCGAGCGGAATGTCGATATGTCCCTGGATGCGCTTGATGCGGTTCCAGTCCGTTTCGCCGTGGCGGATAAAGAGAATCTGCGTGTTCATGGTCAGAAGCGCATAGTCAAAAGCGCATGGTTCAGTTGCGCACTTGCAGCCAGAACGTGACGGGGCCGTCGTTGACGAGCGACACCTGCATGTCGGCGCCGAACTCGCCGGTCTCGACGGTCGCGTGCTTCTCGCGCGCGGCGGCGACGAAATAATCGAACAGACGCCGCCCCTCTTCGGGCGGCGCGGCCGGCGTGAAGCTCGGGCGCAGACCGCTGTTCGTGTCGGCCGCCAGCGTGAACTGCGAGACGAGCAGCAGGCCGCCGGGGACGCCGTTGCCGTCGATGTTCTGCACGCTCAGGTTCATCTTGCCCGCCGCGTCGCTGAACACGCGATAGCCGAGCAATTTCGCGAGCAGCTTGTCGGCGTTAGCCTCGGTGTCGCCGCGCTCCGCGCAAACCAGCGCGAGCAGCCCCTGGCCTATCGCGCCGGTCACGCGCTCGCTGCCGCCGTGCGCCACGCGCACCTCGGCGCGACTCACGCGCTGGATCAGCGCAATCATGCCGTGAGCGTCACGCGCGCGAAGCGGCGCTTGCCCACCTGCACGACGAACTCGCCCGCTTCGACCTTGAGGCCCTTGTCGGAAACGGTGGCGCCGTCGATCTTCACGCCGCCCTGCTCGATGTTGCGTAGCGCTTCGCTCGTGGACGGCACGAGCCCCGCCTGCTTGAGCAACTGGCCGATGGCGAGGGGCGCGCCCGCGAGCGTGATCGACGCAATGTCGTCCGGCACGCCGCCCTTGGCGCGATGGTTGAAGTCTTCGAGCGCGCGTTCGGCGTCGGCCTGCGAGTGAAAGCGCGCGACGATTTCCTGCGCGAGCAGCACCTTGAAGTCGCGCGGGTTGCGGCCCGCTTCGATTTCGCGCTTGAATCCTTCGATTTCGTCCATCTGCCGGAACGAGAGCAGCGTGAAGTAACGCCACATCAGCACGTCGGAAATGCTCATGAGCTTGCCGAACATGTCGTTCGGCTTCTCGCTGATGCCAATGTAGTTGTTCTTCGACTTCGACATCTTCTCGACGCCGTCGAGGCCTTCGAGCAGCGGCATCGTGAGAATGCACTGCTGCTCCTGGCCGTACTGCTTTTGCAGTTCGCGGCCAACGAGCAGGTTGAACTTCTGGTCCGTGCCGCCGAGCTCGAGGTCCGCATTGAGCGCGACCGAATCGTAGCCCTGCATGAGCGGATACAGGAATTCGTGGATCGAAATGGGCACGCCGCTCTGGAAGCGCTTGGTGAAGTCCTCGCGTTCGAGAATACGCGCAACCGTGTAACGCGACGCGAGCTTGATCATGCCGTCGGCGCCGAGCGGCATCGACCATTCGCTGTTGTAGCGAATTTCGGTCTTTTCGCGGTCGAGCACGAGCGCGGCCTGATCGAAGTACGTTTTCGCGTTCGATTCGATCTGCTCGCGCGTGAGCGGCGGGCGCGTGGCGTTGCGGCCAGACGGGTCGCCGATGAGCGAAGTGAAGTCGCCGATCAGGAAGATCACGTTGTGGCCGAGATCCTGCAGTTGGCGCATCTTGTTGAGCACGACCGTATGGCCGATGTGGATGTCGGGCGCGGTCGGGTCGAGGCCGAGCTTGATGCGCAGCGGTTTGCCGGTGGCCGCGCTGCGGGCGAGCTTCTGCTCGAATTCTTCTTCGATCAGCAGTTCGTCCACGCCGCGCTTTGTGACGGCGAGCGCGTGACGGACTTCGTCGGTGACCGGAAAGGCGTCTTTTGCGCCGGTGCTGGCGCCGTTGCTGGAGGTGGACTCGTTGCTCATGCTTCGATCGGTTCTGTCATTAAGTCTGGGTCTAGGCCGCAATTTTACGTGATTCGACTCGCCAGGCCGAGATTTGGAGCTGTTACGGGTCGCGCGCGCGGCGTTTGCTCGCGTCGCTCGTCAAGTCAGGCTGCGCAGCGGCCTCGGTCACGGTAAGCCCGTCGACGCAGCGACGCGCCGTCCGCATTGAGCCTATACGCTTTAAAGTTGACGCGCGCAGACCCTGAACCGGAATCAGGTGCCAGAATCACCCACGTTGCGCCGATGCGCAACAGTCAGCCCTTCGGCTTACGCTCGAACGGCATTGCGCCGATAATTCCTTCGCAGGGCACTGAATTGCATTGATCAAGGAGCACAACGTGGCGCCACGCGACGCACGAAACGAGAGCGCACACGCCGCCGACGGCGTGTATTTCGGCCTGATGTCGGGCACGAGCATGGATGGCGTGGACGGCATTGCCGTGCGCTTCGAGGCGGGCCAGCGGCCAGTGGTGCTGGCCGAGGCGTTCGTCGGCTTCGCGCAGGGGCTGCGCGAAGCGCTCTTTTCGTTGCAGCAGCCAGGCGAGAACGAGATCGAGCGCGAAGCGCTCGCCGGCAACGCGCTGGCTGCCCGCTATGCGGTGTGCTGCCACGAGTTGCTGCGCGGGAGCAACGTGCCCCCCGCCGAGGTGCGCGCAATCGGCGCGCACGGCCAAACCGTGCGGCATCGACCGGAGAAGGGCTACACCGTGCAGATCCAGAACGCGGCGCTGCTTGCGGAACTCACGCATATCGACGTGATCGCCGACTTTCGCAGCCGCGACGTCGCCTCGGGCGGCCAGGGTGCGCCGCTCGTGCCCGCGTTCCACGCGACGCTGTTCGGCTCGCAGGAAGAAACGCGCGTGGTCTGCAACCTCGGTGGCATCAGCAACATCACAGTGCTTTCGGCGACGGGCGCCGTGCGCGGCTTCGACTGCGGCCCGGCCAACGCCCTGCTCGACCTGTGGGCCGAACGGCACCTTGGCAAGCCCTACGACGAGAACGGGAAGTTCGCCACGAGCGGCAATCTGCATCAGCCGCTACTGAATGCCCTGTTGGACGAACCGTTCTTTGAGCAGCAGCCGCCCAAGAGCACAGGCCGCGATCTTTTCAACGCCGGGTGGCTCGACGACAAGCTCAAGGGCTTCGAGTCGCTCACGCCCGCCGACGTGCAGGCCACGCTAGTCGCACTGACCGCGGTGAGCGTGGCGCGCGAGATCGAGCGTCACGCGAGTGATTGCCGCGCCGTATATGTCTGCGGCGGCGGCGCGCGCAATGCCGCATTGATGGCGGCGCTGCACAAGGCGCTCGAAACGGGCGGTGTGGCGGGCGTACCGGTCATGACCACCGAAGCGCTCGGCGTTCCGCCCCATCAAGTGGAGCCGCTTGCCTTCGCGTGGCTCGCCATGCGCTGCGTGGCACGCGAGCCAGGCAACCTCGCGACGGTGACCGGGGCTGCCGGCGAGCGCGTGCTGGGCGCGATTTATCCGCGCTGAGCGAGCGCGCACCAATAAAAAACGGGGCCGAAGCCCTAATGCCGTTCAGTTAAGGTCCCGTTTCAGGTACCGAACGGTGTAGCGGAAAGGTCTGGACTTGACGGCCCGTGCGCAAGAGCGCCCGGGCCGTTTTTCGTTGGCAAGCTGCTTGAGCCGCTCGCGCAGGCGCACGAGCAGCGCAGGAAGTTTGCCGTACGAGCGGGTCACGGCTGCCCATGACATCTCATACTGAATCGTGTGAAACGCGCGGATGAAGCTCAGGTCCTCGGGGGCGCGTCCGGCCTCAAGCGCGGCCTTCGCCACCTCCAGCCGGATCAGGTTGTAGGCAAT
>NZ_JAPMAL010000060.1:0-24711 GCF_026343935.1 Paraburkholderia sp. CNPSo 3076 | reverse complement strand
CGCATTCGTTGCTACTTCTGGAAGCAATGGAAACGTGGCCGGACTCGATTCGAGGAACTCATTGCCCGTGGCGTGAAACGCAATCTTGCCGCCCAAACCGCCGGAGCACCGCACAGCGCGTGGCGGCTCAGTCACAGCCCTGCAGTGAACCTCGCCCTGTCAAACGGGTACTTACGTTCTCTCGGGCTCCCATTGCTTGGTCCCTAGCCGATCAACCGATCCGAACCGCCGTGTACGGACCCGTACGCACGGTGGTGTGGGAGGGGTCGGGCCGCGAGGCCTGCCCCTATCCCGATTGCCCGCGCGCTTTACCAGCGATCGCGATCTGGCAGCGAGTCCACGGCCGAGGCGATCACGTCCTCGAAGAGCCGATCACGGTCTTCCGGGTGGGTGTAGACCTTCGGGAACTGCACGTAGCGCTCGCCATCGATATCGACCCACTTGGTGAGCTGAACGAGCTTGCGATAGCGGGCAGCGTCATTGAGGACCGGATCGATTGGCCAGGAATCGAATGTGACGACTGTCGCATCCACGAGGCGGCGCGCAAGCATGGCGAACAGAGGCCCCATTTGCTCCCAGTCGCCCTTGGTACGGGAGAGCAGATCCAGCACGGCTGGAATGTCCGACGTACCGATTTCGCGCTCGGCAAGACGCTGGAGGTCGGTCTTGCTGGCCTCGGGGCGGTTCACCCGCCGGTTCCAGATTTCCGCCACGCTGTTGCGTGCGGCGGTGTCATCTTCCTCGCAGGCAGTCCATGGTGTCTGCATGCCGCATTCGGCGCAGTAAATGCAGACGACGCGTTCCGTTTTCGGCGCCTCGGGCGGGCGCATCATCATGTCGCCGATGGCGGGCGGACCGCCGAACCGGCCCCATCGTGTCCTGTCGAACCACGGGTCAGGGGCATCTGAGATAACACGTTGTGAGCGGCCAACTGTCGGTCGGCCGCCGCAGTGATCGCAAGGTATGAGCTGCTCGTACATGGCGAGTAGTTAGTGGAATGGTAGCCCGCCATTATCCATGCTTCGCCACATTTCAAAACCGCAAGGTGAGCGGTGCAAGGGGCGTATCTCGACGCTCCACAGATGTTTTCTTTTTCCCCGCAAACTCCGCACCCCTGCGCGTCAAGCCGGAGATGGCACCAGCGGCATGCGAGGCGTGGGGAAGTCGTTGTGCATACGGCCGTCGAGCAGCCGGCCGGCGGCTTTCTTGCCGACGCGCTGCATCCACGTGCCGTCCTCGAATCGATGGAAGAGCGGCCCGCCGGCATCGACGACTTCTGGCGCTGGCGCCCACTCCCCCCACTGCTTGAAGTGATACGCCGTGCCCGATGTCGCGCACTGGTCGCGCAGCGCCCGCGGACCGGCCGGATGCGGCGGACGTGCGTGCGGGCCGCTCTCGCCGCCACAGATGACCCAGTCAACGAAGTCGTGCATGCCAGGGCGATGAATCGGATCGCTTTTGTGGCCCGCACAGTGGGCACAGTAGCCGTCCTCCATGCTCCCGCCTTGCTCGAAGCCCGCGCAATGCGGAAAGGCCGGTACCAGCCAGTCGCTGATATCGACCGAACCGAGCAGTGGTTCCATACTCAGGAACTTGATACGGGCCGGAACCTCGAGCAACTTTGGAATGTCGCGGTCCGCCTCTGTTTGATTGACTATCGTGGCACCGAGCCAGACGTTATCAGGCAGACGTGGCTCGTGCAGGCATTCGAGGTCGAAGCGGCGGGCCGCCGTCTCGTTGATCATCGGCATTACGTTGCCGATTCGTTTCGTGAGCAACAGCCAGTCGAGATTCGGTGTGCGATCGATGAGGTCGAAGAGGTCTGCACGCCATGCCGGATCGACTGCGTTGTCGAACACGTCGGCGAGCGAAGCGCAGAAAACTCGCTGCCGGCGCCCGTGTATGGCGAAGAACTCGTCATGCCGCGTGTTCCAGGTCAGCGGTTTTCGCCAGTTGGCGGGACTGGTCCGAACACGCGGCTGGCTAGGGCCCCATGCGACTTTCTGCAACCGCTTGTCGAGCAGCTGTTCGGCATAACAGTGGTCGCACCCGGGCGAGACCTTCGAGCAGCCGAGAAACGGATTGAAAGTGTGGTCGGCCCACTCGATGGTTGTGTTTTCCATGTCAACCTCCGGACGCTTCGCTGCCGAGAACATAGTCCCGGATGACCTTCATGCAACGCGCGTCGGCCTCGGCGGTCGCTCCAGAAAGCCACGATTTATCCAGTGGCGTGCACATGCGCTCGAGCGCGGCTCGCACAGAATCCGGAACCGGATTGTCGATCACTTCGCGGGCGAGGAGCTCGGCGTCGTCCAGTGCCATCAAAACTCCCGTTCGTTCGTTGCTGGGAGGCAGTTTCAGCAGATCGAGCCGCGCCGTCGCGATCGTCGCCCGCAATCGTGCTGCTCGTTGACGCGATGGCTTCGGTGATAAACCACACTGCGCATCGGCTTCCGGCGGTGCTTCATTCCAATCCGGCAGGGCAGTCTCGTCGCAAACGGAATTGTCGGTGCAGCGCCGCGTAGGGGCGGCGCGCTCGCCGCATTCCGTGCAGACACCATCGGGGCGCACGTAGTCGTGGGCGCACGATGCGTCGCCCTGATCGAAGCCGTGTCGATGTTTCGCACAGAATCCGCACGGACACGTCGCGCGCGGCAGGCCGCTCCCGATATGCACGGCATCCCGATACTGGCGCTCGACATCGTCCGCGGTCAGCTTCGTGGGCGTTGCCGTCTTGCTTCCGGTCGTGCTCATGCGTCGCTCCCGTGGTGGCCGATTTCCTCGTCCATTGCCGGTTCGATGGCCGGTTGCCAGTAACCGCCATACTCATCGCAGTCGATCGCCTGCGTGATTCCGTATTGGCCAATAGAGACGAAGCATTTGCCCGAGAAGCCGGACCACACCACCGAAAGCGGGATCGGCCGCGCGTCGAGGTCACCGCTCCAGTGCCAGTACAGACCTTGCTTGCTCGGCGGCTCCTTCGACCATTTAGCGCTCGGCGCTGTCGCCGCAGGGGCGACGGGAGCGGCATAGACGATGCGGCCTTCCCGGTTTTTTCGCTTGAGTGCAATTTCATAGCCCTCGACGTCCACATCGCTCCACGGATGGCCCTCGCGCAACGTGCCGCGAATCTGATAGATCGGCGCTGTCGCGGCCTTGGCGCGCTTTTGCATCTGCTCGATGTCATCGCGCATGCCGACGTTGCGCCAGTACTCGGCTTCGGCGTTTTGCATCAGGCTATACGCGCTGTCGTCCGTCCGGAACAATTCGCGCAACTTCTCTGCGTCCCAATCCTCGTTGCGGTCGCCGCTGGGCAGCGAACCGCCATCGGCGATGTATTCGCCGCAGAAGGTGTCCGGGTCAATCTCGAGCAGCAACGCGAGCGCCTCGGCGCGGCCTTGCGCCCGCGCTTCGATCAAGTTCTTCGGCATCGCGATGAGCGGTGCTCCCGCCGCATCGGAATGGTCGAGAGCGGGGCAGTTGCTTTCTTCTGGGGTTGACCTATCGTTCATTTCTCGAGTCCTTCGACCTTCCGGAGGTCGTTATGAATTGGCTCTGCATCCGGTGCCACAGCGAATTTCCGTTTGATCCCGAAGAGATCGGAAACGACGCCTTTGGCATTTGCGTGTTCTGTCCGCACTGCGGGCGCCGCAACAAGCTCGTCAACATAGGGAAGCGAGGCCGAATTGTTCTGATGCAGGCGCAGCAGATGCGGTGGCACAGCCTGACGAGTTCAGCTTAACCCGTTCGCCGCGATGTCGAGCGCGGCGAACGGGAGAAGGCAACACGACCTGGTTCAGTCGTTCGCGATCGACATTCCACTCGATAGCGGGGATTCCTTGCGCCCGTCGCAGCGCCTGTTTCTCGGCCTTGCGCTGTTCGTAGCTTGCAAGGCCGTTCATGCCGTAGATCTCGACGTGCGTTGCTGGGCGCGTGTCCAGCAGCACGAAGTCGGCCAGCATTTCGTCGCCGTCCGCCATACGGATCGGTTTTTCGAACCTGCGGTGCTCGGCCACAAGCCGATTGGCCATTGCGACCTCATGGATCGAGTCGCACGGCAGGAAGACCGACGAACACAGCATCGCGGCGAGATCGACGATGCGCAGATGTTTTTCGCCCATTCGTTCAACGAGGAGCAGTGCGACGACGCGAGCCGTGGGCTTACCGATAGCGCGCCACGCATGCCGGTATTTCTTCGCAGCCTGGTCGACGAGCGTCATCGACGCGAAGTACTGCTGCGGGTGCTGGCGCAGCGTGATCTTCTTGCCAAACTGGGTGTCGGCGACCGTTGCGATCTCCCCGAGGATCAGGGCACGCCGCGATACCCCTGCGTCGTTGGCTATCCGCCTTTTGAAAGCGGCAAACTCGCTATTGATCGCGAAACGCTCTTCCTGCTCAAAGCGGCGCATGACGTGCAGGATGTCGTGCGCGGGAGATCCGTTGATAGTAGCCGCCTCCCCCATTCCCGAATGCAGCATCGCATTGACGGAGCCCCAGCTCCGCAACTTCGGCGTGCCGTGCCAGAAGGTCAGGCCGCCGCTCGTCCAGAGCGCCTGCAGGTAGGCAAGCATGGGCGCGGATCGACGGGATGCACGAGTCGAGCTACCGATATCGCGCGTCTGGGAGCCAGATGCCGTTTCCTTCTGGACCAACGAGACGTCGAGGCGGACGTTCAGTCCGTTGGGGCCGGCGATGATCGCGGCGAGGCTATCCGGGCCAGCGGGTGTGTCCGTGCCGGGCTTCTTCTGGAAGTCGCATCCGTCCGCGTGGTGCACGCAGTCATCGAGCCAGGCTGCGAGGAAGAAAAGGGAGCCATACCGCCGGATGACCAGCTTGCGCGGAAAGTCCGTGCGGCAGTGGCACAGGGCATATCCACGGGTCGCCTTTGCGCGCTCAAGGCGGTTTGCGAAGCGCGCGGGGTATTCCTGCAGATCGGCGAGCTCAACGCGACCGATATCGAATGACACCTGGGACATGGGACGGTCCGGTAGGGGATGGCTGGATTAGCGGGGGCCACCGTACTCGCGGCCGGTGGATTTGTCGGTGAGGAAGAATTCCCCGCTTCTCAGGCGTGCGACGTGGCAGTGTGGAAATCGCTGCTGCATTGCCAGAAGCTCGCTGTGACGAATGCGGTCGATGGTGGCCTGCTGCCGGCGACGAACCCATTCGATCACAGCCAGCACAACGCTGGCCAACAGCTACGTTAAAAGCACGGCGTACGCGAACCAGTGACTGCCGAACACAAGACCGCCGACGTGAAACGGCGCGGTCCGATGGAAAGCCGCATCGCTGCCGTAGTAAAGGAAAAGCCAGCCGCAGAACGCGGCCAGAAAGATCAGGGCGACTTCACGGAGAGAGAGCATTTTGTCGGGCGTGCCAGGACGAATTGAGAAGGCCGGCCGGCGGGCGTCAGGCGATGACTTTAATCAGCCCTTCCGGGCCGCGCCAGAAGGAGCCGTCATCCGTATCGAGGACGGTGACCATACCGGTATCGGTATCGGTGTCGTGTTCCGTGACGACGCCGTCGCTCCAGTCGGTCACGCCAGTCTGGTAGCGCACGCGACGCAGGCGCAGAGTCGCCAGGCAGGAGGAGGGAGAGGTCGCCATGAGTTCATCATGGCGAATTAGAAGAAACCGAAACGGGCGAAAGCGCGCGAATTTCGTGACGCTTTTGGGGAAGGACGCGCAAGTTTGGAAAGCTCAACAAAAAGTGGAGCTTTCCGCCAAAACGCCTGCAGGCGCCTGCAAAACGTGGAGGCGTTTGCTTCAGGCCGTGCGCGCGCGGTGCAGGGACATGGTTTCACTCACTACGGGGATATCCAGCGCCATGCGGATACGGCGGCAAAGGTCGCTGTGAAAAGCGCTCAGCAACGCAGGCGGGGGCATAAACGCCATTCGCGCTCCCCCCAGCAGCAGATAGAAGAGGGCGAAAAGATTCGCCAGTGCGGCGGCGACGGCGTGCAGCAATGCGCCGAGTGCTGTGGCCGCGTCTGCGTGTGCGTTAGTCGCCGCGACGCAGGAGAGGATCGCCTGCGCGACGCCCGTCGGTGCCAGCAGGCAACTGGCCAACAGGTACAGACCGGCGAACGCCGAGGTGACGGCCAGCGTGAATACGGCGTGACGCCAAAGCGCGCCTAGCAGTTCAAAGAAACCGACGACGTAGTTCCGTGGCGCATTCAGGCACGCCATTCGCATGTTCGCGTAGAGCGGCTCGGGGATTTCGCCCACGCCCACGCCGTTAATCTCTACCTTCATGACCCACGCGTCGCTGGCGTGGGCGATGTCGCGACGCGCCTGAGCGATCTTCATGCGCCTTATGCCCTCAAGTGCAAGTCCGACGAAGATCGAGAAGCACACCAGCGGCGCCATACTGACTTGACCAGCCTGTGACATCGCAGGAACGGCAAAGAGCAGGAAAACCAGCAACGACGAGATCGTGGTGAACGCGATCGAGCCCGCCCACGCGCGGCGCTTGTTTAGGTTAAGCATTGAGATATCCCGGGAAGAGCGGGGCCTGATTGCCCGCGCGGGTTCATTCTCCTGCTCATGCACGGCGCGTATCGGCCCGAAAGCTTGTCGATACGAGGCTCATTGCCACATGCGGTCGAGTTGCACAGGTCGTTCTCCACAGGTTTGCCAACATAAAGAAACTGTGGATAAGTCCGGAACGACGAAAGCTCATGCGTTACTGCGCCCATTGGAGGGGCGTCCCGGGCTCACCACCGTTTACGATTACGTCATCACCCGCGTCAACGACGCATCGAACCTTACCGGCGCCGCCGGTTTTTCTTATTTTCCCCTTGGGGCATCGCGCCCTCAGGGGCCATGCCTCTCTCAATTATGGAGCGGGCATGAGTCGCAAGAGCGCCGAGCGCAAATTCAATCACACGGCTGACGAGCATCAGCGGGAGCTGGTCTCGCTAATCAACAAGTTCTCTTATGGTCACCACCTCGATACGGTGTTCCGGGATTTTGTCGAGATGGCAGCGCTTGCGATCAGCAATCGCGTGGACCTCGCGCAGTACGACGCGCGTGAAAAACGCTACATGGAGATCGTTGGCAAATACAAGCCCGAGGAAGTCCAGCGCTTCCCGGCAATGTTCGCGGCGCTCACCGGGACGTTCGAAGTTCGCGTACAGGGCATGATTAACGGCGACGGCATCGGGCTTACCGATGTTCTGGGCGAGACATACATGATGCTCGGCATCAGCAACGACCGCAGCGGCCAGTTTTTCACGCCGTATGCGGTATCGAAGCTGATGGCTGGAATGATCGGTGGCGATGCCGCAGCACGGGCGGATGCGCAGGGTTTCGCGCGGGTGCAGGAACCGGCGTGCGGCGCTGGCGGGATGGTGATCGCGACGGCAGAGGCGTTTCACGACGCGGGCCTGAACTATCAGGAATCGATGCACGCTACGTGTGTTGACATCGATCCATGCTGCGTTCACATGGCCTATGTTCAACTGTCGCTGCTGCATGTTCCCGCGATTATCGTGCACGGAAACACGCTCTCGATGCAGGTTTGGGGACACTGGTACACGCCTGCACACTTTCTCGGCGGGTGGAACCAGAAACTGCGTGCCCGTCGCGCATGGGATGCGATGCGCGAACTGATGCGCGGCGCGCCTGAAGATGAGCAACCGGACACGTCGCGCGCGCCGTCGGCGCCGGACCTATCCGTCATTTCGTGGGCGAGGCATATCATGAGAGGTAAAAATCATGGATATGCCGATGAAGAAGCGCACGGTAGCTTCGCAGGCAGCGGCCCGAGGGCCGCTGCCTGCCCTGTGAAGGCCTGCTTGACGAACTGGTCAAGGGGCCGATGACGCCCGCCGAGGTCCAGGACCTGATGCTGGCGTTCAACAAGGCCGTCATCGAGCGCGCGATGGGCGCCGAGATGAACAGGCATCTGGGCTACCCGCCGGGGCAGCCCAAGCCCGAAGGCCAGACCAACGAGCGCAACGGCGCCACCGGCAAGACGATCATCACGGATCACGGCCCGCTCAGGGTTGAACTGCCGCGGGACCGCGACGGTAGCTTCGAACCGATCCTGATTCCCAAACATGAGCGTCGTTTCACCGGCTTTGACGAGCGCATCATCGCGATGTACGCGCGTGGCATGAGCGTGCGCGAGATCCAGGCGTTTCTGGCCGAGACCTACGGCACCGAAGTGTCGCCCGATTTCATCAGCTCGGTCACCGACGAGGTGATGGCTGAGACGCTCGCCTGGCAAAGCCTCCCGCTTGAGCCGATGTATCCGGTGGTCTTCTTCGACGCGCTGCGCGTGAAGATCCGTGGCGATGGCGTGGTGAGCAACAAGGCTGTGTATCTGGCCCTGGGCGTCCAGGCCGACGGCCAGCGTGACGTGCTCGGACTGTGGATCGAGCAGACCGAGGGTGCGAAGTTCTGGCTCAAGGTGTTCAACGAACTCAAGACCCGCGGTTGCCAGGACATCCTGATCGCGGTCGTTGATGGGCTCAAGGGACTGGCCGAAGAGATTGGCACCGCTTACCCGCGCACCACCGTGCAGACGTGCATCGTGCACCTGATCCGCAACAGTCTTGAGTACGCCAGCTACAAGGACCGCAAGACGATCGCGGCAGCGCTGCGTCCGATCTATGGCGCGGTGAGCGAGCAGGCCGCGCGGCTTGCCCTGCAGACGTTCACAGACGGTCCCTGGGGAACCAGGTACCCGATGATTGTCCAATGCTGGCAGCGGGCCTGGGAGCACGTCACGCCGTTCTTTGTGTTTCCACCCGAGATTCGGCGGGTTGTGTACACGACCAACGCCATCGAAAGTCTGAACATGCAGCTTCGCAAGATCATCAAGACGCGGGGCCACTTCCCCAATGACGAGGCTGCAATCAAACTACTCTGGCGTAGCGCTACGCAACGTGCTGGCCAAGTCGGTACGGGCCACCTTTGACTGGAAATCCGCGATGAACCAGTTTGCCATCCTGTTTGGCGACCGATTCACGACGGCGCGAGGGTAACGTTCTTTTAAACCGCCTCGCCCACAAAAACGCGGACAGGTTCTCGGCGCCAGCGATGGTCGAGCATGTATGCAACCCAGAGCCGGTGGCGGGGGACGAAGCGATCAACGTCGACGTCCTTGAGCGACCAGTTGAGTTGCTGGATACGGACGGGCTGGCTGATATGTTCGAGGAAGCAGTTGGCGCGCAACCTCCTGCGAACGACTTCTTCGAGATCGTCGACCAGCTCGCATTGTTCTGAACCGAAGCCCGGGATCATCCCGGGCTTTCCTTTTTCTAAAAGCCATATCGCAAATCCGATCTTTCCGGGCGCGCTGCGCTCGTTGACGCGATATCGTTCATCCACCTACCGCGCTTTTGCGCATCGACACAGGCCCACGTGGCCTTTCTTTTTTCACCCTTCGGGAATCCTCTCCCCGCAGGGGAGCGGGTTCCCTCTCAGGAGACCCGCAATGCAACAACTCATTACCCTTCGCCTCGGCGACATTCAGCCCGGCCGTAACCCGCGCAAGTACTTCGATCCCGTGAAGATGGCGGAAATGATCGAGTCGGTGCGTACGCAGGGCATTATTCAGCCCGTTCTTGTGCGTCCGCTCGAGGATGGCCGTCATGAACTCGTTGCTGGGGAACGTCGCATTCGCGCGGCGAAAGCGGCTCGCGGCGATGACTATGAGGTGCCGGTCGTCATCCGCGAAATGGATGAATATGAGGCGCGCTCTCTGGCGCTCATCGAAAACATCCAGCGTGACGACATGGCGCCCTCTGAGGAGGCTGTCGGCGCCGCGGAGATCGTGGGCATGAGCCAGGGCGATCGGGACGAAGCGGCACGCCAGCTCGGCTGGACCCGCGCGAAACTCGACTCGCGCCTCGCGCTCATGAGCTGCAGTGCCTCCGTTCTGGAAGCGCTCAACACCCGAAGCATCAAGCTCGGCCACGCCGAACTGTTTGCCGCATTCACGAAGGAGCAGCAGGACAAGCTCCTGCCTGTCGTCGTGAACGAGGGCCACAGTGTCGCCGACCTGAAGAAAGTGCTGGAGCGCGCCGCATGCTCGCTCTCGGCCGCGATCTTTGACAAGGTGGACTGCGCTGGTTGCCCGCACAACTCGGCCGCTCAGGCGGAGATGTTCGGCGAGTCGATCGGCACCGGCAGTTGTACGAACCGTGCCTGCTACAGCGAAAAAACGGAAAAGCAGCTCGAAGCAACGGCCGCAGGCCTGCGCGACGAGTACCAGACCGTTCGCATCGTTCGTCCCGGCGACAACCACACGCGCATCCAGCTCGTGGCAGATGGTCCGAAGGGCGTTGGCACTGAACAGGCGAAGGCGTGCTATGCGTGCGAGAACTTCGGCGCGGCGGTGAGCGGTCTGCCCGACTCACTGGGCAACGTCTACAAGGGCCAGTGCTTCGATACCGTCTGCAACATGAAGAAGGTTGCGGCGCGCATCAAGAGCGAAAAGCCATCGGCACCGGCAACGGCGAAAGCTGCACCGGCCGCCGGTGCATCGAAGGCTGCGAGCGCTGCAAAGGGGGACAAGCCCGCGACAGCGTCGCCTGAAGCGACCGCGGTGTCTGAATCCGACCGGGTGAAGGCATACCGCGTCGCGCTCTGGCGCAAGGCGCTGCGTCGTGAGGTCAGTACGGACGTTGCGCTTGCGCGTCAGTATCTGATCGCAATCGTCACAACCGGCCAGGCGCGATGCATCGACGGCGGTCCGGTCACGGCAGTGTGGGAGCGGCTGATTGACGACAAGCCCGCCGTGGGTGACTTCGGCAAGGCAGCGTCGGCAGCGTCGCAGGTCGAGTCGGACCAGCAGGTAAAGCTCGTCGTGGCCATGACGCTCTCGGCAATTCAGGGTGTCGATGTCCCGTATCTCACGCAGATGTGCCGTCACCACAAGCTCGACCTCACGAAGCACTGGAAGCTCGACAAGGAGTTTCTGGAGCTGATCACGAAGTCGGAGATGAAGGTGGTAGCCGACGAACTCGGCCTGCGCACAGCGATGTGCGGGGATCACTTCAAAAAAGTGTTCGCGAAATCGAAAGCTGAAGTGATCGAGGCACTGCTGAGCGTCGAGGGTTTCGACTACGCCGGTAAGGTGCTGAAGGTCCTGAAGTTCTGACAACTGCCGTGGGGTTTCCCCGGCACATTCCCTGATACACGCCGCGTTTCTCGCGGCGTTCCTTTTTTAAGAGGTTTTTATGTTCCATGAACTCGAAGCGTTCGTGCGCGAGACCGGCAAGGTCACGCTCACGATGAAGATGGCAGGCGACCTGATGGCAGTGGTGGTCATGCCGTGTGGCGACTCGAAAGAGGCGACGCTGCGCCAACCCCTGGTGCTCACTGCGTCGCCGGCCGAGCTCGATGAGGGTTTTGTCGCGGCCCTGCAATCGTTCCACGGCGTGCACCGTTCCCTCGCGGAGCAGGTAAGCGCCACGAACGAGATCCTGCAGGCGGCTGAAAAGTCGCAGGCGGGCAAGGCGCAGAAGGCGCTGTCGAAGGGATCGAAGCCGGCGCTTCCCGCGCCCGCATCACAGCCCGACGGCAACGACGAGGACGAGGACGAGTCGCCGGACGCCGAAAACGCCACTGCGGCGCAGTCGCCGACGGTCGATGCAACTTCGGCGTCGGCAGCACCTGCTGACGGTAAGTCCGATCTGTTTGCTCTTCTGTGAGGGTTCGCACCATGGCAATCAACGTAGCCACACTCGTTCGCGAATTTATCTACAACGGCATGCACTTCGTGGATCCCGGTCCGGCGTTCTCGCCCGATCAGGTTCGCGATCTCTACGCGGCGCAGTATCCGGAACTCACGACCGCCACGGTCGACGGGCCGGAAGTCGCGGGCGAGGTCGCCAGCTACAAGTTCGTCCGCGCAGCCGGTGCCAAAGGCTCCCATGCGTAAGGACGCTCTGCTCAAGGCCCTGTCCGATCCGGACAAGGGCTTCAACCAACAGGAACCGCCCGAAAGGGCGGTTTTTCCTTACGACGACGAGATGAACAAATGTTGCTCGATCCTTCATACGCTGATCGATCGATCGTTGACGGCGCGGGCGAAGCCTGGCAACCGCCACGCCTTGCCGCTCCCCGACATCGATCTTCCCCTTGTGTTCTGACGCTGCCGGACATTGCAGACGATGTGCCGTCCGGCATCACGCTCAGATGGCGCGCCGAACTCGCCATCAACGACATCGTGCTCGAGCAGTTCCGGCACGGCCCGTTGCGTGCGACGGACGTGCAAGCGCCGACAAGTGCGGCGGACGCATTCCAGCAGGCGTTTTTCATCTGGATGCAAAGGCAGATTCGTCAGCCCTTGCGGTTCCTCTCGGTCACGTTCGAGCTCTGCGACACCAACGCCGTTGAGGATCGCTTCGCCTACCAGGACAGCGATGAGTTCAAGCCGATGGGTCCGCTTCATCTGGGCGTCAAGCTGACCGATGAGTGGGTGCATGAGATTGGCCCGCTCGCTGAACCGCTCAGGGCGTGTCATCCGCTGCTGCTTCACACGCTTTTCTCGCTCGTTGACCGGGTTTCCGGCAAAACCGTCCTTATTCGCACGCCCGGCTGGTTCCTCCAGGAATTCGCCTGCATGCACTGGGAGGGCGACGAGAGCGCGAAAGACGAAGACGTGCGTGAGCTGCTCGTCGCGTATCACGGCGCGGACGAAGAGACGGTGGAGCGTTACCTGCCGTCGAACGTTCTCCCGGAGATCTATCCCGATGAGATCCGGAGGCCATCGAAACCGGATGGGCGCCGCAGCAGGCGGCTCGCGCTTTCCGAGCGCGAGCTGCTTGAACTGCAGGCGCGTTGTTCCGGCATGCCATCAAAGGTGTGTGCTGAGCTGGCCGCGCTTCATCGGCTGCTCAGGCGCGCGGGCAAGCGTCCACTGCTGAACACGGGCTACGACTCGCGGCCGATTTATTCGGGCTGCACGTTGATGCTCGCGACCAACGAGCGATCCATCGAGATTCTCGACGACTACATGAACGGTGAGTACCAGGCCGGAGAAGCGACCGAGTACAGCTGCTTCATTGAATTTTCCAGAACGAAACGGGGCATCCGCGAGCAGTACGCGCAATGGAGCCTTGCCTTCCAGATGCTTCACCACCTCGACCGGCTGCTGGCGCTGGTGGTGAGCCCCTAATCAGGAGTTTTTCCCATGAGTGATGTTTCGATTGGCCGTACAGGCCATGACGTGTCCCTGTCGTCTGCATTGCTGCTCTATGCTGGCCAGAACGGCGCGCACTACGCGACCGTCCACCGCATCGCCGCCGATCGCGTGTCGGGTCGTCCCGTTATCGGGGCGGGCCGCCCCCTCGATCGCCGCGCGCTCATCACCACGCTCATGCAGCTGGAGAAGAGCGCGGCGCCCAAGTGCGAGTTTCTGCCCGCCAACCTGTTGGGCGTGTCTTCCGCCGCGGTCACGTGGTGGTGTCCGCCGGCGCCGCGCCGCGTGTTCTTTGACTGCAAGGAACTCGGCAAACGCAGTCGCGTTGTTTCGCATCCGGGGCTGGTGTTTCAGGCCTCGTTGACGGGGTTCCGTGTGTTCGCGCTGAAGGAGAGCGGACGCCCGACTCCGGATACGCCGCTGTTCGAGCCGCCGTACTTCAACACGTGGGACCTCGGCGAGATCTGCATCGGTTCGGCGCAGGTCCCCCGGCGCATCGAGGTTGATGCGATTGGCGGCTGGGAAGATGGCTTTTTCAACTCCGCCTTCACGCATCCGAATCACGGTGGCAAGCGCGTGACGTACGAGGACGGGTTCTATGCGTTCTGGCGCGACATGCTCGACGGCAAGTTCGAGGTGTTTCCGCTCGACGTGCTGGTACCGATAAAAGGTGCAACGGCGGGCAAGCTCGTCGCTGGCGCGATCGGAGGGAAGGCATGAATCCCATCGATTTCGCTCTTCAGCACTCGTTCCCCTCGGTGATGGTGCCCACGCGTGAGCCGGTGGCGCCCATGACCGTGCCGGGCGAGCGGTTGCTCATCGCGTCGAATGGCGTGTTCCTCGAGATCAATCGCCCATGGATCCGTCTGGTTCGTCGGCTGGGGGTGTTTGAGTGGCGCACGTCGGTGCCCTATGGCGAGGCGGCCGAGCTGACCGAACTGGCGTGCGGCTCCGTGCCGGCCGAACTGGTCGCGGGGTTTGCACACATGGCGCGTGCGGCTCTTCCCAACGAGGCGGGCGCATGGATTGTGTGGGACGCGGCAACGGGGGAATTTCGCGTCGTACCGCTTCCCTCGTTGTCGCACAGTCCTGCTCACCTGAGCTACGAACGCCCGGAATTGCGCAGCGGTGAATGGCTGGTCGTGGATTGCCATTCGCACGGCAGCGGAAGTGCGTACTTCTCGACGACCGATGATCGCGACGATCAGCACGACGTGAAGTTTGCGCTCGTGCTCGGTCATTGCCATCGCGTACCGTCAGTCGCGCTGCGTCTTTGTGCGAAAGGACGGTTCGAACCCGCGCAGGCGGTTCCGCAGAAGTGGATGACGGCACTGGAAGGAGAGGTCGCATGAACGGACCCATTCTTCACAAGACGCCGCCCCACATGCTCAACGGACCGTGGAAGGTGGTTGTGGTTGGCGCGGGTGGTACTGGCAGTGCGCTGCTCCCGTCGCTCGCGCGACTGCACCACGCAATGATCGAGCTGGGGCACCCGGGCGGTATCGAGTGCACGGTCTACGACGATGACACGGTCAGCGAATTCAACGTTGGCAGGCAGGGTTTCTATCCCAACGACGTCGGCCAGTACAAGGCGACGTTGCTGGTGAACCGGCTCAATCTGCTGATGGGGACGAACTGGGTGGCTGAACCGCGTCGCATCGATTCGCGGATCAACCTGCACACTGACATCGTCATCGGTTGCGTCGATTCGCGACGTGCGCGTCACGCGATCGTGCAGGCCGCGAAACGGGGAAAGTGCCTCTACTACCTCGATTGCGGCAACGAGACGGACCGTGGTCAGGTCATTCTTGGCGAGTTCGGCAAGCCCCGGCACGACCGGTTGCCCCATGTGGGCGATCTGTTCCCGGACATGCTGAATGCCAAGAACGACAAGGGTGACGATTCCCCGTCGTGCTCGATGGCGGATGCACTGCGCAAACAGTCGCTCGTCATCAATCAGGCGATCGCGGTGCAGGCGTTCAACCTGCTCTGGTCGCTGTTTCGAAATGGCGGTCTTACGTTTTCGGGTGTGTTCGTGAATCTCGCAACGGGACGCACGAATCCGATTCCGATTGACCCCGCTGCATGGGCGCGTTTCGGTTACGAAGCGCCGCCACCGAAGATGAGGGCCCGCAAGGCTCGAAGTGCTTGAAACCGCACCTACCCGCGAAAACGGGTAGGTGCTTTTTTTTCGCTCAGGCAGGCAGGACAAAGCCGCTCGCGGCTCCGAGGGTGAATGCACCAGCGATGACAACAGGGCTTAAACCGGTCGCAGCAGGGAGTAGCGGCGGCAAAGAGAATAAGCTGCGCATATAGACGGGAGGGTAATGGTGGGAAAACGATCTCCGATGCCTGAATCCGCGCGCTTTGTCGACGCGCTGTGTGACGCGTTCGGGGCGGACGAAATCGACGCGATCGTGCGCCAGGGACGCGACGGCGAGCCCGTCTTTTACGCGCGCGAAGCCGGCGTGGAATACGGCACGAGGCTTCCGTCAGGACGCGGCTGGAATGCTGCGGCGCTTGGCGACCGGCACTTCTGCGAAGGTTGCGCCGGCAAGTGCCTGGAAACGGGGATCCGGTGTAGCGAACATCGTGCTCGCACCGCGCGTGGTGCAGTCCGATAAAACATAGGCCGTTTCGGCGAGCATTCCGGCTCGGCGTTGGGCGTGCGCGCCTTAGACTGTCCCTATTCCACGCGCTTTTTGCGCATCGACCTGACCACAGCGGCTTGCTGCTGTGCTTCTTTTTGTCTCACCGGCCGGACGTTCGTCCTGCCGCCAATGCATACCCCGTTGGGAGTCCACTCCCTTCGGGACGCGGCTCCCTTTTTTCTTCAAAGGAGCTGCACCATGCTGAATGTTTCCGCTGCCTCGCAACCCGCCGTCAAGGTTCTCGAACTCAATGGCTTTCGCGAAAAGCAACGCATCACCGCGCAGGATGTCCAGTCAAGTCCCCCGCAGCTCCACGCCGGTACGATCGTTTCCGTCTGGAGCGATCGCACGGCAACGGTGCAGTGGGACTACGATCTGCCGTTCGCTGTTGAACGTCGCCTCGTGAATGCTGGCCACATCGAACTTCACAATCTGTCGCCTCATTCGTAACGTCGTGGGCGTTTAGCCTCGTCTTCAACGCTTCACCCGCGCTGGGAGTCACCTCCCAGCCAAATCCCATACCCGTTCGGGCAACCACTGCCCGAACGGGGCTCCGGTTGCCCTCACTTTCTTGAGGTAACCGTCATGCTCCGCATTCTTTTCGCCACCGTTGTACTTTCCGTGCTCTCCGGCTGCGCCAACCTGACGGACTTTGGTTCGCCGAACGTCTATCAGCGCTCGGACGTCCAGCGCGCTGGCACGCTCGAACCCGCAATGGTTCTGCGCGTGCGCCGCGTCACCATCCAGGCATCGACCGGTAGCTCGGGGCTCGAAAACCTCGTGACCTCGGGCGTCGGTGCATTCCTGGGTTCGCAGGTGATCGGCAATGGTCGCGGCCGCTATATCGCGGGTGCCATCTCTGGCGCCGCATCCGGCTTCATCGCGCAGCACGTCAGTGCCGCGCTCGCTCGTACCTCTGGTCTCGAAATCGTCGTACGCAAAGCGGATGGCTCGCTTCGCGTGATTACGCAACCCGACGACCAGCTTTTTTCGCCCGGTGATCACGTGCTCCTGATGGACACGAATTCGGGCATCCGCGTCACGCACTGACGTATTCCCTTTGCCGGCCAAAGCCGGCTCTCTTTCCTGCAAGGCGGGGTGACTCCTTTCGGAGCACCTCGCCGTTTTCTTTTGAGGCATCTATGAACCACACCAGCAAGGTTTTCCACGCGTCCCGCGCAAGCGCGGGTGCCGCGCGGGAGGCCGGCGTCAAGCATCATGCGCAGCGTTTCCTTCGCCGTGTTGCCGGCGACCTTCGCCTACGCACCAGCGAACACGAGATCGTGGCAGAACCCGCTGAACGGGGTCGCGGCTGCCGTGTCACGCTTCGCACCGACAGGCTGATGCTCGAGGTTGCCGATGCACCCGAACGCAGTACCGTGGCGGTTTCGTTCCGTACCCGCCGGGGCCGAAAGGACCTGTCTGGCGGCGGCGACAACGTCGTCAGCCAGGAACAGCTTGCATCAAATGCAGGCTACGAGGCCTTTCTAGGCGCGCTCCGTCTTACCAACGGGCTCGACTCGGATCGTCGGTAGGGGGCGGATATGGAGATCGTTACCGTGGTCGTCCAGTACGCGGGCGGACTGGAAATATCGGAAGGCGCCACGCTCGATCCCGTGACCGGGGTCGTACACGTCTCCGAACGCCTTCAGCAGCTGCTTCGCGAATGCGATACGACGGAGGCGCCGCCGAGACTTACGGTGCTCGTCGGCGGTGCCCGTCATCTGCTGATTCACGACCGGGCGGAGTTCAAAAGGGGCGAAGTTATCGCGCCGACCATCCCTCGATCGGTCATCCCGTTCAGCCGGTTTGGGCACGCGTGGAGCAAAGAGCAACGCCAGCAGTTCGGCCGGTTCGCTCATACGCTGTCTGCGGCCTCGATCGTCGGCGCCATTGGCTACGGGCACACCACAACGACTTGGGGCTTCTCCGAAGTGCTGAACGAGGGGGTCCTGATTTTCTTGTTTGTGATACTCTTTTCGAGAGGCATGGATTCCATGAACGGAGAATGAACATGGGTTTCGGGATTTTCACCCTGGTGGTCGGCTTGGCCATTTACTTCTACGGCGGCTACATGACCAACAAGGGCCGCGCGGCGGATCGTGAGCGTCGCTGGCATTCGCACTGAACATTCACTGTAGCGCCAGCTTTCGCTGGCAATCCCAATCAAGGGCCGCACCTTCGGGTGTGGCCTTTTGCATTTCTGGACCACTTTTTATGCAATCAACCCTTGAACTCCTCGATGCGCCTGGCGTACTGGACGCGGCGCCGTTCGATACCAACGGCAAGACTGTCGGCCAGGTCGTCGACCAGATCTGCCAGAAACTGCGAAAGACCGAGCTCGAGCCCGAGTGGGTCGTCGTCGCAAACTACGCAGAGAACGCGAACGATGCGATGTTTGGAGCGAAGCCCGATGCGCCGTGGCCGGAAACGGATGGACGGCGAAGCCGTCTGTGTCTCTCGGTTTCAATTGGCCGTTCCGAAGGATGGCTCGTGCAGATCGACTACGTGTACCTCGTTGAAGAGGGCGGCGGCAGTCACAGGCTCAGCCGGCCGCTTGTGCGCGCGAAGGTGCTGAACCGCTCGCTCGCCTGGTCGATCGCGGCGGTCGTTTCGCGACTGCTCGACATCGACTGATCCTCGTATCACCACTCATTCTTTCCCTCGCGGGGCCTTCGCCCCGATGGGTGATGGCCCCTGCTCACAGGAGCTTTCAACCATGTACACGATTTCCGTACCCAATGCAGTTCTGACGTCGCCCACGCTCGCCGGTCTCTTCCCGCTGTTCCAGGACGATCGTGTGCGCGAAGTCGATACCTGCTTTATCCGTCTGGCCGGCACCGAAGCGGGCGAGCGCATCACGCGCTACAACGGCGCGTTGGCGCTGCGTATGCCAGGCACGGCGCGTAGCATCGTCAACGAGGCGCTTCACGAGATCCGGCGTGCGGGTTCGTTCGTGCGGCCCGACGGCTCACACTGTGAGCCGTGGGAAATCCGCGCAAGCGACTGGGACGGCCTGTTCGAGTTCGTGGAACTGTGCCGCAATCCCAATCTGCTGCTTTCCTCGGACCAGATCGAGGCCGCAACTGCCGAGGCGCGTGCGGCCGGCAAACACTTCGTGCTCTCGGACATTTGCATCGAGACGATGGAGCGGCTCTTTGGCTTCGGCTATTGCGGCCCGCAGATTGCAGGTACACGCGAGGTACACAGTCGCCATTCGCTGCACGTCGCGCATGCGCTGCTCGCCAATTTGCCGGTACCGGAAACGGTCCTGGACACGTACCGCAACGACGCGGAAGCTTTCCGCTATTCCGAGTGGGCCGAAGTGCTGGTCAAGGTTCCCAGCCTGCGTGGCGCAATTCCCGGTGCAAAGCTTCGCACCATTACTTCGGTGATGCGTCACAACGGCAAGCCCATCGACGAGCAGAACGCCGACATCCTCACGATGCTTGCGCGCCTGCTGCCGGACGAGCCGACGTATCCGCACGTCGAGGACGTCCTGCACGCGCACGGACTCATCGATGACCTGCCGCTGCCGGATACGTTCAGCAAGCCGGTCGACGTTGGCCAGCCTGTCTCGCCGTTGGCCAGTCGCGTTCGAGAACTGGTTGCTGCAAGCGTCTGCCGGCGTGC
The DNA here is from genome assembly GCF_026343935.1 of Paraburkholderia sp. CNPSo 3076. Taxonomy (NCBI): domain Bacteria; kingdom Pseudomonadati; phylum Pseudomonadota; class Betaproteobacteria; order Burkholderiales; family Burkholderiaceae; genus Paraburkholderia; species Paraburkholderia sp. CNPSo 3076. The sequence continues at coordinate 5,268 of NZ_JAPMAL010000060.1, read as the reverse complement.
CGTGGAATTCGCCGACAAGGAGCTGAAGGCCGGTCGCATCAGCCACCGCATGCACCGCCACCGCTGCAACATTGCCCGTCTGGATGAGGGACGGCACACGTTCGAGTACGGGAACCGGATGGCGCGCGCTCTCGCCGAACGCAACGTAGAGTCACTGCTGAAGGTGCTGGACACTTCCGACGAACACAACCGCGCCAGCAAGACGGCGTTCGAGGAAGTGCTCGGCGTAAAGCTGCTACGTCTGCGCCCGGCGGCACGTCATCGCGCGGTGTTCCTGCTGTGCGGCTACAACGAGGCGCAGCAGGCCCAGTGGGAATCGCTGGCTGCACAGCGCAGGGCGGAATCGGAAGCGGAACGCGGACTGCAGGACGCTCGGGAGGCTGCCACCCAGGCCCGCTACAAGGACACTGAGGACGCAGTCATCACGGGTGTGGAGCATGTCGATCGGGCGATCCGCGAGGGCTATTCGACCATCCGTAGCTATCCCCGCGGCGCAAGCGTCAGGTATGTCCTCGCACGCGGCGAAGAGCGCACGGCGCGCCGGCTCAGTGCGAAAGACGGCACGCTCGCGTATGCGCGCGCTGTCCTTGGCACCCTCGCATCATAGGAGGTTGCCATGCGATTCGAACGTGAGCCGCGAACGGAGGGGTACAACTGGACCGCCCGCAAGGAGGCACTGTTCGTGCGCCGGGAAGCGCGTGAGGCAGAGAAGATCGCGCGCGACTATCCGCTGTTCGTCGGGCAGTTCCAACCGCGACCAACGCTGCCAGTTGATGACGAGCGCAAGCGGCGGGAACGCATGCTGCTGGAAAGCGAGCAGCGCTGGCGTGACCTGCAGGCGCGCTTCTGGCGTCAGGCGCGACGCGCGTATTTTGCGTGCGTTCCTGACATGCGCGCGGCGATCATGGCCGAGTGGGACCAGTGGCGCGGACCTGCAAGGCCGCTCTACTTTACCTACGTCGTCGAGAAGCACAACGGCGTCGGCGAAGAGCGAACGCGTCGACTTCGCCAGGAGGAAGCCGCAATTGTCGTCCGTATCCGGGAGCGTGAGAATTCTCAGGCCCGGCTCTCGCTTGCCTGAAACCTTGACCGAACCGGCGCTTGCGCCGGTTTTTTTTACGTCCGCGCGCGGCACGTCGCGCGCGAAAGCTACCTCGAATTGCCCAGCATTGGCCCGTAGCTGATGCGTGCGCGAGCCTAAACTGGCCTCTATCACCCGCGTCCCTGACGCATCGAACCCGCCGGCGCCGCCGGCAATGCAACCCGCCTGGTAGGGACCCCGTCCCGGCTTGGGCGCGGCGTCTCCCGGGCCTTCCGTCAAAGGAACAGCCCATGTATCCGCAACCTTTTGCAGTGACGATCGCCCAGATTGAGTCGGCGATTAATCACTGGCGTGAGCGTCGACCGGCAGCCGCTGAGGACCAGCCGGTACTTTGCGCGGAAACTCGCGCACTGGCAGACGTCTACGGTCTTCTCATCTATAGCGGCGCCACAAGCGTGGAGTATTCGACGCTCAACGCCGGGCAGCGCGATGCCCTTGCGGCCACTCTGCGCTAACAGCTTTCTCGCGCCTTAGGCGTATCGACCGCCGCGCACGCGGCAAACCAAATCACCCTGTCAGGACAACGTTCCCGACGGGGAAGTTGTCTGCACAGGGTTTTCTTCTTTCAAGGAACCCAAATGCAAGTCAACGCTTCCCAGCTCAATGCACTGCTCACCGCCTACGTTCCGAAGCGCCTTCCGGTGCTCATTACGGGGCGCCCAGGCATCGGCAAGAGCGATATCGTGGCCCAGGTCGCCGACCAGGTCGACCACGATCTGATGATCAGCCATCCCGTCGTCGAAGATCCGACCGACTCGAAGGGCTTGCCGTTCGCGGCGGCCGACGGCCAGTCCGCACGCTTCCTGCCTTTTGGCGATCTGGAACGCGCGCTGCAGCCTCGCAAGCGCCCGTTGATCTGGTTTCTCGACGATCTCGGGCAGGCCTCGCCGGCCGTGCAGGCCGCGAAAATGCAGCTGCTGCTCGCGCGCCGGATCGGCGAGCACAAGCTGCCCGAGAACGTCACGTTCCTCGCGGCTACCAACCGACGTAACGACAACGCGGGCGTGAGCGGCATTCTCGACCCGTTGATCTCGCGCTTTGCCACCGTGGTGGAGCTCGAGGCGACGATCGAGGAGTGGAGCGCCTGGGCCGTCGCGAACGATATCGCGCCGGAACTGTTTGCGTTTCTGCGCTTCCGGCCGGACCTGCTGTCGGTCCAGAAGACCTCGCGCGACATTGAAGCGACGCCAAGCCCGCGCAGTTGGGGTTTCGTCGCGAAAACGATGGGAGTCGTGCCGAAGGAACTGGAACTGATCTCCCACGCCGGTTCTGTGGGCGAGGGTCCGGCAACCGAGTTGCTGGCGTTCATCCAGATCTACCGGCAGTTGCCGTCGCCGGCAGCGGTTCTCGCCACGCCCGATGTTGCTCCGATTCCCGAGGCGCCGTCGGCGCTTTACGCGATCAGCGCGGCGCTGGCGATGTACGCGAACGAGAGCAATTTCGAACGTGTCGTCATCTACACCGAGCGTTTGATCGCGGCGGGGCTGGGCGAGTTCGCCGCGTTGCTGGTAACAGACGCGCTGCGCAAGACGCCGGATCTCGCGAACACCCACGCCTTCATCAAGGCGCAGGGCGGTCCGATCGGCAAGCTGATTCACGGCTGACGTTTCGCTTCACTCCCTTTCCCCGTTGTTCCGGGCCGCGCACGACGTGCGCGCCCGCGTCGCTTTTCCCTTTCCCGATTCATTCCATTTTCTGTCTCTTCAGGAGTCTCTCCATGAACATCACCGATATCCAGTCGCGCGTCATGCTCTGCTCGGTCACCATCTCGTCGTGGGTCGCACGACGCTTCGACGAAAAGGTCACCGAAGAGGTCGAAACCCGTCACGACACCAAGGGCATCGGGCGCTTCAACAAGCGCCTGCTGCCCGAGAATGCCTCCAGCTTCAAGGAGGTCCTGTCGCTCGCCGGGCGCATCCGCCGCTACTTCTACGACCATACGCTGGAGTACAACCAGCTTTCGGTGCGTCTGCTGCCGACGTCCATCTACATGGAATTCTCGGCACAGATGCGCAGGATGAAGGACGAGTTTGATCTCGCCGTGCAGGTGTTCCTCACGGACTATCTGGACCTGAAGGAACAGGCACGTCAGGAGATGAACGGCCTGTTCAACGAGGCGGACTATCCGACGCTCGCGCAGCTTGGCGAGAAGTTCGGCGTGCGCATGGCGGTCCTGCCGTTCCCAGACGCCAGCCAGTTCGGCGTCGATTTGCCCGAGGACGTGCTCACGAGCCTGCGTTCAGAGATTGATCAGCACGTCATGCGCTCGATCGACCACGCGAACCAGGACATCGTGCACCGTCTCTACGATGCCGTGTCTGCGATGGCTAACCGGCTGTATGCGGCCGGTGGCGTACGTATCGACGTTGCCGACAACGTGCGTGAGCTGTGCGGACTGCTGCCGAAGCTGAATTTCAGCAACGATCCGCAGCTGAACCACATCCTCGAGCAGGCCAACCGTCACCTCGCCGTGCACAACGGCGTCGACCTGAAGGAATCCGAGGTGCTTCGTTCCCAGGTGGCCGCCAAGGCAACCGAGATCGAGGAACTGATGGAAGCCTTCATGGGCGGCAAGCCGCAGGCAGCGATGCCCAAGGCCGGCCCCGCGCCGCAGCTGCGCATCGCGGCGTGAGGTGAGCATGGATACCCGCATCTCGAAACAGCGTTCCGCGCTCGTGATGGACCAGCCGTTTTTCGGCGCGCTGGCGCTGCGTCTGAAGGTAGTTGAGGATCCGGCTTGCAGGACGTTCTGGGTGGACGGAGAGGCGCTGGGCTACAACCCGGCGTATCTTGACACCCTGAACGATCTGGAATGCCGGGGCGTGCTCGCGCACGAGATCCTGCACGTCGCCAACGGCCACTGCTTCCGGCAGGGGCCGCGCGACGCGAAGCGGTGGAATGATGCGTGCGACTACGCCATCAATCCGGTCGTGAAGCAGGCGGGCATGGTCCTGCCAGCGGGACACCTCGACGACGCGCGCTTTCATGGCAAGTCGGCCGAGGAGATTTACGCGGCCCTCACGCAGGAGGCGAGGCAAAAGGAAAAGGAGAAGTCTGGCGGCAAACCCGGTGCGCAAGCGCCGGGCGCCCAGCAGGCACCCGCGAACGGCGCGAACACACCGTCAGCGGCTCCCGATCCCGATGCACCGCCTTCGTGCGGCGAGGTCCGCCCTTATCCGGGGCCGGACAAACCCGTGAAGGAAGCCGAGTGGAAGGTCGCCACGCTCCAGGCCGCGAAAGCGGCGAAGATGCGCGGCAAGCTTCCCGGCGTCATGCAGGCGATGGTGGAGGCAGCAGCGGAGCCATCTGTGGACTGGCGTTCGATCCTGATGCGCTTTGCGCAGCAGGTGACCAACGACGATTACAGCTTCGCGATGCCCAACCGCCGTTACCTGCATCGCGGGTTCTACCTGCCGTCGCTGCATTCGCCGGCTGTGGGTGACGCGGTGTTTGTACGCGACAGCAGCGGCTCGGTCTTCGACGAGACGCAGGCGCAGTTCGCGGCCGAGATCATCCACGTGGCCGAAGTCGTTCGCCCCGCGCGTCTGATCGTGATGGACTGCGACAAGCGCGTCACGCAGGTGCAGGTCTTCGAACGGGGTGACCCGATCGAGCTTGCGCCGGTGAAGGGTGGGGGCGGCACGGCCTTCACCGATCCGTTCCGTCGTCTGGAAGTGGAGGGCCTCAATCCGGCATTCCTCGTCTATCTGACGGACATGGATGGCGACTTCCCCGACGTGCTTCCGTCGTACCCGGTGCTGTGGGCCTCGACGACGCCACTGCGTCGGGCGCGCCAGGCTCCGTTCGGCGAAATGGTGGAGGTGATCATCTGATTGCCCGTTTTCGTTCAACCCAACCCGGCTCACGCCGGGTTTTTTTTGTGCGCCGAGCATGCGCAACAGCTTGGGGGTGCGAGTCCCCTGCCCAGCCAGATGGGGCGAAGGGCTAGTGAAACGCAAGGGCGTCGTCGCGAGGCGGGGTCTGAAGGAAGCGTGTAGCAAAGCCGCGACCTGACGAACAGAAACCAGATATGAGGCCCACCAGGTCGGACGAGCGAGCAAATGATCGCGAAGTCCACAACCATCAAGGACCGGGGAGGTAGATCTGGCAGGTGTGCGGTGAAGGCGGTTGAGCTTACCTCGGGAGGCCTGCGTGGTGTCCAGTAG
>NZ_JAPMAL010000059.1:0-24800 GCF_026343935.1 Paraburkholderia sp. CNPSo 3076 | reverse complement strand
TGAGGTCGCGGGCGGGGGAGGCGGCGGTGGCGGGGGCTCCGTCGGCGCTTGCGCGCCCGGCAGGATGGGGGGTTCCGAAGGCGTCGTATAAGCCGGCTGCGCGGTTCCCTGCGCCAGCGCGCACACGCTCGTTCCCGCGAGGGCGGCGCAGAGCAGCAGGGCAAGGCAATGTTTCCACAACTTCATATGAGTGGCTCCGTGCACGGCGCCGCGCGAGGCGACAGTGTCGGCAACGCTACGGCGGGGGCGGGTACGTTCTGACCATCGATCCTATACCGGGTTCGCAAACGCCGGACCGCAGCGGTTCATGAAACATGGGGACGCGGCAGGGGCGCTTCAACCATCGCGCGCCGAATGATTGGTTATTGAAGCGCAACAACCATAAATCAATTGGGGTGATTTGAAGCAAATTGTTGTCGTGGCTGCAACGCTGACTTGTTGCTTATCGGGATGGTTTTTCGATAGCCCGTGTTTACACTGGCTCCCACGTGTCCGACACGTTGTCTGGATTCCGCCGGCTGGCCAGCATGGGTTGCAAAGCTTGCCGGGTACCGCCTCGAAGGAGCATCGCCATGAAGCAGTCCGTTATGCTTGCCGCCCTGCTGGTCAGCGCCGCCACCGCCTTTGTTACTGCGCCCGCATTCGCTGGCGGCGATACGGCGACGCCGGCGGTTCAATCGCTTTCCGTCGCGGCGGTGGCCACGAACGCCCCGAAAACGCGCGCCGAAGTGAAGGCCGAGCTGGCCAGCGCCCGTGCTCACGGCGAACTGAGTCTGGACCCGAATTCGCCGGCTTATCCGCAGCAATACGCGATGGGTGGCTATACCGCGCCTCGCGAGCAGGTCACGGGCTTCTTCCACGCTCGCAACGTCGCCAACTGACGCTTTGGCGGGTGCGCGCCTCGCTTGAAAAGCGGGCCGCGCAGCGCGGCGACACCCCTTCTCTGTTTCCTTCCGCGCTTTCCTTGCGAGAGTCTGGCGTAGCCTCCCCGCCGGGCGGCGTACAATTTTTGTCATGCGGCAGCGCGCCAGGTGCGCTGCCGACCCCATGGCAGAGAGGATCGCGGTGCGGCTGGCTTGCCTGCCGGCGCTGCGAAGGCGGAACGCAGGGACATGGACCAGATCGAATGCGTGGTGATCGGTGCGGGCGTGGTCGGCCTCGCCGTAGCGCGGGCGCTTGCCGCGCGCGGGCGCGAGGTGATCGTGCTCGAAGCCGCCGAGGCCATCGGCACCAGCACCAGTTCGCGCAATAGCGAGGTCATTCACGCCGGGCTCTACTACCCGCGCGGCTCGCTCAAGGCCACGTTATGCGTGCGCGGGCGCGAAATGCTCTACGAGTACTGCGCGTCGCGCAACGTCACGCACGCGCGCTGCGGCAAGCTGCTCGTCGCGACGGCGGCGAACCAGATTCCGCAACTCGAGGCGATTCGCGCGCGCGGCAAGGAAAACGGCGTGTTCGACCTCACGCGCATCAGCGGGAGCGAGGCGCTCGCGCTCGAACCGGCGCTCGAATGCGTCGCGGCCGTGTACTCGCCGCAAACCGGCATCGTCGACAGCCATCAGCTCATGCTCGCGCTGCAAGGCGACGCCGAGCGCGACGGCGCCGTGATCGCGCTGAAGTCGCCGGTCGAGTCGATCGATGCGCTGGGCAGCGGCTTCACGGTGCGAACGGGCGGCGGCGCGCCGATCGACCTCCGCGCCGCCTGCGTCATCAATAGCGCGGGCCTGTATGCGACGAAGCTCGCCAGGCGCATTCGCGGGCTCGACGCGCGGCACGTGCCGCCGTTCTATCTGGCGCGCGGCAATTACTTCAGCGTTTCGGGTCGCGTGCCGTTCTCGCGTCTCATCTACCCGATGCCCAACGACGCGGGCCTCGGCGTGCATCTCACGCTCGATCTGGGCGGCCAGGCGCGCTTCGGCCCCGACGTCGAATGGATCGATGCGGTCGATTACGACGTCGATCCCCGCCGCGCCGATTCCTTCTACGCGCAGATCCGCACCTACTGGCCCGCCCTGCCCGACGGCGCGCTGCAGCCGGCCTACGCGGGCATCCGCCCGAAGCTCTCCGGGCCGGGCGAACCCGCCGCCGACTTCATGATCCAGGGCGCGGCATCGCACGGCGTGCGCGGCCTCGTGAACCTGTTCGGCATCGAGTCGCCGGGGCTCACGGCTTCGCTCGCGATCGCGCAGCGCGTGTGCGAGATGGCTTCGTTCGATTGATCCGGTTTTGGGCCGTTCTTCCGCTTAAGCGGCATCATGCCGCTCACTTATCTCCGGCATTGCAGCGTCACCGGGGCTTGCTTCGTTGTTAAGCTTCTTCGCGACGCCGCCACCAGAGCGGCTCAGAGGCATGCGCGGCGCGCGCCACACCAAGGCGCCGCGCGAAAACCCAGCGAACGAATCGCCACAATACTGGAGTGAGTCACATGAAATCGTCCCGCCGCAGCTTTCTGATCACGAGCATCAGCGTCGCTTCGACGCTCGCGCTTTCGCGCCAGGCCTTCGCCGACGCGCCTAAGGCTGCCGAATCCGATCCCACCTCCCAGGCGCTCGGCTACAAGCTCGACGCGACCAAGGTCGACAAGGCCAAGTTCGCGAAGTACGCCCCCGGCCAGGACTGCAGCAACTGCACGTTCTACCAGGGCAAGGCCACCGACGCGTTCGCGCCGTGCCCGATGTTCGGCGGCAAGCAGGTCGCGGGCAAGGGCTGGTGCAGCGCCTATAACAAGAAGGCGTGATCAAACGGCGCGGGCGCGCAGTACGTAGACCCCAGTACGTAGACCCCACGCGCCTGGCTGCCCGCGCACGTCGTTCATGAAAGCGCAGGCGCGCTAGAGCCGCGCCTGCAGCAAAGGCGGCCGACGGTTGAACCACGGGCGCGCCGCCTCCAGTTGCGCCGCGAGGCGCAGCAACAATGCGTCGTTGCCCTCGCGTGCGGCGAACTGAACGCCGATCGGCAGCCCACGTGCGTTCCACGCGAGCGGCACCGACATCGACGGCTGGCCAGTCAGGTTGAAAAGCTCGGTGCAGCCCGCCCACGCGAACGCCTTGTTCGAGGCTTCGGTCAGCAGCTTTCTCATCAGCACTTCCACCGGCATGGCCGTGACCGCGCGCATCTGGATGCGCTCGCTCTGGCTCGGCTTCAGTTCGCCGATTTTCACCGGCGGCGCCGCGAGCGTCGGGCACAACAGCACGTCGTAGCGCTTCATCAGGTCGGCGAGTTGCGCCGTGATGCGCTGCTGCACGTCGAGCGCCGCGGGCAGCTCGCGCTCGCCGAGCTTCTGGCCGATGTGCGCCATGGCCCAGGTTGCGATCTCGAACTCCTGGCGGCGCGGCTTCGTGCCGGTGATGTCGTCCGCGTGCAGCACGTACTGTTCGGCCACCACCGACCACAGCATGAGGAAGGCTTCGCGCGCCTGCGCGTAGTTCACGGGCAGCGAATACGGCTCCACGCGGTGGCCGAGCGACGTGAGCAGTTCGGCGGCGTCGTCGAGCGCGCTGCGCACTTCCGGCGAGAGCGTGTCCGCGAACATCGGCTCGGTCAACAGCGCGATGGCGAGCGGCCTCGACCCGTCGAGCGGCGCGCGCGCGGCGGCGAGGAAGGTACCGGGCGCGCCGGCAGGCAGCGCGGGATCGCCGGCGATCAGGTCGAGCATCAGCGCGCTGTCACGCACGCTGCGCGACACCGCGAGATCGACGCCGAGCGCGCCGGGGGGCGGCGGCACGTCGGACGCCGGCTGGAACGCGCGCGACGGCTTGAAGCCGAAGAGTCCGCAGCACGACGCCGGGATGCGGATCGACCCGCCGCCGTCGGACGCATGTGCGAGCGGCACGATGCCCGCCGCGACCGAGGCGGCCGCGCCGCCGCTCGAGCCGCCGGGCGTGTGATCGAGGTTCCACGGGTTGCGGCAGGGGCCGAACAGCTCCGGTTCGGTGTAGGGCATCTGCCCGAGTTCCGAGGCGCTCGTCTTGCCGAAGATGTTCAGGCCCGCGGCGCGAAAGCGCGCGACCACGGGCGCGTCGGTGGTGGGAATGTAGTGGCGGTAATGGCGGCTGCCGAGCGTCATGCGCAGCCCGGCCACCGCCGCGCCGAGGTCCTTGACGAGAAATGGCACGCCCGCGAGCGGCCCTTCGCTCAGCGCGTTCACGCCGTTGCCGGACGCCTCGATGCGCCGCGCGCGCTCGCGCGCCGCCTCATAGTCCTTGAGGACGATGGCGTTGATCGCGGGATTGGTGGCTTCCGCACGGGCGATGGCGGTGTCGAGCAGCTCGCGCGCGCTCACCTCGCGGCGTCGCACGAGATCGGCGAGGCCGATGGCGTCGTATTCCAGATAGTCGGACTGCAAGGCGCGCACTCCTCGTCGTCGGGTTGGGGCGGGCTTAAGCGATACGGGCTACGCAAGGAGTGTAAGCGGGCGGCGCGCCCGCCGGGGTTGTCGTTGCGCGCGCATCGACGCATCAAGGCGTGCGCAACGACAGCCGGGCGTCGACGCAACAAGTGCCGCCGCCCGCGGTACCAGGGTATTACAGATGCTCGGCGAGGAAGCTCAGCGTGCGGCCGTGCGCGAGCGCCGAAGCATGCTGGTTGTACGAGGCGCGCACCGAGCAGTTGAAGCCGTGATCGGCGTTCGGGTACAGGTGGAATTCGGCGTTCGGGCGGCCCGCGAAGCGCTCCTTGACCTGGCCCACCGCCGAAAGCGGAATGCCGTGATCGAGTTCGGCGTAGTGGAAGAGAATCGGCTTGGTGACCTTGTCGGCGAGATCGAGCTGATTCTGGATGCCGCCGCCGTAGTAGGACACCGCTGCATCCACCGAGCCGCCGGCGGCCGCCAGGTAGGCAAGACGGCCGCCGAAGCAGTAGCCGATCGCCGCGACCTTGCCCGTGCACTCGGGCAGCGCGCGCAGCGCGGCGGCCGCCGCGGCGATGTCCTCGACCACGAGGTTGACGTCCGTCTTCTGCATCAGCGCGATGCCGCGATCGCGGTCCGCGCCCACGTAGTCGAGCTCGACGCGCGGGGCCGCGCGCCAGAACACGTCGGGGGCGATCGCCACGTAGCCGTCGAGCGCGTATTGCTCGACGACGTCGCGGATGTGCCCGTTCACGCCGAAGATCTCCTGCAGGATGACGATGCCCGGACCCCTGCCGCCCTTGGGCAGCGCGAGGTACGCGCCGAAGCTGTCATTGCCGGCGGGAATGTCGATCCATTGGGTCGAAACGCTCATGTTGTTTCTCCGTGTTCATCAAGGAGTCATGCGACGCGCCGCAGTGGGCTGGCAGGCGGCTCGCACACTGCCCGCGACGCGTCGCGAAATCGGGGAGCCAGTTTGCCATAGGCCCTTGACTCTCTGCAGCGCACGCCACCGAAAACTCGTTCTCGCAAGCGGATCGTAATGATCTCGATTATTCATTTTTCGGGCACGAGGGCTTTGGCTAGAGTCGGTAGCGATTCGTACCGTCATCGCTCATTCAGCCATATAAGGATCGCCTTATGAGTTCTGCTCCCGCATTGCGCACGTCGCCCGACCTTTCCACGCCGTTCAGCCGCCGCTTCGGTTTGCGCCTGCCGCTCGTGCAGGGGCCGATGGCGGGCGGCCCGACGACACCCGCGCTCGTCTCGGCGCAGCGCAAATCGTCGCTGCGCTCGATGCCGAATGGCGCGCGCTTCTCGGCCAACTACCCGGCCAACTCAGTCACGACGCGTGAGGCACGCGGCCGCGTGAGATGCGAGTCTGCAACGCATCGGCGTCCGAAATTAATCGAATGCTTACTTGAACCGGCACGCGCAAAAAAGCGCGTGCTCGACGCCCGCGCGACTCGCAAACGTTATCGCGAATGCGAGGGATTTTCATATCGTCGCGACGCGTCCTGGTGTATTCCCGGAACGCCTGCGCTAACACACCAATAACTCCCGTCAAATAAACTCAAAAACGATTCGCTCGGGACCCCTCAGGGAATATCCCAGTAATTGGATCCAAAGTCGGGATGCCTTATTACATAAGGCTTGCGGCCGATTGATCAGGGTTTCGAACTGTTCTTGCAGTACGCATATTGGTACTCGCACCAATATCTGAAAAAAGTCCCCCAAATTAATTTGATCACCTACACTTGCGCGCAAGTATGGATGGGCGGCCCGCCATGAACGGGCCATTCGCCATGCTGGCCAGGTGCATCAAGGATGCATCCTGCGTGGTCGTCCGCACGGGGAGCGACACGTTCGGGGCGCGGGAGCACTGGGCGATTACGTAGCTTTTGGGTTCGAAACTGGAGACTTACATGACTATCAAGCTTCACAAGCTGTTGCCGATCAGCGCTGCGGCCATTATGTTCGCGTCGTTCGCAACGGCAGCGAGCGCAGACGTTACGGTCAAGATTGGCCACGTCGCGCCGCTCACGGGTGGGATTGCGCACCTCGGTAAAGACAACGAAAACGGCGCACGTCTCGCAGTCGAAGAGATCAACGCGAAGGGCCTCATGATCGGCGGCCAGAAGGTCACGCTCGTGCTCGACGCACAAGACGACGCAGCTGACCCGCGCACGGCCACCCAGGTCGCGCAGAAGCTCGTCGACGACAAGGTCGTTGCCGTCGTCGGCCACCTGAACTCGGGCACGTCGATCCCGGCGTCGAAGATCTACAGCGATGCAGGCATCCTGCAGATCTCGCCGTCGGCCACGAACCCGGCCTACACGCAACAAGGCTTCAAGACGACCTACCGTGTCGTGGCGACCGACGCCCAGCAGGGCCCGGCGCTCGCGAACTACGCGGCGAAGAACCTGAAGGTCAAGACCGTTGCCGTGGTCGACGACTCGACGGCTTATGGCCAGGGTCTCGCGAACGAATTCGAGAAGACCGCCAAGTCGCTCGGCATGAACGTGCTGTCGCATGACGCGACGAACGACAAGGCCGTGGACTTCCGCGCCATTCTGACGAAGATCAAGGGCGAAAACCCCGACGCGATCATGTACGGCGGCATGGACGCCACTGGCGGCCCGTTCGCCAAGCAAGCCAAGCAGCTTGGCCTGCGCGCGAAGGTGCTCGCGGGTGACGGCGTTTGTACCGACAAGCTGGCCGACCTCGCCGGCGACGCGACCGACAACATCGTGTGTTCGGAAGCGGGCATGGCGCTCGAAAAGATGCCGGGCGGCAAGGAATTCGAAACCAAGTTCGAGAAGCGCTTCGGCCAGCCGATCCAGATCTACGCACCGTTCACGTATGACGCTGTGTACATCATCGTCGATGCAATGAAGCGTGCGAACTCGACGGATCCGGCAAAGATCCTCGCCGAAATGCCGACGACGGACTACAAGGGCGTGATTGGCGAGACGACCTTCGATTCGAAGGGCGACCTCAAGCACGGCGTGATTTCGCTGTACAACTACAAGTCGGGCAAGAAGTCGCTGCTCGACGTCGTGAAGATGTAAATCGCTTAGCGATTTCGCTCACGCGATTGGAAAAGCCCGCGGCTCAGTTTAGAACTGGGCCTGCGGGCTTTTTTTTGTTTGAGGTTGCGAGCGACGCAGTAGTCGATGCGCTTTTAGATGCCCAACCGCCGCAACACCTTCGGCCCCGCAAACGCCACGAGCGCCGCGCACAACGCCACCACGGCAAGCCCGACTGTGAGGTTGGTCACCTGGGTGATGCCGCCGATCACCACCGGCCCGAACAGCAAGCCGAAATAGGCGATGCCCGCGACGTGCGCGAGCCCTTCGGCCGCGTGGATGCCCTTCACGCGCGCGGCGGCCGCGAACAGCACCGGCATCATGTTGGCGAGGCCGAGGCCCATCAGCGTGAAGCCCGTGAGCGCGGTGAACGAGTACGGCAGCAGCAGCGCCCCGATCATGCCCGCGCACGCGAGCGAGGCGCTCGCCATCACGAGCTGCGGCGCGCCAAAACGCGCGCGCACGGCGTCGCCGGCGAAGCGCGCCGCGGCCATGCCGCCCGAGAACGCCGCGTAGGCCGCGCTCGCGAGCGCGGGTGTGGAGAGCACCACGTCGCGCATGTAGACCGTGGCCCAGTCGTACATCGCGCCTTCGGCGATCAGGGCGATGAGCGCGATGGCGCCGAGCGCCCAGAGCGCGGGCGTGCGCCAGCGGTTGCCGGTTTTCGCGTGCTCGCCGTGCGTGGCGTGCGGCACGTGCGGCAGCACGGCCGGGCACGAGACGAACAGCACGAGCGCCGCCAGCGCCGACGCGAGAAATAGATGCAGCGCCGGCGCCATGCCGCGCGCGAGCAGCGCGCCGCCAATCGCCGCGCCCGCCATGCCGCCCAGGCTGAACATGCCGTGCAGCCCCGACATGATCGGCTTGGCGACGGCTTCTTCCACAGCGCTCGCTTCGGCATTCATGGCGACGTCGAGCGTGGCCATGCCCACGCCGAAAAAGGCGAGCACGACGATCAGCATCCAGTAATAAGGCACCACCAGGATCAGCGCGCCGCACACGGACATCGTCAGGCCGCCGGTGAGGCAGGCGCGGCGCGAGCCCACGCGTGCGATCCAGCCGCCGATGGTCGTCATCGCGGCGATCGAGCCGCCCGCGACCGCGAACAGCGCATACGAGAGCAGGGCCGGGCTCAGATGGAACTTGTCGCGCACGGTCGGCACGTGCACGCCCCACGACGCGTACATCATGCCGGCGACGAAAAAGAGCGCCATAGTCGCGATGCGTGCGCGATGGCGCGTGGCGGCGGGCAGCGCCCGATGATGGGCGGCTGGGCTCGCCACGGCGAGGGCAGGATCGGTCGGTCGGTCGGACACGGGAATTCCGGGCAGAAGGAAGAGAAGGGACCAGGAAGGCGCCTGAAAGCAAGCGATGATTCTAACGAAGGTGCGACTGGCCTGTCGCAGCGCGTTGCCCGGGCCAGCTGCTCTAATATCAGGAGGATCCATCGTTCGAGGACGCGCCCTTGAAGATTCCCGCCCACGCCCCGCTGCATCTGCTGCACCAGGCGCCCACCGGTGCGCTCGCCACGCACTCGCGCGAGCCGCGCGGTTTCCCGTATCCCACGCTGCTGCCGTTCGCGCCCGACGCGCGGCACCGCCCGGTGATCCTGGTGAGTCACCTGGCCGAGCACACGCGCAATCTGCTCGACGACCCGCGCGCGGGCTTTCTCGTCGCGCACGCAAGCGACGCCGACGTGCTGAACGCCCCGCGCGCCACGCTGCTCGGCCGCTTCGAACCGCTCGAGGCGGCCGACCACGAAGCGAACGAGGCGCTGGCGCGGCGCTACGTGCGCTATCACCCGGACGCCGAGCGTTATCTCGCACTCGGCGACTTCACCTTCTGGGTCATGCACGTCGAGCGGCTGCGCTATATCGGCGGCTTTGGCGCGATGGGCTGGATGGACGGCGCCGACCTCGACACGCTGGCGCCGCTCGCTCCCACCGAAGAAACCACGCTGATCCGCTTTTTCGAAACGCACGCCGCGCGCCGCGCCGGACTGGATCTCGCGGGCGTGGATCGCTACGGCGCCGATCTCGTGATCGACGGCGCCCGCACGCGCTTCGTTTTCGATGCGCCGCAGCCAGATTTGCAATCCTTGCATGCGGTGCTGGCAGACTGCATTGAGCGCCATACGCAATGACGGGATTTTCTGCCCATGCGGGCGTTATCCGCCGTTCTATATAGCGTGTCGCCACATGCTGCTTCGCAGCAACCGGTTTCTGTCCCCGTTGATTGGCGCAAAGTTGTCATGCGATGAAATGTTTGACGTATTTCAACGCATTTAATTTTCATCCGCTGCTAATTATGAGACGTGGATTTATCCGGCAAAAGCGGGATTTAGTAAAAATACCGATTTGCACGAAATGACAATGAGTTAGGCGCTTGCAGGAAGGCCGTGGATTGGAAATCTGGCTTTAATTATTTTTATTGCTTACACGCATCCCGACATTCAAATTTGTGTTAATCTCGCCACCGATTTCCGAGGCACGCATCTATCAATCGGCATACTGGCGCGAGATCAGTAGCCATTAAGATCAAACCACAAGGGCACCTATGTCTTCCTACAAGGAACTCCTCGCTCAGCGAGAAAAGCTGGAAAAGCAGATTGAAGAGGCGAAGGCTCGCGAATATGCCGAGGTCCTCGACGAAATCAAGCAGAAAATGTCCGACTACGGCATTACCCTGGCAGAACTCGGTGGCGGCCGCGCCAGCGCCAAAGCCGCGAAGGCAGCCAGCCGTTCGCGTGCGAGCGTCGCGCCGAAATACCGCGATCCCGACAGCGGCAGCACCTGGTCGGGCCGCGGCAAGCCGCCGCGCTGGATCGCCGGTCAAGACCGCGATCGTTTTCTGATCCAGAAGTAAATCAACTTGTCAGCGGCGCGTTTGAACGCGCTGCGCATGAGTGAAAGCAGGAGCGGAGTCGGGCGAGGTATCTCCCGATTCTCGAAAACAAGAAGCCGCGCAGTCCGGGGACGCGCGGCTTTTTGATTTTCTGCGCCACGCGCGATTGGATCGAGCCGTGTCCGTGGCATGAATGCGAATGCTTCCTGGTATTGTAGGCATCTGATTTAAAAGAGATTTTTAGGGCTATCCATAAAATCGACGCACACAGTCGCTACAATCGCGGTTATTCCCTAATTTGCTCTCCCGCCGCGCATGACTTCTTCCTCCGCCCCACCGTTATCAGATAAACACGAGGTCGCGCGCCGCACGACGTGGGTCAGCGTTGCCGTCAATAGTGTGCTGGTGGTGCTGCAAATCGTCATCGGCGTGCTTGCGCATTCGCAGGCGTTGATCGCCGATGGCGTGCATTCACTGGCGGATATCGTTTCCGACTTCGTCGTGCTGCTGGCCAACCGGCATAGCGGCGCAAAGCCGGACGCCGATCATAACTACGGCCACAGCCGTTACGAGACGGTCGCGTCGTTATTCCTCGGCGCATTATTGATTGCGGTGGGCGTCGGCATGCTGGTGCGCGCCGGCACGCGCATCATGAATCTCGGCGATATTCCGGCGCTGCACGTGAGCGCACTGGTCGTGGCGCTCCTCGTGCTGGTTTCCAAGGAAGGGCTGTTTCGCTACATGCTGCGCGAGGCGCAGCGCGTGCGCTCGGCCATGCTGATCGCCAATGCATGGCATGCGCGCTCGGACGCGGCGTCGTCGCTGGTCGTGGCGATCGGCATCGTGGGCAGCCTCGCGGGCGTGCGGCTGCTCGATCCGATCGCGGCGGCCATTGTCGGTTTCATGGTCGCGCGCATGGGCTGGGTGTTCGGCTGGGACGCGCTGCAGGACCTCTCCGACCGCGCGCTCGACGAAGCCGCCGCCGCGGACCTGCGCGCGCTGCTGATGGACACGCCGGGCGTGCTCGACGTGCACGAGATGCGCACACGCAAGACCGGCGACCTCGCGCTTGTGGATGCGCACATTCTCGTCGATCCGCTGATTTCGGTTTCGGAAGGGCACTACATCGCGGAGACGGCGCGCGCTCGCCTGCTCACCGATTCACGCGTGCTCGACGCGCTGATTCACGTCGATCCCGAAGACGACATGCACGTGCGCTCCGTAGCCAACCTGCCTGCACGCGACGATGTGGCAGAGCGCCTGCGAAACGCGCTGGCGGAGCATGACGTGCATGTCGAAGCCATCACGCTGCACTACTTGAGTACCGGGCTGGAGATTCAGGTGGTGCTGGCCGCGGCGGACGACGCGCGCCGCGTGGCCTCGGTGGACCTGGAAGCGCTGCGTGCCCGCCTCGGCGCAAGCAAGCTCGACGTCATGCAGCCGCTCGATGCGCATGGCGCGCTGGCCGTGCACGACAAACCGCGTGAGGCACATTGAACCGCGCCACGCAGTAGGAACGCACTGCGCGGCAGAGAAGCCGCCGCGCTATGCTGGCTTCACAGCGGCAATTGCGTATCGAACTTGATTTCCCGCAGCACGACGCTCGTGCGCACCTGCGCCACCGCGGGAATGCGGAAGATGCGTTCGTGCAGGAAGGCGTCGTAGGCCTTGATGTCGGGCGCTACGATCTTGAGGATGTAATCCGATTCGCCCGTGGTGCTGTAACACTCGGTGACTTCGGGGCAGGTGGCGATCTCGCGTTCGAAGGCTTCGACGCCGCCTTCGGTGTGGCGCGTGAGATGGATATGCGCGAGTGCGCAGACGTGCAGGCCAAGCTTTTCGCGATCGAGCAGCGCCGTGTAGCGCTGGATCACGCCCGACTGTTCCATGTCCTTGATACGGCGCCAGCAAGGGGTGCTGGAGAGCCCCACCTGGTCGGAGATTTCCTGGACCGAACGGCGCGCGTCGAGCTGCAGCAGGCGCAGGATCTTCTGAGAGAACGTATCGAGTGTCAACTGCGCCTCCATTGCGTCGCTGTATTCCTGAATGTTAGAGGCCAGGAGAACAGAACGCAATGCAAAGCGCTGGTGATGAGGGAGATTACCTAATTTGCCGGAGTGCTCGCGGCGTTTTGCCCTGAGTCGTCCCCATCAGCGGCGAGCGCGGCTTGCTGCGCGCGCAAGTCGGCCAGCATGTTGCAGAAGAGGGCGCCTTGCTCGATCGCGTCGTCAAGGGCGACGTGCGTGTGCGGATGATCGTCGAACCAGTGCTTCGGAAAGCGCGGCTTGATGCACTTGCGGTACGGCAGGCCCGTCATCGCGAAGGCGAGCGTCTTGATATCGAGCGCCGACCACGAGAACGGGCAACGCCCGGCAAAGCGCATCATGTACCAGAACATGAAGGTGAAATCGAAGCCCGCCGGCATTGCCACGAACACCGGCTTGCCGGGCAGCGCCCCGACCCATTCGACATAGGCGACGAGCGCCGCCGCCGGGTCTTGCAGATCCTTGCGGCACGCGGCCCAGGCTTCGGGCTGCGTCTCCCACCAGGCGGCCTGCACCGGATGCGGCGCCGCGCCTTCGAGCATCTCGAGATTGGCCGAGAACGTGGCGATCAAACGCTTGTCGGCGGTGTACGCCGCCGAAGCGAAACTCAGCATCGAATGCGGGCCGGGAATGGGACCATCGGCCTCGACGTCGGTGCTGACGTATATCTCCTCAATAGCGGCTTGATTCATCGTACTTTTCACTCTCATCCAGGTACGCCATCTGCGACGTAGGGGTTGGAGCGGCGCTCCTCGCCGAATGTCGAAACCGGGCCATGGCCCGGCACGAACGTGATGTCGTCGCCCAGCGGCCAGAGTTTTTCGCGGATCGAACGGATCAGGTCCGCATGATTGCCGCGCGGAAAGTCCGTGCGGCCGATCGAACCCGCGAACAGCACGTCGCCGACCGTGGCGACCCGGTGCTTGCGGCTGAAGAAAATCACGTGACCCGGCGTGTGCCCGGGGCAGTGATAGACCTCGAGTTCCTCGCTGCCGAAGCGCACCGTGTCGCCGTCGTGAAGCCAGCGCGTGGGCTCGAACGCTTCGGCGTGGCCGAAGCCGAAGCGCACGCTCTGCTGCGGCAACTGGTCGATCCAGAAGCGCTCGTCTTCCTGCGGGCCTTCGATCGGCACGCCGAACTTCGTGGCGAGCGCCTTCGCGCCGGCGCAGTGGTCGAGGTGGCCATGCGTGAGCAGCACCTTTTCCAGCTGCACGCCCTGACGCTCGATCTCGGCTTCGATGCGTTCGAGGTCGCCGCCCGGATCGACGACGGCGGCGCGGTTCGTCGTTTCATCGACGAGCAGCGAGCAGTTTTGCTGGAACGGCGTGACAGGAATCAGCGTGACTTTCATGCGGGGATCGTAGGGTTCGGGTCTCGCGGGGCGGGCGCAGCAATGATTCGAAAGCGACGGTGCGCGCCGGCGGCCCCAGCCAAAGGATCGATTGTACCGGGGTGCAGGAAGTGCCGCCGACGCTGCTCGCGTCAGCCGAAATCCCTTGTCTGACAAGGGATGCGGCGGCGCAAGACGAACGGCTTTGTTACGCCAATAGTGAAAAATCATGGAGGTTTGTGGGGCAGAGGCGTGACAGGAATAACTTTTGGGTATAATGCGACCCATCACGCACGGAATTCGTGCTTTCAAAGGGCGGTGTGACCTTCGTAAAAAAAGAGGTCGCATACATCGCCGTCAAGCAGTGCTGTCGTTGAAGGCTGGCCGAAAGAGGCTGCCTTACAAGATGGCAAATCAGGTGTCGATCCGTTCGACGCCGCACGTCTTGCCCAGCCAGGTGCCACGCGCCTGCAACGGCCTACATGCCGTGACGCTGGGTGGGGCCTACGCCGCCGTTCCTGTGCGCCGAGAGTTTCCGGCGCGCCTGAACGAGTTTCATCGTTCGATGGCGGCATGTGGGGTCTGGTCAGGCTGCCGGGGACAGGTTGCGCCAGACGTGAAAGATAACTAGCGGTTAGCGGCTTGTTAGGGCTGCATCCGGGCATTGGCACGCGTTCGCCTTTTTCATTCCAGGCGAGCGATGGCGAAGCCATGCCTGCGACCGCCGAAGCCTTTCCGACAACGCGCACACATGGCGCGGGACGGGCTTCGAAAACGTGATGGCAATGTTATGAACCTTAGACTGACTCGACGACGACTCGGGAGTCTCGCAGCCGTGTCCATTCTGGCCGGTTGCGCCATGCCGCCTGGCCCGCAGGACCAGGCGGCCAGCGACGCCCTTCGCACGAAGGACGCCGCATTCACCGCGCCGCAGGGCTACGGCTCCGCGCTCGCTGCGCTGCCCGCATCGGGCACCGCGAAGGACAGCTCGCTCGCAAACGCCGAGGCGATCGACGAGAACGGCGCGGACGTCCACTCGTTCCACCAGACCGGCCGCGCCTCGTGGTATGGCCGCGCGTTCCACGGCCGCCGCACCGCAAGCGGCGAGCGCTTCAACATGCAGGCGCTCACGGCTGCTCACCGCACGCTGCCGCTCGGCTCGTATGTGCGCGTGAGCGTGCCCAGCACGTCGAAGTGGGTGGTGGTGAAGATCAACGACCGTGGCCCGTACGCGCGTGGCCGCGTGCTCGACCTCTCGTATGCCGCCGCCAAGATCCTTGGCGTGCAGCACGCCGGTACGGCGAAGGTGAACATCGAAGGCCTCTCGCGCCAGGAAGCGAAGGTCGCGCAAGCGGAGATGGTTGCCGCGAACTCGAACATCGATCACTAAGCGCTTTCGTTTGGGCGTGGCGCTGAGTGCGCCGCGACGCGCCCAAAGCTGAAGCGCTCGGCACAGTCGGATGCATACGCGAAGGGCCGCCTTGTTGGGCGGCCCTTCGGTTTTCTGGCTCGTGCTTTTGACGGCTTCGGCTGGCGACTCAGTCGTTCTCTTCTTCCTCGCCTGCCCCCTTCAATTCCAGCGCCCGCGCGTAGAGCGCGTTGCGCGACGCGCCCGTGAGCGCCGCCGCGATCTTCGCCGCGCCTTTCAACGGCACTTCCTGAAGCAGCACGCGCAAGAGCGCGTCGTGATCGGCTTCGCCATCTGCTTGCTCGCTCGCGCCTTCCACCACCAGCACGAACTCGCCGCGCTGACGGTTCGCATCCCCTGCGAGCCACGTTGGCGCTTCGGCCAGGGTGCCGCTCCAGAGCGACTCGTGTAGCTTCGTCAATTCGCGGGCGATGAGGAGGCGGCGCGCGGGACCGAACGCATCGGCGAGCGACTGCACGGTTTCGACGATGCGGTGCGGGGCTTCGTAAAACACCATCGCGTGCGTATGCGTGGCGAGCGGCTGCAGTGCGGTTGCGCGTTGCTTCGGCTTGGGCGGCAGAAAACCGAGGAACGTGAAGGTCGAGACCCAGTCCCCGGCGGCGGAGAGCGCCGTTGCGAGCGCGCTTGCGCCGGGCAGCGGCACGACGTTCAAGCCGGCGGCGCGCACGGCATCCACGAGCTTCGCGCCCGGATCGGAAATGCCCGGCGTGCCCGCGTCGGACACGCAGGCCACGCGCTCGCCCGCGCGCAGAAACTCGATCACGCGCTGCGCCGCCTCGCGCTCGTTGTGCTCGTGCACGGCGACGAGCGGCTTCGAAATACCGTAGCGCGCGAGGAGCTGGCCGGTGTTGCGCGTGTCTTCGGCGGCGATGCGATCGACGAGGCCGAGCACGTGTAGCGCGCGCAAGGTGATGTCGGCGACATTGCCGATGGGCGTGGCCACGACGTACAGCGTGGCGGCCGGATACTGCTGGGCCTGTGCGAGTTCGAAGGGGGACGAGAGGGACGTCATGACACGCAACGCGCGAATGCAGGTAAAGAGGCCGCCATTGTGCCACGCGGGCGCGAGCGCACCCGAGGGAAGCGGCGCGAACGAACGCGCACGCGCAGACAACTTTTGCGCGCGAGCGCAGTCGAATGCCAAACGCCGCGCGACAGGCGCGCGTTTCGAAGCGCACGCGCTGGCGTTTTTGCGGCGCGAGCGCCTGGAACTGGTCGCGCGCAACGTGAATTGCCGCGGCGGGGAACTCGATCTCGTGATGCGCGAGCGCGACGGCACGCTGGTATTCGTGGAAGTGCGCGCCCGCGCACGGCAGGAATTCGGCGGCGCGGCGGCTAGCGTGGGATGGCGCAAACAGCAGCGCGTGCTGCGGGCGGCGCGCTACTTTCTCGCGACGTGGCGCGGCGCCGGTGCGGACGGCGAAGCTCACACGCAGGCGCGAACGCCGCCCGCGTGCCGCTTCGATGTGATCGCGTTCGAGAGCGGCCGGCTCGTGTGGCTGCGCGACGCGTTTCAACCGGAAGCACACGAGAGCTAAAACAGAGGCTAATAAAAGAAGGGTGAAAATGAATGCCCTCGAGTGCGCTAAACTTGCGGCACGCCGCACCACGCGGAAATTTTGCGATACCCGCAGTACAGATTAGAGAGTCGATGTCCGTCGAACGCATTCAACAGCACTTCCGCGATAGCGCAGCCATTACGCTCGCGACCATGGAAACCCTGGCGGTCCCGATTGCCGCCGCGGTCGATACGATGTTCGCCGCGCTCGCGAACAGCAACAAGATCCTCGCATGCGGCAATGGCGGATCCGCCGCCAACGCCCAGCAACTCGCCGCCGAACTGATCGGCCGGTTCGAGCGCGAACGCCCGGGCCTGCCCGCGCTCGCGCTGACCACCGACGCCTCGGTGCTCACCGCCGTTGCCAACGACTACGCGTACGAACAGGTATTCGCGAAGCAGGTGCGCGCGCTTGGCCAGCCCGGCGACGTGCTGCTTGCCATCACGACCTCGGGCAATTCGGTGAACGTGCTGGCCGCCATCCAGGAAGCGCACGAACGCGAAATGGTCGTGATCGCGCTGACCGGCAAGGGCGGCGGCGACGTGAACGGCGTGCTCGCCGATACCGACATCCAGCTGTGTGTGCCGGGCGACCGGACGGCGCGTATTCAGGAAGTGCATCTGTTAACACTCCACTGCCTGTGCGACGGCATCGACGCGATGCTGCTGGGCGAAGACTGACACCGTAAGACGAAGAGAGGGGAAGTTGATGAGCAGATACGGCATGACGCGCGCGCTGGCACGGACCACGCTGACGATCGGCTTCGCAGCCTCGCTCTGCGCAAGCTTGCAGGGCTGCTTCCTGGCGCTGGCGGGCGCGGCGGGCGGCACAGCGCTGGTGGCAACCGACCGCCGCACGGTGGGATCGCAAACCGAAGACCGCGAGATCCAGGTGAAGGCGCTGGCCGATCTCGGCAAGCAACTGCCCGACACGGCGCACGTGAACGTGGCGGTGTTCAACCAGCGCGTGCTGCTCACGGGTGAAGTGCCCGACGACGCCTCGAAGCAGAAGGCGGAGAGCATCGTGCGAGCCGTGACGAACGTCGCATCGATCGTCAACGAGCTGGCGGTGCAGCCGGCCAGCTCGTTCTCCTCGCGCGCGAACGACTCGTACCTCGAAGGACGCGTGAAGGGGGAGCTGATTGCCTATAAGGGCATCTCCGCGAACAACTTCAAGGTGGTGAGCGAGCGCGGCACGATCTATCTGATGGGCCTCGTTACGCCGGATGAAGGCAATATCGCCGCCAACGCGACGGCAGGGGTGATGGGCGTGGCGCAGGTGGTGAAGTGCTACCAGTACATCGACGCGCAACAGGCGGCGGTGGCGACGGCGGCTGCTGCCAGTGCGCCGGCGGCGGCGCCTGCTGCCGATGCGCCGACGGTGGGGGCGGTGCCTGATTCGGGCGTGACCTCGCAGCCTATTGAGCACCAGGCGCCCGCGCCCGTGACGAATTCTTCGGCCACGAAGCCGGGGAATACGGGGGCTTTGTGATGCTGCGTTTGGTTGGTGGGGTTGTGGTTGCTGGGGCTCTTGTTGGGTTCGCTTCGCCGGCTTTTTCTGCTGTGGCGGATGGGTTGAAGGTCGCTCAGGCGAATGCTTGCATGGGCTGCCATGCGGTGGATCGCAAGCTTGTGGGACCTTCGTTTAAGGATGTCGCCACGAAGTACAAGGGCGATGCCGCGGCCCAGGCCAAGCTGGAGAAGAAGGTGCGAGACGGTGGGGCTGGGGTTTGGGGGGCGATTCCTATGCCCTCGCACCCGGGGATGAGCGCCGCCGATGTCCATTCTGTCGTGACGTGGGTGCTCGCTGGGGCGCCTTCGAAGTAGTTTTGCTTGGGGTCAAATTTGACGCTTGGCAAAACGGATTTTGTGTGTGTAGAATCGGTGATTCGTTGGGGCGGTAGCTCAGCTGGGAGAGCGTCGCGTTCGCAATGCGAAGGTCGGGAGTTCGATCCTCCTCCGCTCCACCAAGAAATCCCTTTAAAACCGGTCACTTAGGCCGGTTTTTTCATTTGGGCGCTACTTCCGTCGTCGTTGGTTTGACACCCCGCAGGGTGACATCAGGGTGACAGGCGGGTGCCTGCCTACTGCCAAGAATGACATAGGGTCTGCGGCAGGGTCAATCCTCTGCCTGGCGTCGCCGCGAAGCGCCTAGCGATCCGCTTTCCAGGCCTGGACCGCTCTTAACTCTGATGCGTCTCGTCTCGCGTTCCTAGACTTGATCTTTCAGGTCGGAGCACATGGGAGGTCGGCATGCACGAACGCAGGGCCGGACCACGCAATCACGAAGCCGCTCCTCACCATCTTCGCCGTATTCATCGCAGCCCGAAGGGCCATAACAGGTTGCTGAAATACCGTTTTGCAGGGTGCTCAGAAGCAGTTTTCAGGGGCGGCCTATCCCTTGCCGGAGTCGCGCGAGCGGCATGCAGGACTTCCTATGAGGTCGGCAATTTTTTGTGAAACCCTCCCCGAAGGTATTTCAGCAACCTGCTAAGGCGGGTGACGCGAGGCTGCTCGCACGTTTATCTCCTAACGCGCTAGCCCTCTGGTCCAGTGTGGCCAGACAGTTGTCAGGCGCAGGTCTGCTGGATTCAGTCGACGGGGAACTGCTGCTTTGCTACTGCGAAGCGTACGCGCGGTGGTGCGCAACCGGAGATCCCCGCGTGCCTCTGGTTCCTCACTAGGCAGAAGCGCGCCCGCAAGGATGAAGTGCTGTTCATCGATGCTCGCAAACTCGGGCGATCCGTTAGCAGGGTGCAGATCGAACTGACCGACGAAGATATCTCCAAGATTGCCGATACGGTGTATGCGTGGCGTGGTGATGCCGAAACGAAGACCGATTACTCCGATGTTCCTGGCTTCTGCCGCAGCGTTAGTCTTGCGGAAATCGCTGAACACGGTCATGTGTTGACACCAGGCCGTTATGTTGGTGCAGAAGAGGTCGAGGACGACGATGAAGCTTTCGCCGAGAGGATGCAAAAGCTGATCGAGAAGCTGGGCGAGCAAATGGCCAAGGGCGTTGAGCTCGATGCGCTAATTCGGCAGAAGCTGGGGGGGCTCGGGTATGAGTTCTGAATGGCCTCAAGTTCGACTTGGCGACCTCATCGAAGTTAGACATGGCTGGCCATTCAGGAGCGAGCTATTCTTCGAGGAAAAGACTGGGGAAGGAATCGTCGTTGCAGTCGGAAACTTCCGTTACACAGGCGGATTTCGCTTTGACGAAACCGCGACCAAGGAGTATAGGGGTGAGTATCCGAGCGATTACAAACTTGAGCCCGGCGACATCCTGCTGGTAATGACCTGCCAGACAGCGGGTGGTGAAATTCTGGGGATACCGGCGAGGGTTCCTAGCGACGGTCGGCTCTACCTTCATAATCAGCGACTGGGCAAGGTTGTGGTGAAGCGTACTGATGAGGTCCTGCCGGACTATCTGTACTGGTTGTTCCTGTCAGCGTCATTCAACCAGGCGCTCGTTTCGACCGCGTCTGGGACGAAAATTTTACACACTTCACCATCGCGCATTTGCGATTTTAAATTCGCGCTGCCACCTATTAGCGTACAACGCGAAGTTGCGGCGACTCTCTGGTCTTTGGAGAGTCGAATCGACCTTCTGCGTCAATCCAACGCCACCCTCGAAGCCATTGCACAGGCTCTTTTTAAGTCCTGGTTCGTCGACTTTGACCCGGTTCGTGCAAAGGCCGAAGGCCGTGATCTGGAGGGGGTGGACCCGGAGACGGCAGCGTTGTTCTCGGATGGGTTCGAAGAGTCGGCGC
This sequence comes from Paraburkholderia sp. CNPSo 3076, assembly GCF_026343935.1. Taxonomy (NCBI): domain Bacteria; kingdom Pseudomonadati; phylum Pseudomonadota; class Betaproteobacteria; order Burkholderiales; family Burkholderiaceae; genus Paraburkholderia; species Paraburkholderia sp. CNPSo 3076. The sequence continues at coordinate 4,384 of NZ_JAPMAL010000059.1, read as the reverse complement.
TGGGGCTGGTGCCGAAGGGGTGGACGACTGGAATTCTTGGAGATCTGGTGTTTCTGCGAAGTGATCGCACGAAACCGACAGCGAAGACCGAGGCATTGCCGTACGTGCCGATCGAGAGTATTACGTCGAAGTTACCGTTCCTCGAGCACTGTAAATCTGGGACAGAGGCTAACAGTAGTTTAACCCTGTTTAAGGAAGGCGATATTCTCTTTGGAGCTATGCGCCCGTACTTTCATAAGGTATGCATGGCTCCATTCGACGGAGTAACCCGGACTACGGTGTTCACGCTTGCCCCCAAATATTGCAATGCCGCCGCGTACGCGTTGTTCCAAATGTTCCAGGTGTCGACGATTGAATACGCAACGCAGCACTCGGAGGGTTCGACGATCCCATATGCGAAGTGGCCAAACTCGATGGAGAAGATGCCGATTGTTCGACCTCCAGATGTGCTTCAGGAGGCGTTCACCAGAATCGCTGGTTCACTTATACAAAGAGCAAATAGCAACATCGCACTTTCGCAGACGCTCGCTGGTGTGCGGGACAACCTCCTTCCTCGCCTGATCTCGGGACAGCTCCGCCTTGCCGAAGCCGAAGCGATACTGGACGACGCTGCATAGAACAACGCACACAACGGGGCCGAGAGAGTCATGACCGAAGATCAACTAGAACAAGAAGCACTCGACTGGCTGCGGGAAGTGGGATACAGCCATCTCTACGGCCCCAATATTGCTCCCGATGGAGAGTCGCCGGAGCGCAGCGACTACCGACAGGTGTTGCTGTTTGATCGACTGCGCGAAGCCATCAATCGGCTGAACCCCGCGATCCCACCAGGGGCCCGCGAAGATGCTCTGCGGCAGGTCGTCAACCTCGACACGCCGGTTCTGCTATCGGCTAACCGTATCTTCCACCGCTTTCTCGTCAACGGCGTGCCAGTTGAGTATCAAAAGGATGGCGAGACGCGTGGCGACTTTGTGAGGCTGATCGACTTCTCCGACGCTGCCGCAAATGAGTGGCTGGCGGTCAACCAGATGAGGATCGAGGGGCCAAAGCATCCTCGCCGTCCCGATATCATCCTGTTCGTGAACGGCATGCCGTTGGTGTTAATTGAGCTGAAGAACCCGGCTAACGAGAAGGCCGATATCTGGGAAGCGTACAACCAGATCGAAACGTACAAGGAGCAGATTCCCGTCATCTTCGAGTACAACGAGATCTTGGTCATCTCCGACGGTAGCGAAGCGCGGATGGGCTCGCTGTCGGCGAATTCGGAGCGCTTCCTTGCATGGCGGACCATCGATGGCAGGATGCTTGATCCACTTGGGCAGTTCAACGAACTCGAAACGTTGATTCGCGGCATACTTGCTCCCAGCTATCTGCTCGACTACCTGCGGTTCTTTGTGCTCTTCGAGGACGATGGCGGGCTGGTGAAGAAGATCGCGGGCTAGGCACGTAGAAGCACAGGGAGTCGCTCCACCATCGATATATGTAGCTGCATTGATCGCTCATCTTCGACCCATCCCAATCCTGAAGTCGCGGCACGCCGGCAGGCCTCTAGGATTTGATCGGGATCTGCTGCATCGCGAAGCAGCCTCAATCCAGCCTCTTGCGCTGTGCGATAGTCGCCGAAGAATGCTTTGATGTCCCACTGTAAGCGTTGCTCGAGCTGTCGGTAGGCGAGCCGCCGTGAAAACTGCTGCGTAGCCAGGTAGAGGCACACGTCGTCAGCGCGGGTAGCGGCTGCCCGGGCAAGCAGGTCCTGATCGTAGTGGCGCGAGAGCATGCGCATCGCCTTTCTCAGACTGCCACACCGGGAGTCAATCTCCTTGAGATCCGCCACTTCGTCGGGCTCAGGGAGGCGCCCTAGATCCAGCGCGGTAGCCCACAACGAATCGAGATGGCGCTGCGCCTTTATGAACTCCTGTTCGGAGTTCGAAGGCCGCGGCGGCTTGGCATGCTTCTCCGTGCGCTCTGTGGTCGCACGCACGCTCGGATTTCCCAGTGTCAGGAGACGAGCAGCAACTCCGCGACTGCGGAAGCGGCCGGCGTGGAACCGTTGCTCACTGTCCTTGTCTGAAAACACGAATGCCACGCCTGGACCTGCCATAAAAGCGTCCTGCTGTAAGACGTCTTCGACGTAATTCTTGAACTCGGCTTGACTGAAGTATTTCTGAAATGTGTTCCGTGAGGTGATAAACCCATCCCGGAAAGGTCGGCCAGCGGGGGCGCTTCCTTGCAGCATCACCCCGATTGCAATGACGCGGCGAGTCAATTTGAACGCCTTGTGCATGGCGTCCACCCGCTCGGCTGGATCTTCGATAACATTTACTACAAATCCCAGATTTACAACCTCCGCCTCGATGATAGGTTGGTCAGCTGCGAAGTGAGGATCCCATCCATGTGCGGTGAGCCCATTTGCCTTCAAATTGGCCACGTCTCCTCCACGACCACAGCCGTAGTCAAAGAAGGTAGTACCCGGCGGCAACAGACCATGTCGCAGCAAGAGCTGTAGAGGTGCCGAAAGGCTGTTGCGGGTTAGCGCGGTCAGGTGTCTCTGTACTGTACTATCGATCTGGTACCGTGCCGTAGCGTCGTCGCTAAAGGTCTCGTTGCCGAGTGGGACAAGTTCGTCGCCAGCTAAGCGATAACCCTTGCTGGCGATTAGCCTTTCCCAGTTGCGCTTAAAGCCGATCGTGGTCGTGTCATCAAAAAGTCCGAGCGACTCGGCAGTGGAGGTTAGCCGCCCCCAAGCTTCTCGGCTTGGATACGTTTCCGGCACGAGAAGCTCCTTCCGGTGCAGAATAGGGGGATTCAACGAATCGGTATAGGTCCGGTATGACGGCGTGTCGGTCGAGCCGGGAGCGAAGGTCCAACTTGCTGAAAGCTCAGGGAATGGATCTGTGTCGAACTCTCTGTAATTGAGGAGGGAGAGGCGACCCGTCCGCAGGTTGAGCTTAGCCACGTTAGGTGCGTGATTGGTCGTTATACGCAAGTAACGTATAGCCTCTGCGATCCGCTGCTTTTGCGCAAAGTCGTCGAGTTGCTCCAGCCCGGAGAGATGGACGTACAACTCATCGACAACCCGCTTACCGATTTTGTTAGCCATGTATCTGAATTTTGACCAGTGTTCAGCTTTGGCCACTGAGCCACAATCTGCTCGGCACTGAAGCGTTTGCGTTTATCGCGCGGCTCCTTTCCTATCGAAAAGTCCGCCGAAAACTCGCTTACATATGAGCACTGTTTACCGGGGGCCGCTCATGCGCCATTATCCCCAGTTCACGGTGGTCTGCAAATCCCGGGAGAGGTCACAAGCGCAACGCGGCGCTCGAACGCTTCAACGAGACCATGGCACCCGAAGAAGCGATCGCGATATGCTTTGTCGAAGGTTACTGTGTAATGGCCCACCAATGGCACCCGGTGCGAAAATTCGTAGTCGACACAGCCGAAGTGGTCGAGAGTTCGATTGCATTTTCAAATGACCTCGCGCGATGCCCTTCTCCGGGGCATATCCGAAATCGTTGGCGAGCCTTTTCCCCGCCCCGCGGCCTCCACCGAGATTGTTCGATCCTCCTCCGCATTTCGTGCGACAGCGTGAATGGCGACGGCACGCTTAATGGAGGACCTCCGTCGAAGCCATTCCGCCAAACCCGAAGGAGTGGTGAACCCCGTCGTGCAACCCGACGGAATTAACGAATATCAATCCGCATGCACCAGCCGGTATCCTCCGGATCATAGGCAGCGCGTAGCCCAATTTTTTCAGACGTATCCGATTTCATCTCCACGTTTGCGGCCTGACGATCATTTGATCGGGCGAAACATTTCGCCCGTCTAGACACCGGTCGCAAAGCCGGGCCGGCTGTTTTCGCCTACATCGTGGAGCCACGGAAATGTCGGAACAAGGAAAACGCAATGGCACGCTGTACACGTTCGCAACCATCGGCGCACGCACCGAGCGCGGCGGCTACATCACGCACGCGAGTTCAGGTCTTGTCATTTGTGGATTTAGAGCCGCACTAGTCCATTGCGTCATTGAAAAAGCACCTTATTTGGTATTCAATGAAACACATGGAAAAGATGAACTTAACCACGCTTGAGCGCAAACAATTGCTGTCGGCGGCTCGTAGTCAAACGGTGCGCGCAGCAGACACGCGGCGTGCCCGGTTGATCCTGATGCTTGACGACGGAGAGACACGTGAGGCGATCATGCAGCGGCTGCGCTGTGACTCCCGCTTCATTAGCCGTTGGTCGAGCCGGTTTCTGGCCGAGCGGCTGGCAGGCCTGTACGCGCGCCATCCCGGACGAGCCCCGGTGCATCCGCCTGAAAAGCTGGAAGCGCGGGTTTTGAATCTCACGCTCAAGCACCGGCCTGCGGACGGCTCGACGCATTGGA
>NZ_JAPMAL010000058.1:0-24955 GCF_026343935.1 Paraburkholderia sp. CNPSo 3076 | reverse complement strand
TGATTGCCTACAACCTGATCCGGCTGGAGGTGGCGAAGGCCGCGCTTGAGGCCGGACGCGCCCCCGAGGACCTGAGCTTCATCCGCGCGTTTCACACGATTCAGTATGAGATGTCATGGGCAGCCGTGACCCGCTCGTACGGCAAACTTCCTGCGCTGCTCGTGCGCCTGCGCGAGCGGCTCAAGCAGCTTGCCAACGAAAAACGGCCCGGGCGCTCTTGCGCACGGGCCGTCAAGTCCAGACCTTTCCGCTACACCGTTCGGTACCTGAAACGGGACCTTAACTGAACGGCATTACGGCGAAAGCCGGCTTTTTTGCATTCAGGCCGCGCGCGGCCGCGAGATTCGGGCGCAATGGCCCAAGCCAGCTCAACCCGGGTCGACATTGAAGCCGCGCTGGCGCAGCAGCTGGAGCACGCCTTTCGGGCCGCCCAGGTGCAGCGCGCCGACGGCAACGAAGAGGGGCTTGTTCGGCGCCACGTACTGCTGCGTGCGCGAAACGAAGCGCCGGTTGCGCTCGTAGACGATGCGGTTGTCGACCGACGCCGCCACCCGCGCGTCGTGCGAGAGCTTTTCGGTGCGCGCCGATTCCCATGCGGCGATCGCGTCGGCGTCGCCCACGCGCCACAGGTGCAGGAGCGTCTGCACGTCGGACACGTTTTGCGCCGGCGTCTGCGCCAGATCCTGGGCGAGCATCTCGCGCTGCTGCGCGAGGCTCAGGTTCGTGAAGGCGCGCATCTGCTCGCCGAGCGTCTCCAGCCCGACGATGCGGCGGCCCTTCCAGCGCAGGAACACGTTCTGCAACTGCGCCTCGGTGCCGAACTCGGTCTGCAGGCCGGCGCTCAGCGAGTCGTAGGTTTCCACAAGCAGCGAGGCGAGCCACGGCCGCATCTTGCGGATCTCGGCGAGCGCCTCCGGATTGCCGCGCATGCGCGCCTCGAGTTTCTGCCAGAGCGGATCGGGCAGAAGGCCCGGCAGGCAGGGCCGTCTGCACACCCCATATTTCGAGACGTCGTCCTGGGAAACGAGCAGATCGTCGGGGGAAAGCTCGAGCGCGAGAATGGGCGACGCGGCGAGCGCCGCGAGAATCGGCGGGCGAAACGGCTGGCCGGGCGGGTAGTCGGCGGGGTCGCCCACATGGAGCGTGCCGAGCAGATAGATCGTGAGATTGCCGCGCGTGGCGACGTAGAACGGCATGCGCGCAGGCTGGGTGCGCACCGGGCCGCCAGCCGTCGTGCCCGATGCGTAGCTCGGCACGGCGGGCGCGGCGTGAAAGCCGGGAATGCCGCCGTTCGCGCCGCGCGCCGTGCCGGGCGGCATGGGCACGGCCGGGTGCACCCCGGGCGTGTTGGCGACGGCGCCGCCAGCGAACGCCGGGCCCGAGGCGCCTGCGAGAACGCCGACCGCGAGCGCCAGCGTGAGCGTGAGCGCCGTGCGCGCCGCAGCGCTCGACGCTTTCTTCAACGCCGCACGCAACGCCACCGCGAATGCCACACCAAAAGCCACACCGAATGTCACACGAACAGCCGTACTCAGCCCGGCCGCCACGGCAAACGCGGCAGCCGGAACGATTGAAAGAGCGGCGGAGAAAACGGTGGAAAAAACAGTGAAAAAGGCGGCAGGACGGCCGCCCATCAACTGGCGGCGCGTAGCAATAAAACGACGCGCCGCCGTCGCTTCAGGCCGGCATGGGCCGCCCATCCTCTTCCCCCACCTCCTCTGCACGATGGCAGGATACCTGACGGCCGTCCACTTCGCGAAGAACAGGCACTTCCTTACGACACCGATCGACCGCGTATGGACAACGTTGATGGAACGTGCAACCAGACGGCGGGTTGAGCGGCGAAGGCAATTCGCCCTCGAGCTTGATCTTCACGCGGCGGTCCGCTTCGAAAATCGCGGGCGTGGCCGAGAGCAGCGAGCGCGTGTACGGATGGCGCGGCCGCGAGATCACCGTGTCCTTGTCGCCCAGTTCCGCCACGCCGCCCAGGTACATCACCATCACGTCGTCGGCAATGTGCTCGACCACGGCCAGGTTGTGCGAGATGAACACGTAGCTCGTGCGGAACTGCTCCTGCAAGTCCATGAACAGATTGAGAATCTGCGCCTGGATCGAGACGTCGAGCGCGGAAACCGGTTCGTCGGCCACGACGATCTGCGGGTCGAGAATCATGGCCCGCGCGATCGCCACGCGCTGGCGCTGGCCGCCCGAAAACATGTGCGGATAGCGCTTGGCGTGCTCGGGCCGCAAGCCGACGATGCGCATCATGTGCGCGATGCGGTCCGCGCGCTCGCTCGCCGTGAGCCGCGTGTTGATGGCGAGTGGCTCGCCGAGCGTCTGCTCCACGGTCTTGCGCGGATTGAGCGAGGCGAACGGGTTCTGGAACACCATCTGCACGCGGCGGCGCAGCGCAGCGATCTTCGCGGCGCTTGCGTGCGCAACGTCCTCGCCGTCGATGGTCAGCTTGCCCGCCGTGGGCGGCTCGATCATCGTGAGCTGGCGCGCGAGCGTCGATTTGCCGCAGCCGGACTCGCCCACCACGGCGAGCGTGCGCCCGCGCGTGAGCGAGAACGACACGCCATTGAGCGCCTTCACGGTGCCCGTGCCGAACATGCCGCGCTTGACGGAGTAATGCTTCTTGAGATCGTCGGCGATGAGAACCTTGTCGTCCTGATGGTCCTGATGAGCCGCATGTTGCTGGACTGCGTTCATCGCGCGCCTCCACTGGATTGAGTCACCGCCGCGTTCAGCGGCTTGATGCAGCGCACTTGCGCATAGCCGCTCTCATCGGTCACCGCGTCGAGCGCGGGCCGCGCCTTCATGCAGTCATCCACCACATACTTGCAGCGCGGCGCGAAGAGACAGCCGCTCGGCCGGTCGTCGCGGCCGGGCACCATGCCGGGCAGCGCGGCAAGACGCATCGCCCCCTTGTTGTGCTCGGGAATCGCGGCGAGCAGCGCTTCCGTGTATGGATGATGCGGACGCGAAAAAATGTCCGGCACGCGGTTCGTTTCGATGATCTCGCCCGCGTACATCACGGCCACGCGTTGCGCGACTTCGGACACCACGGCCAGATCGTGCGAGATCAGCACGAGCGCCATGCCGCGGTCCTTCTGCAGACGCACGAGCAGCTCCATGATCTGCGCCTGGATCGTCACGTCGAGCGCCGTGGTGGGCTCGTCGGCGATCAGCAGCTTCGGGTTGCAGGCCACGGCCATCGCGATCATCACGCGCTGGTTCATGCCGCCCGACATCTGGTGCGGGAAGTTGTCGATGCGGTTCTTCGCGTCGGGAATGCCGACCTGGTCGAGCAGTTCGATTGCGCGCGCATGCAGCGCGGAGCCGCGCAGGCCCTCGTGCAGCTTGAGCACTTCCTTGATCTGATAACCGACGGTGTAGCTCGGGTTCAGGCTCGTGAGCGCGTCCTGGAACACCATGGCGATGTCCTTGCCCACGATGCGGCGGCGCTCCTTGCCCGTGGCGCCCAGCAGATCGCGGCCGTCGAAGGTGATCGAATCCGCGCTTACCTTGCCGGGGGCGTCGATGAGGCCCATCAGCGCCATCATCGTCACGCTCTTGCCCGAGCCCGATTCGCCGACGATGCCGAGCACTTCGCCAGGCGCGACCGACAGATTCACGCGGTCAACGGCGGGCAGGCCGTTGAAGTTCACCGCCAGATTACGGATGGTCAAAAGTTCTTTGTTCATGTCAGGCCATCCGCTTGAGCTTGGGATCGAGCGCGTCGCGCAGCCCGTCGCCGAGCAGGTTGATCGCGAGCACCGAAATGAGGATGGACAGACCCGGCATCGTGACGATCCACCATGCGCTGTCGATGTAATCGCGCGCCGAGGCGAGCATCGCGCCCCACTCCGCACGCGGCGGCTGCACGCCGAGGCCGAGGAAGCCGAGCGCGGCGGCGTCGAGGATCGCCGAGGAAAAGCCGAGCGTGGCCTGCACGATGAGCGGAGCCGTACAGTTGGGCAGCACCTGCGAGAACATCAGGCGCAGCGTGCCGGCACCGGCCACGCGCGAAGCGGTCACGTACTCCTTGTGCAGTTCGCCCAAAGCCGAACCGCGCGTGAGACGCACGTAGCCGGGCAGCGCCACGATCGCGATCGCGAGCATGGTGTTCGTGAGACCCGGACCGATGATCGCGACCACGGCCACCGCGAGGAGCAGCGAGGGCAGCGCGAGCAGCACGTCCATGAGACGCATGATCGGCGTATCGGCCCACTTCTCGAAGAACGCAGCCACGAGGCCGAGCACGATGCCCGGAATCAGCGCGAGCACGACCGAGACGCAGCCGATCCACAGCGAAAGCCGCGCGCCGTACATGAGACGCGAGAGGATGTCGCGGCCTGCTTCGTCGGTGCCGAGAATGAACTTCCAGTTGCCGCCGTCGAGCCAGGCGGGCGGAATCTTCACGTAGTCGCGGTATTGCTCGATGGGGCTGTGCGGCGCGATCAGCGGCGCGAAGATCGCGATGACGATCAGCGCGAGCACGATCACGCCGGCGCCCACGGCGCCCCTGTTGCGCGAGAAGTTCGCCCAGAATTCGCGCAGCACGAGCGCGCGGCCCGAAGGCGGCGTGACGGCGCGAGGCACGGTGTTCTGAATGTCAGCCATCATGCCTCCTGGTGTTGAATGTTGTGTTGTGGGGTTCGCATTGTCATGGCTCGCTTACCTCGTATGTCGAATGCGCGGGTTGAGCACGCCGTACAGCAGATCGACGAACAGGTTCACGACGATCACGAGCGTCGCGATCATGAGAATGCCGCCTTGCACCACCGGATAGTCGCGCCGGCTGATCGCGTCGATCAGCCATTTGCCGATGCCGGGCCAGGAGAACAGCGTTTCGGTGAGCACCGCGCCCGCGAGCAGCGTGCCGACCTGCAGGCCGATCACGGTCACCACGGGAATGAGCGCGTTGCGCAGCGCGTGCACGACGATCACGCGCACGGGCGAAAGCCCCTTGGCGCGCGCGGTGCGGATGTAGTCCTCGCGCAGCACTTCGAGCATGGACGAGCGCGTCATGCGCGCGACCACGGCGAGCGGAATCGTGCCGAGCACGATGGCCGGCAGGATCAGGTGGCTCAGCACCGACCTGAACGCGCCTTCGTCGGTGCCGGGCAGGAGCGAGTCGATCAGCATGAAGCCGGTCACGTGCGGAATGTCGAATTCCACCGCGAGGCGGCCCGACACCGGCGTCCAGCCGAGCTTCGACGAGAACACCATGATGAGGATGAGCCCCCACCAGAAGATCGGCATGGAGTAGCCGGTGAGCGCGGTGCCCATGACGCCGTGATCGACGACGGTGCCGCGCCGCAGTGCCGCGAACACGCCGGCGGGCAAGCCGATCACGAGCGCGAAAATGAGCGCGCAGATCGACAGCTCGACGGTGGCGGGAAAGCGCGCGAGAAACTCGCCCATCACGCTCGTGTTGGTGATGATCGAGGTGCCGAGATTGCCGTGCACGGCGTGCCAGACGTAGTGCACATACTGCATCGGCAGGGGCTCGTCGAGCCCCAGGCGGTGCATCGCCTCGGCGTGCATTTGCGGATCGACGCCGCGCTCGCCCATCATCACTTCGATGGGGTCGCCCGGAATCAGGTGGATGAGTGCGAACGCAAGGATGGTGATACCGATGAACGTGGGTATGACCATGCCGATGCGGCGCAGTACGAAGCGGAACATGTGGTGTTCCCCCAAAAGCATGAAATGAAACGCAACCGGCGACAGGGGCTCGTGACCCCGGTCGCCGGACCATTTTCCGCCGGTCCTGGCTGATATGCGGACCGAGCGGAAAGTCTTACCCGATTATCCTTACTGCATGCCCACGCCGTCGAAGCGCGCGTAGCCAAGCGGTTCGATGCGCATGTCGGTCACCTTCTTGCTGACCGGCTGATAGACCGTCGAGTGAGCGATCGGCGAGAACGGCAGTTGCTTCGCGAAGATCTGCTGCGCTTCCTGGTAGTGCTTCGTGCGCTGCGCAACATCCGAGGTCTGGCGGCCCTTCTGGACCAGGTCGTCGAACGGCTTGTAGCACCACTTGCCGAAGTTGTTGCCGTTCACCGCTTCGCAGCCGAGCAGCGTGCCGAGCCAGTTGTCCGGATCGCCGTTGTCGCCCGTCCAGCCGATCAGCATCGAGTCGTCCTCGCCCGCGTGCGCGCGCTTGATGTACTCGCCCCACTCATACGTGACGATCTTCGCCTTCACGCCGACCTTCGCCCAGTCGGCCTGGATCATTTCGGCCATCAAGCGTGCGTTCGGGTTGTAAGCGCGCTGCACGGGCATGGCCCACAGCGTGATCTCGAAACCGTTCGACAAGCCAGCCTTGGCGAGCAGCGCCTTGGCCTTCTCCGGGTCGTATGCGTTGGCCGGCAGGTTCTTGACGTAGGACCACTGCGTCGGCGGCATCGGGTTGGTCGCGAGCTGGCCCGCACCCTGGTACACCGACTCGATGATCGCCTTCTTGTTGATCGCCATGTCGAGTGCGTGGCGCACATCGACGTTGTCGAGCGGCTTGTGCGTGACGTTGTACGACAGGTAGCCCAGGTTGAAGCCCGGCTGCGACGGCATCGCGATGTTCGGCTCGGCCTTCAGCGGCGCGATGTCGGCGGGACGCGGATAGCTCATCACCTGGCATTCGTCGCGCTTGATCTTCTGCACGCGCACGCTGGCGTCCGGCGTGATCGAGAAGATCAGCTTCGAGAGCTTCACGGCACCCGGCTTCCAGTAGTCGGGATTGCCGTCGTAGCGGATCGTCGCGTCCTTCGTGTAGCTCTTGAAGATGAACGGACCCGTGCCGACCGGGAACTGGTTGATGTCGGCGGCCTTGCCGGCCTTCATCAGTTGATCCGCGTATTCAGCCGAGAGGATCGAGGCGAATTCCATCGCCATGTTCTGGATGAACGGCGCGTTCGGCTCGTTCAGCGTGAACTTGACCGTGTACGGGTCGACCTTTTCGACCTTCGCGATCAGCTTGTCGAGGCCCATGTCCGTGAAGTACGGAAACGACACCGGGTACGCCTTGCGGAACGCATTGTTCGGGTCGAGCATGCGGTCGAACGAGAACACGACGTCGTCCGCATTGAATTCGCGCGTGGGCTTGAAGAACGAGGTGGTCTGGAACTTCACGCCATGACGCAGATGGAACGTGTAAGTCTTGCCGTCCTGGGACACGTCCCACGATTCTGCGAGACCCGGTTCGACCTTGGTGCCGCCGCGCTCGAACTCGACGAGGCGGTTGTAGACGGTGAACGTGTTCGCGGTGAAGTCGGTGCCGGTCGTGTATTGGGCCGGGTCGAAGCCAGCGGGGCTGCCTTCCGAGCAGTAGACGAGCGTCTTGTTCGGAATGCTTTGCGCGGCGTGCGCGAGCGGGGCTCCAGCAATCGATGCCGCTGCGAGCGCCACGAGAGACGTCATTCGGGCAGCCCGCAACAGTTTGTTTTCTTTCATGTTTCCTCCAGTTCAATGCCGGCTTGCGCCAGCGTAGCGCGATCTTACTTGAGCACGTGCCGCAGTCACAAGCAAGCCAAAAGTCCCGTCGCCTGTGGAAAACGCCGGGTTGACAGGCGTCGTCGTTGCAGCTGCTGCGGTGCAGCGTAGCTTCGCCCCCTTTTTTTCTCCTGCTAGATCAGGAACATAGCGCGCAGAAATGCCGCGCGCAGCCGGGCCGCGCGGCCTTGCTGATGCAAATCGCGCAATCGCGTCTCAATAAAAAACCGCGCGGCCCGGGAGTCCGGGAACCGCGCGGTTTGTCGCCGCTGGCCGGGTCTAGAGCGAGCGCCCTAGAACCCGAGCCGCTCGCAAATGGCCTTGGTGGCCGGCGCCGCGTTGAGCGTGTAGAAGTGGATGCCCGGCACGCCCGCCTCGACGAGACGGCGGCACAGGTCGGTCACCACGTCGAGCCCGAACGCACGGATCGACTCGCGATCGTCGCCGAAGCTTTCCAGGCGCTTCGCGACCCAGCGCGGCACTTCGGCGCCGCACATCTCCGAAAAGCGCATGAGCTGCGAGTAGTTCGTGATCGGCATGATGCCCGGCACGATGGGAATATCCACGCCCAGCTTCTTCGCGTCGTCGACGAAGCGGAAATACGCATCCGCGTTGAAGAAGTACTGCGTGATCGCCGAATTGGCGCCCGCTTTCACCTTTTGCGCGAACGCTTCGAGGTCGTGGCGCGGCGAACGCGCCTGCGGGTGGTACTCGGGATACGCGGCCACTTCGATGTGGAACGCGTCGCCGGTTTCCTCGCGGATGAAGGCGACGAGTTCCGACGCGTAGCGCAGTTCGCCCACCGCGCCCATGCCCGAGGGCAGGTCGCCGCGCAGCGCCACGATATGACGGATGCCGTGCGAGCGGTACTCGCCGAGAATCGCGCGCAGGTCCTCTTTCGAGGAGCCGATGCACGAGAGGTGCGGCGCGGCCTCGACGCCTTCCTTCGCGATATCGACGACGGTGTCGAGCGTGCCCTGTTGCGTCGAGCCGCCCGCGCCGAACGTCACCGAGACGAACTTCGGCTTGAGCGTGACGAGCTGGGCGCGCGTGGCGCGCAGCTTTTCCACGCCCTCCGGCGTCTTCGGCGGGAAGAATTCGAATGAGAGTTCGATCGGTTTCATGTTGATGAGGCCAGTGAGGCCGGGCCGCAAACGTGGGCGGTCCGGGCCCGCGTCAGCCGAGGCTGCGGTTGCCGAAGATCAGCGCCGAGAGCAGCCACGACACGATGCTGTACAGGATCGAGCCGAAAAATGCCGACCAGAAGCCCGACACCTCGAAGCCCTTGAGGAGCGACGCCGCCAGCCAGAAGCACAGCGCGTTCACCACGAGGATGAAGAGGCCGAGCGTGAGGATGGTCACGGGCAGCGTGAGCACGATCAGCAGCGGGCGCAGCACGGCGTTGATGAGGCCGAGCACGATCGCGACGATGAGCGCGGTGCCGAAACTGCGAATATGGATCGACGGAACGAGCCAGGTGATGATCAGGAGCGCGAGCGCGTTGATCAGCCAGGTCAGCAGCACGGTCATAAGGACTCCTTTTGCGTCGTTGCTTTTGTATCGCCAGGTGCCGGCAGCGGATGCCGCCCGCAGTCCCCACACGTTGCGCGCGGGGATTGGGGTCAGCATCCGCTTGACCGCTTAAAACGGGCTTAAAACCGCAGCCCGTTTTGTATCGCGTTGTATCGGCTTAATAGCGATAGTGGTTCGGCTTGAACGGTCCGTTCTTATCGACGCCGATGTACGAAGCCTGATCGTCGGACAGCACGGTCAGGTTCGCGCCGATGCGCGCGAGGTGCAGGCGTGCAACTTTTTCGTCGAGGTGCTTCGGCAGCACGTACACCTTGTTCTCGTACTTCTTGCCTTGCGTGAACAGTTCGATCTGCGCGAGCGTCTGGTTCGTGAACGAGTTCGACATCACGAACGACGGGTGGCCCGTGGCGCAGCCCAGGTTCACGAGGCGGCCTTCGGCCAGCAGGATCACGCGCTTGCCGTCCGGGAAGATGATGTGGTCGACTTGCGGCTTGATGTTTTCCCACTCGTACTGGCGCGTGGAAGCCACGTCGATTTCCGAGTCGAAGTGGCCGATGTTGCAGACGATCGCGTTGTGGCGCATCGCCTTCAGGTGATCGTGGTTCAGCACGTGGTAGTTGCCGGTGGCCGTCACGAAGATGTCGGCCTTGTCGGCGGCGTATTCCATCGTCACGACGCGGTAGCCTTCCATCGCGGCCTGCAGCGCGCAGATCGGATCGATTTCCGTGACCCACACCGTGGCGCCCAGACCACGCAGCGACTGCGCGCAGCCCTTGCCCACGTCGCCGTAACCGGCCACGACCGCGATCTTGCCCGCGATCATCACGTCGGTCGCGCGCTTGATGCCGTCCACGAGCGACTCGCGGCAGCCGTACAGGTTGTCGAACTTCGACTTCGTGACCGAGTCGTTGACGTTGATCGCCGGGAACGGCAGACGGCCTTCCTTCTCCATCTGATACAGGCGGTGCACGCCCGTCGTGGTTTCTTCGGTCACGCCCTGGATGTGCGAAAGGCGCTTCGAGTACCACTGCGGATCGACGTCGAGGTGCGCGGCGATCGACTTGTAGAGCGCGACTTCCTCTTCGTTCGTGGGCTTGGCGATGACCGAGCGGTCCTTTTCAGCCTTCGAGCCGAGGATCAGCAGGAGCGTGGCGTCGCCGCCGTCGTCGAGGATCATGTTGGCGAACTCGCCGTTCGGCCATTCGAAGATGCGGTGCGAGAACTCCCAGTATTCGTCGAGCGATTCGCCCTTGAACGCGAACACCGGCACGCCGCCCTGCGCGATCGCGGCGGCGGCGTGGTCTTGCGTCGAGAAGATGTTGCACGACGCCCAGCGGACGTCGGCGCCCAGCGCGGTCAGCGTCTCGATCAGCACGCCCGTCTGGATCGTCATGTGCAGCGAGCCCGCGATGCGCGCACCCTTGAGCGGCTGCTGCGCCTTGTACTCTTCGCGGGTCTGCACGAGGCCCGGCATTTCGGTTTCGGCGATGTTCAGTTCCTTGCGGCCCCAGGCGGCAAGCGACATATCGGCGACGATGAAATCTTTGGCTTGATCTTGCGGAACTGCGGCGTTCATCACGCCCTCCTTTCTAAAAGTGACTAGAAATTAAAGACGTGAGCGCCGTTTCAGTGCGATTGATTCAGTGGACTCAACCGGATTGAAGCACTTTCGAGCCTGGCGGGTTACAGAAAACCCGTCGCAACGCTCCTCGAAAGCGAGCCGAGATTGTAGCAAATCGGGATGGTGTCCGCGCATGCGCGCGTTGGCGACATGCGCGTTGGCGACATGCGCGTCTGCGATAAAGCGGGCGCGAACGCACCCGCCGGACTTCAAACGGGCAGAAACCCGAGCGCCGGCGCGAGCAGCACCATCACCACGCCCGCGATCATCATCGTGAGGCTCGCCACGACGCCTTCTTCCCTGCCCAGCTCGCGCGCCTTCGCCGTGCCCACGCCGTGCGCCGCCGCGCCGAACAGCGCGCCGCGTGCAAGCCGCGTGCGCAGCGGCACGAGGCCGAGCACGAGTTCGCCGAACAGCATGCCGCACACGCCCGTGGCGATCACGAACAACGCGGTGAGGTCGCGCGGCGCGTGGATCTTGTCCGACACCGCGAGCGCGAACGGCGTCGAGATCGAGCGCGTCATCAGGCTGCGCTGCAGATCGGGCGACAGGTGCAGGAGCTTGGCCAGCGCGAGCGAGCCGCCCACCGCCACGACGATGCCGACCGTCACGCCCACGGTGAGCGAGATCCAGTGGCGCCTGAGCAGGTCGCGGTACTCGTAGATCGGCACCGCGAAGGCCACGGTGGCCGGGCCGAGCAGCCACATGAGCCAGCGCGTGTCCTGGAAGTACACGGGGTACGGAATATGGAGCGCCAGCACGAACACGCCGAGCACCGCGGGCACCGCGACGAGCGGCGTGAGCCACGGCGAGCGAAAGCGCGCATAGAGCGCCTTCGAGGCGAAATAGAGCGCAACGGTGAGGATGAAGCAGCCGGCGGCGATGAGCCGCGCCGCGTCGTCGGCGAACAGGGACGCATAAAACGTGTTCATGACGGATTCCCCCTCACTCTATTCAGGACGTTGCAGCCTCAAGCCCGCGCCAGATGGCGCGCGTGCCGCGAATCGCGCACGCGGCGCAGCGCGAGGCGCCGCTCGAGCTTCGCGGCCTGTTCGACCGCGAACGCCACGGCCACCATTACCATCAGCGTGCCGCCGACCACGACGAGCGCGAGACGCCAGCCGTCGGCGCGAAAGAGGCCGCCGTATTTCACGGCTGCCACGGCAGCGGGGATGAAGAACAACAGCATGTCGGAGAGCAGCCAGTCGGCGCCCGCCTTCACCCAGCGCGGCGTGACGCCGCCGCAAAAGAGCAGCGCGAGCAGCAGCACGAGGCCGACCACGCCGCCCGGCACCGGCAGGTGCGTGAAGCGCGTGAGGGCGTCGGCGGCGTACCAGACGCCCGCGAGCAGCGCCGATTGCACGGTAATGCGGCCGATACGGCGCCCGAAGCTCGCCATGCCGCCCACGTTGCGCTCAGCGCTTTCGGAGACTTTCGCGGTCGCGGTGGAGGTAGTCATGGCAAACCCTAAGTGACACTGGAATGGAAGTCAGTATAGGGTGCAGCGCAGCATAAACATAATGACTTAAGATCATCTGCTACATTCCATATTGGAATGCACCAACTCAGCACCCGGTTGAGCGTGTTTCCTGCACATTTGTGGAGTCCCGATCGTGGAACTGCGCGCGCTTCGCTATTTCATCGAGGTGGTGCGGCAACAGAGCTTCACCGCCGCGGCCGAAAAACTGCATGTCACCCAGCCGACCATCAGCAAGATGGTGAAGGCGCTCGAAGACGAGACCGGCACCCAGCTCCTGCTGCGCGACGCGCGCCAGATGGTGCTCACCGACGCCGGGCGCATCGTCTACCAGCGCGGCCAGGACGTGCTCGCCGCGCAGGCGCAGCTACAGGCCGAACTCGCCGATCTCGGCACGCTCGGGCGCGGCGAACTCACCATCGGCATTCCGCCGATGGGCGGCTCGCTTTTCACGCCCGCCATCGCGACGTTCCGCCAGCGCTATCCGAAGATCGAGCTGAAGCTTTTCGAGCAGGGCTCGCGCACCATCGAAGCCGCGCTGATCTCGGGCGAGCTGGAGCTGGGCGGCGTGCTGCTGCCTGTCGATCCCGCGCTGATCGACGTGTTGCCGATCTCGCACGAGCTGCTGTGGCTCGTCGCGCGGCGCGGCTCGCGCTGGGACAACAAGCTCGCCGTGCCGCTCGCGGAACTGGCCGGCGAGCCGTTCGTGTTCTACGGCGAAAGCCTCGCGCTCAACGACGTCGTGCTGAACGCGTGCCGCACGGCCGGCTTCGTGCCGCAGGTGGTGGGGCGCAGCGGCCACTGGGACCTGATGGCAGCGCTCGTGCTCGCGGGCGTGGGCATTGCGCTGCTGCCCGCGCCGTACGTGCGCCGGCTCGACGCCGAACGCTTCACCTGCCTGCCCGTGAGCGAGCCGCAAATCACCTGGGACATGGCGATCGGCTGGAAACGCAGCGGCTATCTCTCGCACGCGGCGCGTGCGTGGCTCGACGTCGCGCGCTCGGAGTACGGCAAGCCCTTCACGTTTCTCGATGACTTCGTGCATCCGCCGGGGATGGAGAAACAGCCGGGCAAGGCTGGCTGAAGCCTGCGATGAGACAAAACAACGGAACAGGAAACGCGAAACGTCAGGCGTCGACGCGCTGAGGCGCCGTATCGCGCGCGTATCGCGCCTGTGCGATGAAGTCGGCCGCGCGCTCGCCGATCATCACGCTCGGCGCATTCGTGTTGCCGCCGATGAGTGTCGGCATGACGGAGGCGTCGGCAACGCGCAGTCCCGTCACGCCGCGCACGCGCAACTGCGGATCGACGACGGAGCGCGCGTCGCCGCCCATGCGGCAGGTCGCGACGGGGTGATAGATCGTGTCGGCATGGCGGGCGATCGTCTCGCGCAATTGCGCGTCGCTCTGCTCGCCATGCGTGTAGAGTTCGCGGCCGCCCAGCTGCGCCAGCGCGGGCGCGTCGAGTATGCGACGCGCGAGCCGCGCGCCCTGCGTGAGCGCGTCGAGGTCGCGCGGATCGCAGAGAAAGCGCGGGTCGATCACGGGCGCCGCGCGCGCGTCGGCGCTCGCGAGCGTGACCGTGCCGCGGCTCGCCGGGCGCAGCACGCACACGTGCAGCGAATAGCCATGGCCCCAATGCAGGCGGCGGCTGTGATCGTCGACGAGCGCCGTGCAGAAGTGCAGCTGCAGGTCGGGCCGGTCGAGTTCGGGGCGGCTCTTCAGAAAGCCGCCCGCCTCCGCCACGTTGGTCGTGAGCATGCCGCGCCGCCCCTGCAGATACCGCACGAAGCCCGCGGTCATGCGCGCCGCGCCGCGCAGCGAGTAGCCCACGGTGTCGCTCGAATGCACGCGCTTGTTGAAAGTGAAATCGATATGGTCGATCAGGTTGCGGCCGACTTCGGGCGCGTCGTGGCGCACCGCAATGCCGAGCGCGCGCAGTTCGTCGGCGGGACCGATGCCCGAGCACATCAGCAATTGCGGCGAGTTGAACGCGCCCGCCGCGAGGATCACCTCGGCGCGCGCCTGCAGGGTCTCGATCGCGCCGCTGCGCGCAAGCTCCACGCCGCTCGCGCGCGCGCCGTCGAAGCTCACGCAGAGGACCGTCGCGTCGGCGATCAGATGCAGGTTCGGCCGCTCTCGCCCATACAGATACGCGCGCGCCACCGTGCAGCGTTCGCCGCCGCGCTGCGTCACCTGATAGAAGCCGACGCCCTCCTGTTCCTCGCCGTTGAAGTCGTCGTTCAGGCGAAAGCCCGCCTCGCGCGCGGCCTCGACGAAGCGCGCGGCGACCGGGTTGCGCTCGCGCAGGTCGGCCACGCCTAGCGGGCCACCCGCGCCATGCCAGGCGCTCGCGCCGCGCTCGTTGTCCTCGGCCCGCAGAAAGTACGGCAGCACGTCTCGCCACGCCCAGCCCTTGCAGCCGAGCTGCGCCCATTCGTCGTAGTCGAGCGGATGGCCGCGCGTGTAAATCATCGCGTTGATGGTGCTCGAGCCGCCGAAGCCGCGACCGCGTGGCTGGTAACCGCGCCGTCCGGCGAGTCCCGGCTGGGGCACGGTTTCATAGGCGTAGTTGTTTTTCGTGCGAAACGGGACGAGCGCGGCGACGCCGAGCGGCATGTTGACGAACGGGTTGCGCGCCGTGTGCGGCCCGGCCTCGACGAGCGCGATGCTCGCCTGCGGGCATCGGTCGGCCAGCCGGCCCGCGAGCGACGCGCCGCCCGAGCCGCCGCCTACGATGATGTAGTCGTATTGCATCGTCTCCGTCCTGTCGGCCTGCCTCTTGCGAGGCACCGGCGCGCTATTTGCACGCTCGTTCGTTTTCGGCTTCAATGGCGCATTGTAGGAAGCGTCTGATTCCGAGGTCAGCTTTTATGTCAGAGCATCCCCTCTAAACCTGACGGCGCATCGACGCCTATGATGGAAGGCGGTTCGGCCGCCAGAGCTGAAACCCGCAAGATTCCAGCAAGCGGCAAAGGGAGCGCTGGAGCGCACAAGAATCACTCACCTCACGGACGCTTCCCATGGAGCGGCCGCTGCGCACGCCTCCCCGTCACGACAGCGAACAGAACACGAACGGCCGCGCGTGAAGCACGCCGCGCACCGCAAGCCTTGCATCGGAGACAGGCAGATGAACCCGACGGAAGTCACGCATCGCCCCGGCACAACCCACGAAGTGACGAACCAGGCGCCGCCGCTCGCCGACTACAACCTCTTCACCACCGACGCCGCGCTCGGCGAGGCCCTCGCGCGCGCGGGCGCGAACTGGCACCGCGAAACGCTCGCTCGCCACGGCGAGACGCTCGGCAAGGCGCAAACGCTCGCGCTCGCGGACCTCGCCAACCGCCACGAGCCCGAACTGCACACGCACAGCCCGTGCGGCGAGCGTATCGACGCGATCGAATTCCACCCCGCCTGGCACGAGCTGCTCGCGCTGCTGCGCAAAGAAGGGCTGCACGCACTGCCGTATTCGGACCCGCGGCCCGGCGCGATGGCCGCGCGCTGCGCGGGCTACTTCCTGCACGCGCAGCTCGAATCGGGCTCGTTGTGCCCGCTGACCATGACGTTCGCGAGCATTGCCGTGCTGCAGCGCGAGACGGCGCTGTTCGAAACGCTGCGCGCGCCGCTCTACACGCGCGAGCACGACGCGCGCGACCTGCCGCTCGCGCAGAAGCGCTCGATGATGATCGGCATGGGCATGACGGAGAAGCAAGGCGGCTCGGACGTGCGCAGCAACCGCACCGAGGCGCGCCCAGCAGGCGTCGAAACCGGACGCAGCGCGGCGTATCTGCTCACCGGCCACAAGTGGTTTTTCTCGGCGCCGCAGTGCGACGCCCATCTCGTGCTCGCGCGCACCACGGAGCACGACGGAATCTCATGCTTTTTCGTGCCGCGCTACCGGCCGGACGGCACGAAAAACGCGGTCAACGTGCAGCGCCTGAAGAACAAGCTCGGCAACCGCTCGAACGCGAGCAGCGAAGTGGAGTTCTTCGATGCGTACGGCGTCATGATCGGCGACGAAGGCCGCGGCGTGCCGACCATCATCGAGATGGCGAACTACACGCGGCTTGACTGCGTGATCGGCAGCGCGGCGCTCATGCGCGCGGCGCTCGTGCAGGCGATCCACCACGCGCGCCACCGCAGCGCGTTCGGCCGCGTGCTCGCGCAGCAGCCGCTCATGCAAAACGTGCTCGCCGATCTCGCGCTCGAATCGGAAGCGGCGACGGCGCTCTTCATGCGTCTTGCGCGCGCCTTCGAAGACAGCGCCGACGCGAAACCCGGCGATACGGACGACCAGTCGCTCGAAGCGCGCGCCTGGCGTCGCATCGTCACGCCGGCGGCGAAGTTCTGGGTCTGCAAGCGCGCGCTCGCGTTCACGGGCGAGGCCATGGAAGTCTGGGGCGGCAACGGTTACGTCGAGGAAGGGCCGATGGCGCGCTTCTACCGCGAAGCTCCCGTCAACTCGATCTGGGAAGGCTCGGGCAACGTGATGTGCCTCGACGTGTTGCGCGCGCTGGAGCGCGAGGCAGACGCCGCCCAGGCGCTCTTTCTCGCGTGGCGGCGCGACGCGCAGACTCACCCGGTTCTGAGCGCCGCGCTCGACCGCCTCTCGGTGCTGCTCAACGGCGCGCCGGGCACGCGCGAGGCGAGCGCGCGGCGCATCGCGCAGCAGATCGTGCTGATCGCGCAGGCCATGCTGCTGCGCGACGGCCCGCCGGAGGTGGCCGAAGCGTTCATCGCCACGCGCCTCGACGAGCACGACGCCGACTGCGACCGCGTATTCGGCACGCTGCCTGCACGCTTCGATCACGCCGCGATCATCGAGCGGGCGTTT
This sequence comes from Paraburkholderia sp. CNPSo 3076, assembly GCF_026343935.1. Lineage (NCBI taxonomy): Bacteria > Pseudomonadati > Pseudomonadota > Betaproteobacteria > Burkholderiales > Burkholderiaceae > Paraburkholderia > Paraburkholderia sp. CNPSo 3076. The sequence continues at coordinate 7,994 of NZ_JAPMAL010000058.1, read as the reverse complement.
CCGTCGCGCCCGGTGTGACCCTCAGCGTCACCCGACAATACGAGCCGATTTTTCCGTTCGCCCGCGCGCCACAGCGCGCGCGAACCCCACGAGGACCGATCATGAAGCAGGACCTGCCCGAAGACTTCGCCCGCCGCGCCCACGATACGCCCGACGACCCGCGCGCTGCGCTCGACACGCTGCTCGCCGCGCAGCGCGAGGCCTTTCTGCACGACCCGTTCCCGTCCTGGGACGCGCGCGCGCGTAATCTCAAGGCGCTGCGCGACGTGCTGTTCTCGCACCGCGACGCGCTCGCCGACGCGATGAACGCCGACTTCGGCCAGCGCGCGAAGGCGGAGGTCGCGCTCGCGGAATTCGTCGTCCTCAAGCAGGAGATCGATGCGGCGCTCAAGCACGGCGCGCGCTGGATGAAGCCGCGCCGCAAACCGGTCGGCAAATGGCTGCTGCCTGGGCGCGCGAAGGTGGTGCCGCAACCGCTTGGCGTGGCGGGTATCGTCGTGCCGTGGAACTATCCGCTGCTGCTCGGCGCGAGCCCGCTCGTGTGCGCGCTCGCCGCGGGCAACCGCGCCATGATCAAGATGTCGGAACTGACGCCGCGCACTTCCGCACTGTTCGAGGCGTTGATTGGCAAGACCTTCGCGCGCGACCATGTGGCGGTCGTAAACGGCGACGCGTCGGTGGGCGCCGCCTTCAGCGCGCTGCCGTTCGACCATTTGCTCTTCACCGGCTCGACGCGCGTGGGGCACGAAGTCATGCGCGCGGCTGCCGCGAACCTCACGCCGGTCACGCTCGAACTGGGCGGCAAGTCGCCCGTGATCATCGGCGCCGCGGCGCGCCTGAACTACGCCGTGGACAGCCTGCTGCTCGGCAAGACGCTGAACGCGGGGCAAACCTGCATCGCGCCCGACTACGTGCTGCTGCCGCGCGGCCAGGAGGCGGCGTTCATCGCCCGCGCGCGCACGCGTTTCGCGCAGCTCTATCCGGACTTCGCGAACAACCGCGACTACACCTCGATCATCTCGGCGCGCCACTTCGAGCGTCTGCAACGCCTCGCCGACGAAGCCGAGGCGTGCGGCGCGCAGCTACACCCGCTCGGTACGCACGACGCCGCCACGCGGCGCTTCGCGCCCGTCATCGTGACGGACGCCGGCGCACAGACGGCGCTCATGCAGGAGGAAATCTTCGGGCCGCTCTTGCCGCTCGTGCCCTACGACACGCTCGACGAAGCGTTGCGCTACGTGAACGAACGCCCTCGCCCGCTCTCGCTCTACCTCTATGCCGACGACCCGCGCACGATTGAACGCGTGACGCACGAAACGGTGGCGGGCGGGATGTCGGTGAACGAGACGCTCATGCATATCGCCGCCGAGGGACTGCCGTTCGGCGGCGTCGGCCCGAGCGGCATGGGCGCGTATCACGGCTACGAGGGCTTCGTCACGTTCTCGAAGATGAAGCCCGTCTTCACCCAGGCGCGTCTGAATGCGCGCGGGCTCATCGCGCCGCCCTACGGCAAGCGCGTCGCCTGGCTGATCAAGTTGATGTTGAAGGGTTGAAGGGCAGCGCGGGGCGGCTGCCGTCGATCCTGCGAATGTCGCTGATGTCGCGTGGGGCGCCGCCGGCCGGCGTGGCGGTTTGCGCTTGCGCGGCCGCTTTGGCTTTCGCGTCGTTGTCCGCTTCGAGGCGGTGCAGCCAGGCAAGCAGTTCGGCCACTGCCTGATAAAGCTGTGGCGGGATCCTCGCGTCGAGGTCCACGCGCATGAGCAGCGAGACCATCTCCGGCGCTTCGTGCACATAGAGGCCCGCTTCCTTCGCGCGTTGCACGATCATCTCCGCGACGAGGCCGTAGCCCTTCGCGACCACGCGCGGCGCGCCGTCGCCTTCGGGGACGTCGTAGGCGAGCGCGGCGGCGCTCTTGCGGTGCGTGCGGCTCATCACAACTCCCAGTCGTGGTCGAGGCGGTGGTTCCGCTGATCGGTCGCGTCGGCGCCCGGTCGTGCGGCGGACGCATCCGCCGCGGCGCCAGCCTGCGCGGTCTGCGCGGTGGCTGCGGCGGAAGTGGTTTGTGCAGCGTAGGCACTCGCGGCGCTAGCGGCTCTCGCAGCCTCGGCGGGATTTGCCGCAGCGCCGCTGCCGATCTCGCGGATCGAAAGCCCCGCGAGCGTGAGCCCGAGCGCTTCGAGCCGCCCGCGCAGCGACTCGCTTTCCGCGGTGAGGCGCGCGGCGCCGCCTGCGTTCGCCTGCACGCGCACGGCGAGCGTCGAGCCCGTCAGCGTGAGTTCCGCGTCGACGGTGCCGAGCTTCGGCAGCGCAAGCGTGAGCCGCGTGCGCCATGGGATGTCGTCGTCGCCGCCTGCGCCCGAGTGCGGGTCGCGCGCATCGTAGTCGTCTTGCTGGATGCTCCAGTCCACCCGCACGCCCGGCCACGCCTCGCCATTCCAGCGAAACTCACCGGTCGCGAGCAGATCGAGCTGCTGGCGCACGAGCGGTATCACGGCCGGATGGACCGACGGCCCCGCGGCCTGCGCGGCCGCCTCGTGCATGGCGGGCAGCAGGGTGTCGGCAAGCGTTGCGCGCGCCTGGGCCTGGCTTGCGGCCGCTTCGCCGTGCAGATCCGCCAGCCCGGGGAAGGCGCGCGCCAGCGCGGCGTTGAGCGCGTTTGCAGCGTTCTGGGCATTGCCCGCTTCGCCGCGCGCGGCGCCCGGCGCGTCGGAGAACGTCTCGGTCCATTGGACGTCGTCGATGTCGTCGTCGGCCGGGCTCCAGTCGAGCGGCAGTTGCGAGTGAGCGCCGAGCAGACGGTTCTGCGGCTCATCGGCAAGTTCGGCGGGCGAAAGCTGGCCGCGCAACCATTGCGCGAGGTGGGCTTCGTAGAAGAGTCCGCTCGAACTCACCGTCTGCGCGAGCGACGCAGCGAGCGCGGCGACCGGGCCGGCCTGTGCGGCGGCGGTTTGCGCCGTTTGAGCGGTTTGGGCGGTTTGGGCGGTTTGGGTGGTTTGGGCGGTTTGGGCGGTTTGGGTGGCCTGCGGGTTTTGCGAGGACGCCGTTTGCGCGCCGGCACCGGTCCCGGCGTCGGCCGCCCCGGCCAGCGCCTCGCCGGCCAGACCCTGGGCCGCGAGCGCCACGTCCGCGAGCAACGCGGCTTCCACCGCCTGCGCTTCGCCCGCGAGACCCGGCAGCGGCAACGTGGCCGCGCCGCCGGGCGCCGCGTCGGCATCGGGGCTGGCCCAGAGCGGCGCGCGGCCCACCACGGCGGGCGTCGCTTCGCCGCCCGAGCGGATGATGGCGTCGAGCGCCAGCGCAACCGCCGAAAGCACGGTCTCCGTAGAGTCCTGCGTAGTGCTGGTGTTGGCTGCGGTGTCGGCGAGCGCGGCGGTGCCCGTTGCGAGCGCGGAGACGCCCGTCTGCGCCGCGCCGGAGGCGCTCTGCGGCCCGACCGGCGTGAGCGCCGCGATGCGGCTCGCGAGGAGCGCGGCGGCTCCGGTGTCGATTCCGTTCATGGTGTTCCGGATCTGCGCACGGCGCTGACCTGCCGGTTCATGGGGCGTTGCGCGCCGTTGCCTCGGGAGGCGCCACGCGCCGCGCTAGCGGGCTCCGTAGATTTCCTGCAAGACCCGCGCGGGCTGCACGGTGCCGTAAAAGAGCGCCGAAAGCCGTGCCATGCAAGGGCTTGCGAGATCGCGAATGGCGGCGTCGTCGGCGAGGATCTGGCGGATCAGCTCGTACTTGCGCGCCCGTTCGGAAACCGTGAGCCGCACCACGGCTTCGGCGTCCTTCAAGGCATCGACGAGGATCCGGTACTCCTCCTGCAAGCCGATCAGATCGTTCCAGTGCGCATCGCGCGCCGCATGGAGCATCTGCTCCGACACGGCCGCTATCGCTTCGTAGCGGGCGAAGTAGTCTGCTTTTGAACTCATCTCATCAATGAGCCGGGCGCTGACGCGGATGCCTGCTCGGCCATCCTCGCCACTTCCGGCGCTATCCCCAACCAGGCTTCTTCGAGCGTAGCCAGCAGTCTATCGACCTCGACCAGCATGGTCTCGCTCTGTTTAATATTGGCTTCCAGCAGGCGCTTCGTCATGTAGCTGTACAGCGCATTCAGGCGTTGGGCGATCTCGCCGCCCGCCTCGACGTTCAACGCAAGCTGAAGTCCGCTCTCGACAATCCGGATCGCCTTGGCGATCGCCTCGCAACGCGGGCCGACGTTGCCGGCCTGCAAATGCATACGTGCCTGCGCGATGGCCTGGCGCGCTCCCTGGTACAGGAGCACGATCAGCTTGTGCGGGCTCGCCCCCATGACCCCCGTTTCGACGCCCACGCGTGCATAGGCGTTAGCTCCAGATTGGGCAGGGGAAAACATCGGCGCTTCTCCTTGATACGTTTGGCTTGAATGCGGTCGTCCGGCGCTTGCGCGAAGCACGAGCGACGGACTCTTCTAGCCGGGTTATCGGAACGTAGGGGAAGAAGCTTTAGCGCGTTGAGCGGGCGAAGGCTTCGGGCACCGTCACACCTGGATCTGCATGATGTCGGTGTAGGCAGCCACGAGCTTGTTGCGTACCTGCAAGCCAAACTGGAAGCCGATGTTGGCTTTCTGCATGTCGACCATCACGTCGTTGAGCGACACGTTGTTCGCGCCCAGTTCGAACGCCTGCGACTCGCCAACCGCCTTCTGCTGGGCGTCGCTGATCTGGTCGAGCGACGACTTGAGCGCCGCCGCGAACCCGCCGGCCGTGGCCGCGCCCGATTTTTCGTCGGCTGCGGTGGGGCTGCCGGCCGCCTGGGTCGCCATCGACTGCATTTGCGCCAAGGCGGACGTGAGCGGGGATACTGGCACGGTCATGTTTGCTCCACGAAAAGGGGACCTGCGGGGTATTCCGGGGCGAGCCCCAGGACCGGAGTTTCAGCGATTGCGCGGCAATCCTGCGGGCCCGGCCGAGACGGCGCACTGACAGGGCGCCGAATCTGGAGGAGAGCATAGCAGCGGGTCCGTTTCGGCAGCCCCGAAACTAGGGGGAAAACCCGGCTCTATTCGCGCAATCGGCTTGCCAGTGGCCCCGGATAATGCGTCACGTGAAAGTCTCCGCCATGCAAGGCGAGACCTGGAAGCCTCCGGAGATACCCGTCGCATGGATTCGACTGCCAATTCTTTGATCAACCCCGACGCCCGCATGGGCCTCGCCACCTCTGGCGCGGGCGCCGCGCCCGGCGCTGGCGCGGGCGCAGGCCTGGGCGGCGCGGATGACCTAGGCGGCGGCTTCGCGCAACGCCTCGGCTCGCTCTCGTCGTTGCGCAACGTGCGCGGCAACCCGCGCGCGCCGCTCATTTTTGCCGTGGCGGTGCTCGTGGCCGTGGTCGCGGGTCTCGTGCTGTGGTCGCGCGCGCCCGACTACAAGGTGCTGTATAGCAACCTGTCGGATCGCGACGGCGGCGCCATCATTACCGCGCTCCAGGCCGCAAACGTTCCCTACAAGTTCTCGGACGCCGGCGGCGCCATTCTCGTGCCCGCCGAGCAGGTCAACGAAATGCGCCTGCGCCTCGCCTCCCAGGGCCTGCCGAAGAACGGTTCGGTCGGCTTCGAGCTGATGGACAACCAGAAGTTCGGCATCAGCCAGTTCGCCGAGCAGGTGAACTACCAGCGCGCGCTCGAAGGCGAGCTCGAGCAAACGATCCAGTCGATCGCGAGCGTAAAGTCGGCGCGCGTGCATCTGGCCATTCCGAAGCCTTCGGTGTTCGTGCGCGAGCGCGAAGCGCCGTCCGCCTCGGTGCTCGTGAACCTGTATCCGGGCCGCATTCTCGACGACGGCCAGGTCGCCGCGATCACGCACATGGTGGCTTCGGCCGTGCCGGACCTGCCGGTGCGCAACGTGACGGTGGTCGACCAGGACGGCAACCTCCTCACCCAGAGCGCCACGGGCGTGGGCCTCGACGCCTCACAGCTCAAGTATGTGCGCCAGGTCGAGCACGACACCCAGGCGCGCATCGACGCGATCCTCGCGCCCCTGTTCGGCGCCGGCAACGCACGCTCGCAGGTGAGCGCCGACCTCGACTTCTCAAAGCTCGAGCAGACCTCCGAAGCCTACGGTCCGAACGCCAACCCGCAGGCCGCAGCCATCCGCAGCCAGCAGCAGAACATTTCGACGGAAATGCAGCAAAGCGGCGCGGGCGGCGTGCCCGGCGCGCTCACGAACCAGCCGCCGCAGCCAGCCTCGGCGCCCATCAGCGCGCCGGCGGGTGCGAACGGGGCGTCGGCGCCGGTGCCGGTCTCCGATCATCGCGACACCACCACGAACTACGAGCTCGACAAGACCGTGCGCCACTACAGCCAGGCGCCGGGCGACGTGAAGCGCCTGTCGGTCGCCGTGATCGTGAACTATCAGCCGAAGGTGGACGCCAAGGGTCACGCCACCATGCAGCCGCTCGACGCGCAGAAGCTCGCGCAGGTCGAGCAGCTCGTGAAGGACGCCATGGGCTACGACGCCAAGCGCGGCGACTCGGTGAACGTCGTGAACGCCGCGTTCCAGACCGAAGTCGACCCGAACGCGAACCTGCCGTGGTGGCGTCAACCCGACATCCTCGCCCTTGCCAAGCAGATTGCGACGTGGCTCGGCATTGGCGCGGTGGCGCTCTTCCTTTATTTCGTGATGGTGAAGCCGGCGCTGCGCCGCGCGTTCCCGCCGCCCGAGCCGGTTGCCCCCTCGCTGCCGGGCATGGCCGACGGCGAGCCGCTGCTGCTCGACGGTCTCCCCGAAGCCGTGCGCCTTGGCGGCGCTGGTGCGGAAGGCGAAGACAACGCGGACAACGAAGCCGCCCTGCTCGCCTTCGAAAACGAGAAGAACAAGTTCGAACGCAACCTGGAATACGCGCGCAACATCGCGCGCCAGGATCCGAAGATCGTCGCAACCGTCGTGAAAAGCTGGGTGAACGATGAACGCTGAAGGCGCAACCAAGAGCGCGCTGCTGCTCATGTCGATCGGCGAGCAAGAGGCCTCCGAGGTCTTCAAGTTCCTCGGTCCGCGCGAAGTGCAGAAAATCGGCGCCGCCATGGCGGCGCTCAAGAACGTCAAGCGCGAAGAGATCGAAATCGTGCTGCAGGACTTCGTCAAGGAAGCCGAACAGCACACCGCCTTCTCGCTCGACTCGAACGACTACATCCGCAACGTGCTCAACAAGGCGCTGGGCGAGGACAAGGCCGGCGCGATCATCGACCGCATTCTGCAAGGCGGCGACACGAGCGGCATTGAGGGCCTCAAGTGGATGGATTCGGGGTCGGTGGCCGAACTCATCAAGAACGAGCACCCGCAGATCATCGCGACGATTCTCGTGCACCTCGACCGCGACCAGGCCTCGGAAATCGCTTCGTGCTTCACCGAGCGCCTGCGCAACGACGTGCTGCTGCGTATCGCGACGCTCGACGGCATCCAGCCGCAGGCGCTGCGCGAGCTCGACGACGTGCTCACGAACCTCCTCTCGGGCAGCGACAACCTCAAGCGCAGCCCGATGGGCGGCATCCGCACGGCGGCCGAAATCCTCAACTTCATGACGAGCCAGCACGAAGAAGGGGTGATCGAGAACGTCCGCCAGTACGACGCGGAACTCGCGCAGAAGATCATCGATCAGATGTTCGTGTTCGAGAACCTGCTCGACCTCGAAGATCGCGCGATCCAGCTGCTGCTCAAGGAAGTCGAGTCGGAGTCGCTCATCATTTCGCTCAAGGGTGCGCCGCCCGCGCTGCGCACCAAGTTCCTCTCGAACATGTCGCAGCGTGCGGCCGAACTGCTCGCCGAAGACCTCGACGCGCGCGGTCCGGTGCGCGTGTCGGAAGTCGAGGCACAGCAGCGCCGCATCCTGCAGATCGTGCGCAACCTCGCCGAGAGCGGTCAGATCGTTCTAGGCGGCAAGGCAGAAGACGCTTATGTCTGACACCAGCTCCGCGAACAGCCGTCGCTCGGCGTACCAGCGCTGGGAGATGGCCTCGTTCGACCCGCCGCCTCCCCCGC
>NZ_JAPMAL010000057.1:0-25490 GCF_026343935.1 Paraburkholderia sp. CNPSo 3076 | reverse complement strand
GGCGGATCCTGATCGGCGTCTCACGTTCAGCGTTGAGCGCCTGTAGCGCCGCCAGATTTGATCCGCTTTTATCGATCGTCACGGTCTCCGGTTCGCCGTTATGTGCGATCGCCTTTTCGAAGATGCGCCGGGCCGCAACCTTGTCACGATGGGCTCGCAGCAGAAAATCGATCGTGTTGCCAGCTTTGTCCACGGCGCGATACAGATATTTCCATTCGCCCCTGACCCGAATGTACGTTTCGTCCATACGCCAGCTCTTGCCGACCGCCCGTTTGCAGCGTCGGAACGCTTTCTCCAGTACCGGCAAGAGTTTGAGCGCCCAGCGATGCACGGTCGAATGGTCAACCGAAATTCCTCGCTCGGCCATCATCTGCTCGAGGTGACGCAGACTCAGTGGATACGCGACGTACCAGCGCACGCAGAGAAGGATTACATCAAGCGGGTAGTGCAGGCGCTTGAGCACCTTTGCCACAGCAGGATTCAGGTTTTGCTTCATCAATCAGATCGTTCGTCCTCGGGACTTCAGCTTAGCAGATCCCTTAATGCGACAAAGCCATCTGCTTCGCCCACTCGCGGCCGTGAGGCAGCGCCGCAACGAACGCTGCGAACATCGCGCGCGCCGGCGGCAGTTCAAGCACGCACTGAGACGAAATAGCGTCCGCCAGGCTAAGCGCGTCGGCGAAGGCGCCATCGCCGGTGGCGGCGAGCGCGGCGCGCGATTCGTCGCTCGCGAGAACGAGCGAGATGAAGCGCGCAGCACGCGTTGCCTGTCCGGCAGCGACGATCCCGGCGATCGCAACGTCGGCCTGTCTACCAACGTCGGGGTCCGACAGACTGTCGGCGTCTACCACTTCGGCATCGATGAGGCAGCGCACGATGTCTTCAGAGAATTGGTTGCATGAGTAAGTCATCGTCAGGTTCCAGAAGGCGGGGCGCATCCCTCGCGGGGCATTGGCGCCCCGCTGGGTTCGAGTGGAATTCAGTTCGCTCGTCCGACGCTAGCCAGTGATGGGCGCGGCCCGGCATACACCGATACCGCGCACAGGCACGCCGCAGCGACGAGCGAAGCCGCGACGGTTGCGATAACAATCTGTCGTTTCATAAAGCCCCCGCATAGAAGGACGAAGGCCCCGGCCCTCGAAGGGGAGCGGGGCCTTGTCGGCAAAAGCAAGTGAGCGCGTCAGGTACACGACTTCGGGTGGCTCGCCGGATAGACCAGCACGCGCCCGTCGTCACAGATGCGGAAATCGCCCTGCTCGCCCTTCGGCGAATGCACAACGATCACCGGCGTTTCTGCCTGGGGCCGGAGTTGCGCGTGCGTGCACGCGCCGAGGGTCGAGGTGCCGGCTGCTGCGACGAGCAGCATCACAAAGTTCATCATGAGTTTGACTCCAGAAAAGAAAGATGCACCGCCCCCGTTAGGGGCGGCGAAAGAGATCACGCGGCTGCGCGTTGAACTGCGGGCTCGGAAACGGAAACCGTGATCCACTGCCCGTCCACGAAGACGTCGCGCAGGCGCGAGCCATTGAGCGTGTAGACGTGCTCGCGACCCGCGCGCGGGGATGCCGCACGGGCCGAGCGCGTGATGCAGCCAACAACGGAAGATTGCTTCTTGAACATGGTTGCTCCTCGGGATTGAGACGAGGAGCGCCCCTTGCGGGGATTCGCTCCCCACAAGGGTTAAAACGAAAAGTCATGCGGCCAGCGCTTCTACATCGATGACGCCATCGGCCTCGAGAACAAGATCAGGTGTCTGCGAGATAAAGAATTCCCGCTCGTATCCGCCTTGCCGGAGGACCTCGCGTTTCATCTTCATGAACTGCACCTTTCGCACGGGGTCCAGCGGGCCGTCTGATTCGTCGCTGAACAACGTCTGGCACGGTTGCCCCGCATTGCGCGCGAGATACAGCGCAATGCCACGAGTCAGGCTCTCGTTGATCCATACCTTCTGCCCACCCGACATCACCGATACGGCCTTGGTGTTGTCGTTGTCGGCGTCATGGACAAGAATCTCGAAGCCTTCACGCAGATCGCCCGACGCGAGCTCGCGTTGCGTGCGAATCGCGACGGTGAAGCGCGGGCCATAGCACGCAAGCAGCAGGTCATTGACCGTCTGCGTGAGCGCGGGGCCAGCATCGTCGATCGTCAGTGCTATGACGCCGTCATTGCCGAGCCCCTTTGCCAGCAGCTTCCAGTTCGCGATTTCGTCGGACAGGCGTACCGCCCTCTCGTGCGTCGCACCAAAGCCATCCAGTTCCGCCTTCATTGCCTCGCGCTGTGTTTCACGCGTTGCGTGCTGACGGATGAGCGCCTCGATACGCGCATCGAGAGCCGTGCTGGCCTCCCGGTTTGCGAGCAGTTGCCGGTCGAGTTCCCCGATTGCGGCCGTGACATCGAAAGCTGAGAGCCTTGAAGTTTCGGCATCGATATCGCGCAGCACCGCCTGCAGGCGCGTCGTTTCGGCCTCCCGGCGTTCAGCGACCTGCACCAGTTGCACATCGACGTCGGAAAGATCCGCCTTTGCCTGTGCCATGCCGTTCGCGGCTGCTTCGAGAAGCGGCTTGCGTGCGGCGAGAGCAGTGGCTGACTCGAAAGCGCGCCGGGCCGACGTGAGTGCCACGTTGGCCAAACGAAGCTGTTCGCGTAGGGGCGCAAGGCGTGCCACGACGGGAGTCAGATCATCAGCAAGCGCCTTCTTCTCGCGATAGCTCCTGCGAAGTGCTTCGACTGCGATGCGCTGTTCACCAGCCCGCCCCGACGCATCACGCGCCTGGGCTAGCAGCGGACAGGTCGCATGCATGGCATGGCCAGCGCACGGAACCTGGTCTACAACGGCGGCTTGCTGTTGCAGCGTCGTGAGCAGCGCAGCCTTCGTTGACCCTTGCGCCTGCAGCCCTTCGAGGGCCGCATTTGCTTCGGTCAACGCCGTCTGCTTCGGCTCGAGGCCGGCGATCTCGGATTGAAGCGCTTGAAGCTGCGCCTCCAGCCTTCCGATCTCCAGCTGCGCCTGATCACATTGCGCCTGCGCGCCTTCGATCGAAGCACGCTGAGCTAGTGTCGTCTCATGTGCGGCGATGCCCTTCACGAGCGTCGTGCGTCGATCGTTGAGGCGCCGCGTCAGTTCTGTCGCATCCGACTGGATGGATGCGAGAGACTTTTGCGTGTCACCGCGCTGCTTCGCCAGTTCGCGCAGGCGTGCCTCTGCCGTTGCCGACTCGGCCTGCTTTGCCGCGAGCGTGGCGCGCTGCTGCCCGAGCGTCTGCGCGGTGGCCAGAAGGCCCTCGCGCTCGCGCCGTGCAGTTGCGATCGACTCTGCGTCCGTTGTGATTGCCCGTTCCATCTGCGCGAGCGAATCGCGCTTCAGGGACAGGGACGCGAGTTCGCGCTGGATGCCATCGAGCTTGCCACCAAGGATCTTCGCGACGTCCGCAGCTTTCGCCGAAAGTGTGCGTAGATGGTCGATGTGCAGCAGTTCGGCCAGCAGCGACTTGATCTCGCCTGCGTTGTAGGACGCAAGCGGTCGCCGGTTTTGCGCGGAGAACACGCTCGTAAAAAACGATTCGAGCGAGCCGCACACGGATTCGACACAGCGGTCATAGGTGTCCGCCTTGCCGTCAGAACGTGTGCCATCGGTCGCCACAAACGGCTGCCAGAATCCGGCCCTGTCGAGCCATGCGAGGAAGTACTCCGCCTTGCCGGTCTTGCCTGGCTTGCGGAAGGCGAACGTTGAGCGGTAGCGCACGTTGGCGTGCTCCCATTCGAAGATCTTCTGCGCCTGGACGCCACAGAGGTGGTCCCAGTACGAGAAGGCGTCGACGGAGAGCTTCGCGGCGTGCGAAGGCATGATGCGGTACGGGTGCAGGTTGTCCATGAGGGTGGATTTCCCTGCGCCGTTTGCGCCCTTGAGCGCAATCAGCCCCGTTGGCAACGCCTGCAGGTCGAGAGTCACGCTGTCGCGCTTCATCCCGTCGCGCACACCGATAAACCCTTCGAGCGTGAGGATCAGCGGTCGCATGGCATACCCTCCCCGACCGGCGAGTCGTGCAGGTAGTCGGACGGCAGCCAGGGCACATCGTCATCGTCAGGGAACGGCGCGGCGATCACCGGATCGATCGGCTCAGGTGCCGGCACGATCGTGCCGTCAATGGCGCGTTCGAGCGCCGTGCAGGCCGCGCGAAACCGGGTACCTGCCAGTTTCAGCAGTTGTTCCCAGCTGTCACACGCCGTGAGCGCTTTCAGTTCGCGAGGTGACCACTGGCTCGCATAGCCGTGGCTATGCGACCAGAGCAGATTCGTCATCTCGACGTCAGGCGCCACGACGAGCTCAAGCTCGGCGGCGTCATCTTCATGGACCATCACGACAAAGCCGTGGCGGACCGCAATCACGGCACCGCGCGCGGGACCGTAGGGTTGATGGAAAAGCCCCGCAGTAAATCCGGCGTGCTTCACGAGAAGCTGCTGGATCTCGCGTGCAGGAGACGTTGCATTGAAATGCTGGACCCAGTCGGGACCAGCGGGATAAAGACCAAACATGGGGAACACTCCAGAGTAAAAGGACGGAGTGCACCCCCTTCGGGAGATCGCTCCCCGTCAGGGTCAAAAAAGAAAATGGATGCAGCAGTTGCTGCGATCGATGCGCCGGTGGCGCGGGTGAACCTTGTTCCGGCAGTGCGCTCATCGAGAAACCGCGAGCGCACTGGCGGGACACAGCTGTGTCCACGAGTGAGCGGGCCGTACGGGCCCCGCCCACTGGTTGGCGGCTAATGTTGCCTGCTTAAGCCGCAAAGAGATCGCCTTCCAGCCAGTCGAGAGCCTCGCCTGTGTTCCCGCTCACGCTGGACGCGGGCGAGACAACGACACGAGAACCGTCCGGCCGGACCGCATCGGACGGCGTGCCCGCGACAAGTGCCAGCGGTGTGGCCGCTGGCGACTGGTCGAGTTGCGCCATCACGGCGTCGGCGATCGCGTTCGCATCGCCGGTATCGAGCAGTTGCAGACGCTCGAGAACCGGTGCCGCGTTCACGTCGGCGACTTCACACCACCTGCCGAGCTTTGCGTCGACCGATGTCTCCAGGCTGATGCCCTGTGCGCGACTGCGCACGACCGGGAGAATGCGGGGTTCGAGCTTCACGCCCTGCGCGTTCGCGAACATTGCTTCAATTGCAGCACGGTCGACCGACTGCCGGTGCTCCTCATCGACCTGCCAGCGAACGCGCACAAACGCGTCGCCAGTATCGCTCGCAAACTGCGCGAGTCGTTCCATGTCGGGCGGACCATCAAAGTCGATGCAAAGCATGCGGCGCGCGGGCGTTGGGACCAGTTCAGCCGAGGCCGAATGGGTATCCACTTCCCATAGCAGGTAACCCTTCTCGCCCTGCTCGCCGAAGTGAAAGCGACCGATCGATCCCGCATACGCGATCAACGACCCACCGCGCTCCCATGACTGGAACTTGTGGATATGACCGAGCATGAACGCCGAGCACTGCGCGTCGAAGAGCGCCGAGAGCGAGAACTCGTGATCGAGCCCCGCCATCGTGACACCGTGCTCCGTTTCGCAGCCGACTACCGTACCGTGCGAGATGCCCACAGTCGCGATGCCTGCTTCACGCAGACGCGCATTCACCTGCCCCGACGCTGCCAGATACGTCGAGAGTACGTCGCCGAGATCCGTCGCCGCGACGAGTGCGCCAACACTCGCTGCGAACTGCCCTTTATTGACGGTCGGCAGACAGGTGAAAACGGCGTCGGGTTGCATCGCCACTACCTGCGCGAATTCGCGTTCGTTGAACAACGGCCCCGCCGATGCGAGGAAGCGTCCATTCGCAAACGCAACCTGCTGGATGCGGCTTGCGATGAACACCTCGTTGGTCGAGCCCATGAGCGCAAAAATGTCCAGCGTGCCGGGTGGCTCATGCGAGAACGTGCCCTGCAGCATGATCACGGGCATCGAGGCCGCGAGACGGTGAATCCGACGCGCGAGCGTGACGAGCGCCGGTGAATGAGCGTCGAGTCGATGGTCAGTCGAATCACCGGACACGACAGCTACGCGCGCACCTCGCATGATCGCGTCGTGAGTAGCGGAACTGAAACAGCGGTCCGCTTCGTCGAGTCGCTCAGGCGAGTAATGCAGGTCAGAAAAATGTGCGATCTTCAAGACGCACCTCCGTAAACGAAAAGTGGCCGCCGGATGGCAGCCTCAATGGGATGAACGCCGTCATACGGCGAAGGAAGAGTCAGTCAGCCCTGCGAGGGGCCGGCCATGGTCAGTCACGCATCGCCGCACGAACCGCACTCTCGATTTCGCGATCAAGCTTTTCGCGATTCTCGAGTGCGCCTTCGAGACGAGCGTTCATGCCGTCGACGTCGGCGAGGCGTTGTACCCAGCCTCTGCCGTAAGTTGCGTGAGCGAAGACCCGGAAGTCGCGCTGCCGGTCCTCCACGCTCAGTCCGAGGCGGCTGAGCAAGTCCGACATGCGGTCGCGCTTTTCTTCAAGCGTTTCCGCTGTCGGCGACCCGGATGGCTGCAAGCCGAGTCCCTCGACAACCTCATGAGCATCGCTCGCGGCACCTGCTGGCCCTCCTGCTGGCGTGAGCGGGTACACGTTGGTCGCACCCTCAAGCAGCGCCGCAGCCTCCGACGCAACAGCGATCGCCGGCGGATGATCTTCCGCGCCGTCGAGCAACGCACTGATGTCGATATCCGCGTCGAGCACGGTGAGCATCTGCATCTGACGCACTGGCTCGCTTTGCTCGTTGATTCGCGTGATCTCAAATTCGCGCTTCGAGATCCAGAACCGCGTGCCGGTGAGCTTGCCCCGCGCTAGCGCCACGGTTTGCATCGCCGAATACGCTTTCTGGAGCACGTAGATCGAGTTCGTCGGTAGCTCGATGAGGCCGAGCCCCTTGATCTCGGGGACCGCGAAGATGAAGCGCGCCGAGAGGTTGCATTGCCGCGCCTGATACTGCGGGCACCCCTGCGGATTGCACACGCCGTCGGGTATCGCGTTGTCCTGCCGCAGCATGATCGAACGGGGTCCGAAATTGCGTTGCGCCCGCTGGGCCCGTACGTCGCGTTCCGGCTTTTCGTACTGCTTGCAGAAGCGTGTGCCATCGGCGCCGTACTCGGAGAAGAACTTCCGCCCGGTCGTGCCCCACGTCGCCATCTCGTTCGGGATGTTGGCCATCCAGTCGTTGAAGGCGAAGACAACGGGGAAACGATAGAGCTTCCGACCGTCGCCGCGATCCTCGCCATAGAGGCGCAGGATTTCGTCGGCCACATCCGGGTTGGTGAAGTCGGATCGACGGCAGGTGAAGTACGGGACGTTGCGCGGTGCGAGCGCGTTTCTGAGCTTGCAGCGCCGCTCGATCTCGTCGCCGATTTTCTCGAATGACTCGCCAGCAGCGACGAGTTGCTCGTAGAGCTTGACTGCCTGTTCGTTTTGCCTCGCGGCAGACGTCAGGACCTTGATGCCGGGACGAATCCGGCCGATGACGGGGGCGCGTGGTGCACGCTCCTCGACGATGCTGCGCACGGGCGCAGCGCCCAACGGAACAACAGCGTTCATGAGGGTTTCCTCGCAAGAAAGAAGATCGCCGAGGTGCGCATCTCGCTGGCCGACTGCTCCAGGTTCGATGCCGCCGCCTCTCCGCGGCGTGTGGCGATATGGGACAGGAAAACGCGGCGCTCGCCGTCGGCAAGCATCGCGATCTGGGCGACCTCACAGCGCGCGCGCCAGGCGCCCGTTGTGGTGTCGGTAGTCGCGCGTTCGCTTTCGATCGTGCTGCTGATCGTGTCGGCGATGCGCTGGTCAAGGCCATTGGGAAGAAGCATGGGAGCGTCTCCAGACAGGGAATGTAAAAACACAGGACGAAAAAAAACGCGCTCCCCTGGCAAGAGGAACGCGTTCTGGATTCGGATAAAGATGACCCATGCGCCACGTCCCTTTCGGGGACGTGGCGCACAGGGAGCCGTGAGGCTCATAGCAGGGAACGTTAGGTCGTTCCCGGCGCGACATGATCACGTCGCGCGAACAGCCCTTTTCCGAAAACATGAGTTTTCGCCGCAGGTTCACGGGTCAGTCCACTTCGATCGTTCTACCCAGATGGGTCTGGAGAGAGACACCCGAATATCCGGGCTCGAACGATGTCGCGGCGCAAATGAATGCGGCCGGCGACGAGTATCACGACTGACGAGAGGGGAGCAGGTGGCGAGCCGCTCAGCACGAGAGATATTCCACACCAGCAGCCAGCTGGTCGGAGCATGCCGTAAAGGCACGACTTGAGGCAGAAGATGGACTCCGGGCTACGGAGTCGAGGTCGATGCGTCAGGAGACGCGAGCAATGGAGTCAGTATCGCCAAAAAAACGTGGGTGTGTGCCTGGAATGGTGGCCAATATCGTGCAGCTTTTGCCGGAAATCTGCAGACGAATCAGGAACACAATGACAGGTGAGAGAGACCACACCCGAACAACATCATGGCCGCCGTTCTTGAAACTGCGCCGCAACCGGAGGAAACCCCCGGCAACGCGGCACAGGGCGGGGCGCCCGACGCACCCGCCCCGCTCACCGCTGTTCCTTCAGGCACCGGGCTCAAACCCATCGAGCGCCTGACGAGCGATACACGCTACGCGAAGATCATCCCGGAAGCCGATCAGCTTACCGAGCTTCGCTACAGTTCGATTTTCACGCGCGGTTTCGTGCGCTCGGACTACAACTTCTGTGCCTCGAAGATCTCTGTTGCGCGCGGCGGCAAGTTGCGCGCACTCGATATCTCGCTTCGCGAGACGTCCGAGTGGTTCTCGAAGGCGATCGCGTGGGTCGAGCAGTACGGCGCGCGCACGCTGCCGTGGCCCTACGAGACGGTGCTCCTTGACGTCAAACGCCCTTTGGCTGGGCAGCTCGTGCGCTGCCTCTCGCAGTACGAGCGCCTCTACAAGCGGGCGCAGGAATCCCGCAGGGAGCACAAGCTGAGTGACGAGCGTTGCGCCGGAATGATCGCCAACGCCGAGAAGAAGCTCAAGCACATCGTCCAGGTGTGCATCCCTGACAACGACCAGTACGAATTCGACGGCACGCGCCGCGAAGTCTGAACGATCACGCCCGCCTGACTGCCCCAGCTTGACTTCGGCTCAAGCGGCATACGCTCGACCGTACACCTACACGAGGAGGAACCGCATGGATATTGATCTTCGAGAGATACAGGCGTTGCACGCCCGATTTGCGCGCGAGCCTGTCGTCATTGACCTGGAGGCGCAGGTGCTCTCGCGCCCTGCGCCGCTGCTGCTTGCACACAATCCCGTGTCAACCACATCGCCGCTGCGCCGTGTCTGGAGGCGCCGCGCATCTGTTGGGCGAGGCGCACTCATGGCCGTGGGCGGCACGGTCCTGTGCGCGGCAACCGGAATGGGCATCGCGAAACTGTACGGCGTTGTCCGCAGCGGGCAGCCTGCAGCCGTACACGTCGTGCCGACGGTCACTGCAGCAACGCCAGCCGCAGCATCGGGTGCGCAGGCTGCCACCCCTCCGGCGTCGACCGCGCTCACTTCGGACGACTTCGACCGGTCTTCAGCGCGGGGCAACGCGCTCTCGGCGGTCGATCCCGCTTCGCTGGTGCGACAGACGGCTCCCGGCGTGGCAGTGGCTGTCGCAGCGGCGGCCGCGGGACGTTCGGTCAACGACGACGTCCGCGCTGCAGCGTCGCCGATCCAGCAACGCAGGATTCAGCAGACAGCCGCGCCGGCAGGGGCTCAGCCCACACCCGCACCTGCCGCCGCTGACGCGAAGCCGCAACCGCAAGCGGCCGTCACGGCCAACGCCGGAACGGCTGTAACACCACAGCAGGACTCAGTATCGCCGCCATCACAGGCCGCACGCCCCACCCATCATACGGCGCGCCGCCGCGTAACACCGGCACGCGAAACGCCGCCATCGGCCGCCGACGCGAAGCCCGTCCCGCCTGCCGCGCGCGGCGGCGATGTCCAACTCTTCTAAGGCACCGATCTTGAAACCCACACTCAATGTCACGCTGCTCGCGCCCGGCTCAACGATCGAGGGCAATCTCATCCTGGATCACGGCTTGAGCCTGTTCGGCATCGTGGACGGCAACCTCATCGCCAACGAAGGGCTACTTCATGTCGGACCGGGCGGCCTGGTGAAAGGTCAGGTCGAAGGCGAGCACGTGCGCATCGACGGTACCGTCGAGGGCGACCTGCGCGCACGCGGTTCGCTGGAGATCAACGGACGCGTCAAAGGCAACATTTTCTACTGCGGGACCATCAGGCTTGGCGAGCGCGCCTCGATCGAAGGTCAGTTGAAGCGCGTCGCGCGCGAACTCACGATTGAAGGGCCTGGCGCGATGACGGAGCCGTCGAACGTGCAGCAACTGGCGCGCGCAACCAGTTCAGCCTGAAGACGCTTCCTCATCCCATGACAAACACACCGAAGAAGGCGAATGCTTTGACCTGGAAGGAACAGACGTTAATGGTGATTGTTGTGCTCATCTCGTTGGCGATAACCGTTGCGGTCGGCGTCGCCGCGGCACTGTATGACCTTGCTGCGATCGTCCATCCAGAAGACGCCGTGGCGCAGGCACTTGCCTGGGGTCGTCTCATCGCACGAAGCTTTTGAGATTGTCCGCGGGAGTGCCGGCCATTGGCGACGCTCCTCGGCATCACCGGTAACCTCGGGGCCGCAATGTGCGGCCCTTTTCGTGTCAACTCTGCGCGACGAGCCGCCGGCGTTAGAACAAACGTCTGAAAACCCAGACGCCCGCGATCAACATAACGGCGATGACGATCACGCCCCCGACGCTGTGGCCGCGCATCAAGGCCCCGACGCTGTGGGACGTGGCGCTGTGCACGACCGCATTTGCAACCTGGTCCCCGATATTCATGTGGCTGTGTGCAAATATCTTCATTTTTGTTATCAGCGTTGGTTGATCTTTGAGGCGGGCAGTAGAAGAGTGACCGGGAAAAACATCTTCCGGCTTCTCACCCCTGTTGAGCCGGCGTCTCCTCAAAATCCAGCAGGCAAATACACGAGTCGAGATCGGAAAACCACGCGTCGACGTGAGCGTAGTCAAACTTGTCGACGGCAAACACACGGCCATCACGCGCGCGAAGAATAAATATCGCTTCGAACGCCGTTGTACCGATCATGCAGACGCCCTTGTCCTGCAGATCGCGCTCCTCGGTCGCGTCGACGATCTCGTCGGCTTTCCACAGTGACCCCGCTTGCGACCAGAGGCCGTTGGGATGCTTCGCGAGATAGTCGGCGAACGACTCGGGCACAGCCACATTAAACTTCGAAGTGAACCATCTTGCGAACCAATCAGGCGCCTGGCCGATCTTCGCTTCTGTCATACCTTCCCCCTTACGCTGTGTCGAACGGCCAACGCCCGAATACACATTAAATTCAGACCTCTGGCACCTGCGATTCGTGGATGAAGCGTGTTGGTGGATTCTTGCGGATCGAGGTGATCGTGAGCGTTTCGCGCGCGCGCGTCATTGCTACGTAGAAAAGGCGTCGCTCCTCGGACTCCGGGCTCTTGAGATCGGGCACGATGTTTTCCTCAGAACGTGTGATCCATACGTGGTCCCATTCAAGCCCCTTCGAACTGTGCATTGTGGTGAGGACCAGTGCATCCGCTGCGGGCTCGTTGTTCGCCCGCTTCAAGAACTCGATGCGCTCGTTGAAGGTCCCGTTCAGTCGGGAGATCACGTCGTACGTGGCCTGGATCGCACGCTCGGCGGCTTCCTTGCGCACGTACGTCATCATCCACTCGCGTACCCCTTCCAGCGCGAGCGAGTAGAACTGCCGCTCGCACAAGGAATGCCATTCGGCCAGCCGCTTCATGAAGCCGCGATAGGCCGTCGCGCTGTCTTCGCTCAGCCCGAGTGCGATCAGATCCTTTTTCTGCTTCTGGGAAAGTGTCGCTCCCATCGCGTTGTGCAACGCCGTCAGGTCGCGCGTGCTCATGCCGGCGTAGCCAAGCACCGCGTCCAGTCCGGTGAGCTTCACGCGCTGCACGATCTGCAGCAGGTTGCACATGAGAGCACCCTCCGGCTGGTCGAGCACGGAGCGGCCGGAAGCGCGGTAGTACTTCACGCCGTAGGAGCGGCACACCGACTCGATCGCGTCGAGCACGCGGTTGGTCCGCGCGAGGATTGCGCACGTATCGCCGGCACGCAGGCGCGGCTGCAGGGCTTCGACAGCGGCAGCCGCGTCGTCATACTCGTCGTTGAAACGACGCGCGACGATCGTGCCGCCGGCGCCCTTCTCCGCATGCAGCTCCTTCGCAATGCGGTCCTGGTTGTGCCGGATCAGCCGGTCGGCCGCCGAGAGGATCTCGGAGCGGCACCGGTAGTTGCTGCCGAGCACTACGCGCTGTGCCTCAAACTTCGTGGCGAACCCTTCCATGCCGCGATACCCCATCGCAGCGCGGAATCCGTAAATGCTCTGGTCGTCGTCGCCGACGACCGTCACGCATGCGCCGGCCGCCGCATGCAGTTCGACCCAGCGGTACTGCAGCGGATCGGTGTCCTGGAACTCGTCAACGAGCAGATGGGTGAACGCGTATGGTTCGATGTCGCCCGCTTCCATGCCGGAGATCGACAGCCGCAGCATGTCCTGGAAGTCGATCTTGTCGTTGCGCGCGAGCGCATCCTCGTAGGCCGCGTAGAGGATGAACTCCGGTGAGCCCTCGATAGCGTGGGTCACACCGGTCTTCAACTGCTCGATGACGGGTACGGCCTCCTCCACCTTCCAGTTCAGGCCGGTTTCGGCCAGCACACGGATCAGCAGGCCAGTCCGGTCACCGTCCGAGGCGATATCGCGTCGCCTCCCGGGCTTCTGGATCTGTTTGAACCCCAGCGAATGGAACGTGCCGGCGATCAGCCTCTGTTTCGCGCCAGCGCCCGCGAGTTTCAGGATGCGCTCGCGCAGTTCGACCGCGGCGTCCTTGCTGAAGGTCACCGCGCCCACGCGCGCACCGGGTTCGGCGAGCAACGCGGCCGCCTTGGAAGCGATCGTTTTTGTCTTGCCCGCGCCCGGACAGGCCACCGCAAGACAATGTCGCCGCGCCTGCGCGACTTCGAGCTGCTGCGGATTCAGGCCGTCGAGCATGGCTACCTCAAAGGCCGCGAACTGCCGTCATCAGGCGCAGATGGGTCATGTAGCCACGCACGCCAACCGGATGGAACTTGCGCAGGAAGCGCGACACTTCCTCGTCGACATCACTCTGGTCGCGAACGCCATTCCAGACGAGGAAATCGAAGTGGTCCATCACCCGGTCAAAGCGGGTAATGACGGACAGCAGGCTCATCGAGAAGCGCGAGTACGCCTCGACCTCGATCTCAAGCGACGGCTTGGTGACGGTCGGTTTGAACACGATATCGCCGCGCGCCGTCATTTCCCCTTCCGTGCGTGCCCGGAAGCCTTCGGCGACCTCCAGCTGCTCGCCCACGTAGGCTTCGAGCGACTCGAGCTGCTTGTCGAAGAATGCGCTCACGGTGACCATGTCCTGCTCGCCGAATGTCGAGCGACCGAAACGCTGCATGTTGATGCTCATGCGATTCAGGTACGGCCACCATTGCTCGAAGAGCGGCTTCAGGCGCGTGTGGTTCAGGCGGACAACCGCCGGCACGATTGCGGCGCCCGAGAGTTGACGCTCCAGCAACTGGCGGCCGATCTCTCGGCGACGGCGAATGATCGCTGCCCGTTCTGCCGGCGGCAGGTCTCGAAAAACCTTTCGCGTGCGAGCGACCTGCTCGCGTTTTTCCTGCGCCTCGCTTTCGCTGATCATCCCCTCACGCTCGAGCGTCGTCGCGTCGTTCTCCATGCGCTGGAGTTCGTCTTCGAGCTCGTGATCGTCCGCGCCATCGGTGAGCGGGCGCGCATCCGACGACACACCGGCGTCACCGGCCGCCGCGCCGGACGTGGGTGCCGCAGTCGATGGTGCAGCGGGTACCGCATCAGGCGCCACGGCCGTATCGTTTGCGCCGGCCGCGTCGCCGCCGATCCGCGTCGTTTCTTCGTTGATGGTGCTCATGTCGTCGTCCTGGGAAGTTGCACGCGCACCAGCGCGCGGCATCCCTATATTGTTGCGATCGCCTCGACGCACGTCGTGGCGAAACACATGAAATTGATGGGTCTTTTCACCCGGTAGCGCGTGCGGCTACCGCACCGTCAGTGACCGGTTGCAGGCGCCTGCACGCTAAAACGCAGAAAGCTCACAAGATTTGTGAGCTTTCCGGATTCTGTACAACGGGAACGGTTGGGAACGGTCGTTAGCCCGACGAGTTCACGATCCACAGCAGCAGCGGCATCAGCACCGCGATCGCCGTCCAGCACTGGGCGATGAGGGGAACCGGCAGCAAGGTGACAGTGAAGGTGGCGCCAACTGTGAGCAGGAGCGCGTGCATGGCAAGGTGGAATTTCAGGGGACTGGCGAAGCCGGCTGCTGCCGCGCGAATCTTGCGCCGCACCGCGCCATCAGCGGTTGCCGCAAGACAAAGTACAGCGAGTCCTGCCAGCCACGCGTGCATGACGACTGCGCGGTAGAGCGCACGATAGACCAGCATCCAGAAGTGTTTCGCCCACGCGATCGCAAATCCATGCATGCCATCTGCGTCCAGGTCATCCTCTCCGCCGGCGCTGATTGTCGCCTGCACGGCCCCGGTATCCACAAACAGTCGGCGAAAGAGCGCATTGGTCGTGTCCACCGCAGCGGCCGCCCGCTCGTC
Source organism: Paraburkholderia sp. CNPSo 3076 (assembly GCF_026343935.1). NCBI lineage: Bacteria > Pseudomonadati > Pseudomonadota > Betaproteobacteria > Burkholderiales > Burkholderiaceae > Paraburkholderia > Paraburkholderia sp. CNPSo 3076. The sequence goes on along the minus strand of NZ_JAPMAL010000057.1, from coordinate 10,749 downwards.
GCCGAGCGCCCGCACGACCGACTGCGACTCGACGTTGCTGATCTCGAACAGCGCCCGGTCAGGGATGGCCGGGAGCACCACGCACACGAGCAGGGGAAGCACGAAGAACCACCACTTTACGTGGCGCACGAACCGGCTGCCGCTAGCCATGGAGCCACTCCACTACCCGGACCAGCAGGTATACCGGAAAGGCGACAAGACCGGCCAGACCGATCCAGAATCGAATCGGGTTACGCAGGATCACAACCGCGAGCCCCCACGCGCGCGCAAAGCGCCCGCGCCGGAACTCCGCCGGTGGCGTTGCCGCGGGATCATCGTGAGCGCGCACGGTCGAGAGCACGCGCGCGGCGTCGGCGTGTTCAAGCCCCGACAGCTTCGCTATCAGCGTAGTCGTGAGCGACATCGTAGTCCTCGAAATAGAGACGGAAGCTCTCGCCATTGAGTGCGCGCGCAGCAAGCTGGAACGCGGCAGTTTTCTGCGTGATACGCTCCGGACAGACCTCGTCGACCATTTCCGGGGCACCCTCGGCAAAGCGCGCCTCGAACTCCGTGACCGGCTCGAACATCGGCGACCAGACATGCACCCGCTCGCCTTCGCGCACGACGTAGCGACGGGCGTACAGCAGGTGAGCGCGACGGAACAGGCCATGCATGAATGCGACGTGAGGCTCGCCGGTCTTGCGCACGCGCTTGTAGGCCGACAGGCCGTCCTCGAACATCTCGCGCACGAGCGGCTCCTTCTCACCGATGAACCGCTCGCCGATGAATTCGGCAATCCGGGAGCACGCAAGCTCGAGCTCGGGTGCGATCGTGAACACGGGCACGAGACGCGAAGACAGCTTGTTTTCGCGGATGATTTTCTTGAACACGGTGTGGTTCATTGTGCGTTTTATTGGTCTTCAGCCTTGGAGAATTGGAATACGGCCCTGATACACAGCGCCACCGGAAATGCGCATGAAGTACTGCAGGTTGGGCAGCCGCTGGATAAGCGCGGTGGGAATGAGAGGCGCGGTCTCCTGCTGCAACGAACGCGTGATGGTGCCGTTGAATTCGCCGAGATGCCCCTCGCTGCCGCGACTCGTTCCGCCCGATATCTGGATGTTACGGATCACGGTCTCCCCAACCTTGTCCGAGAACCACTGCGCGGTGTCGGTGTCTTCCAATCTTAGGATGATCTGGTTGTTGAGATTGCCCAAAACCTGCAGCATCTTGGAGGCATTTCCGAGTTTCGCCTCCAGGTCCGAGCGCGTCTGGAACGCAACGAACGCCTTGAAGCCCGCGCCGCGGCCCTTGTTCAGGATCTGGATGACCTGTTCGTTGATGGCTTCGGCGACCTCGTCGATGATTAGAACGACTTCCGGCGTTTCCTTGTAGAAGTTGTAGATCGCGCCGCACACCGCGGCCACGTCCGCGAGAACCATCGAGGCGATTGCCTTCTGCACGATCGAGTTCGAGAGCGAATCGAAGCCCATATAGAGCACGACCTTCTGCTTGATGATGCGGTCGATGTCCCAGATCTCGCGTTCGTCCTCGAAATCGTCCACCTTGGGCGCGAGCATGAGGCCCGTCTCGCCCGTGGCGAGCATCTGGAGCAACGGCATCACCGAGGCAATCACACGGGTGTAGTGATCGCGGTCGTGCGTGTGCGTGGCGATGAGCCCGTCAATGGCCTCATGGCCCCGATCGTCTTTCGCGAACCGCTCGTTGTACAGCAGCACCATCGCATCGACCTGTGTCACGGAGCCGGCGCGGCCGCCGATCTGCGTGATCGTCGTGGCGACGAGTTCCTGCCAGTTGGCCACGCCGTTCTCGCTGAAGAACCGCTCGAGGCTGCGTTCAAGCAGCCTGGCAACGCCCGCCTGTGCGTACTTCAGGATGGAACGCAGGTTCGGTTTGTCACCGACATACAGTTCACCCTTCACCGCGCGGTCGATGAAGAGAAATGCAAAATCGCGGAACGGTCCCTCCTCCATCAACTGCGCGACACGTCCGGGAATTTCGGAAGGCTGGGACCAGTTCTCCAGCGGGTTAAGCCGGATCGATTCCAGCGGCTTGGCCTGGCTGAAGTAGAGGAATTTGCGGCCTGCGCGCGCGCATTCGCGCTCCACGCGTGCCTTCCAGTCCTTGTCGTTCTTGGGGTCGATGATGATCAGCACGTCGCCGAGATGAATGACCTGTGTCGAGACCACCTCGTACGTCCGCGTCTTCCCCGCGCCGGTCGTGCCGCCCACCGCGGTATGCGCACCCATCGCCTTGTAGTGGAACGGAACAACGCCCTTGTCTGGCTCCATGCCATGAATCCACGATACCCCCTGCGGTTCGCGATCGCGGATGCTGTCGGCAGCTGCGAAGACCTTCTCGATCGCCTCCTCGATCCGCCGCCCCGTCTCCGTGCGGTTCAGCCACTTCGGCAGGCCGGGGATGTCAGTGGTCGGCATGCGCAGGATGTCGTGCGCGATCTGGCAATGTTTCTGGGTCCATTCGAACCCGGTGCCGAGGAACATCGAGTTCTTCTCAGCCCGCATCTTCTTCTGGACCCCCAGTAGCCGTTGCACGGGCAACGTCGAGAGCCATTTGGTCGAGATTGCCATGCGAAAGCGCAGGGCGTTCCAGATCTGCCGTCCGCGCACGAGCGCCGCAACGAGCACGCAGAGTTCAAACGCCCACCAGTACGGCATGCCCGAGAAGGGCAGGAAACACAGTGTGAACAGCCAGAAGACCCACGCCCGGAATTCGTAGATCGGGCGGAAATGGTTGATGTAGCTCGTCGCCGCATTCAAGATTCGGAGCGCTCCATGATGAGTTCGCCGGCGCGCGCCGCCAGCACAATTTCTGCCTGCACGTTCGAGACAAGCAGGCCGCGACGGCGCAGATGGTCAATGAGGGTGTCGCTTGCGACACCGAAACTGCCAGCGAGGCGTTTCGGAATCGCCAGGCCCTTGTCGGTCCACTCGACCTTCGCCTTGCCGGCGGCCACGTCCTCACGCAAGGCCCGGAAAAACTCGCGAATCATGTTCGGCTGGCCATCGAGCACCTGATCGAACGTTGCCGGTAGCGCCGCGGCCGCGCCACGAGTCGCTGGTACGCGTACGGCCGAAGGGTCGACGGCGACCGACGGCGGCGCGTCGCCAGAGAACGGCAGTCCGAGTTGCGGATCGTGCTTCGTCGGCATCGTTGCCTTTGCCGTGCCGTCCGGGCTGCCCGACGCTGGCAGGCTGGGCGTAGTCGCTGGGGCGACCGGCGCGCTGGTGGCAGCCTGGACTGCGCCTGCCGCGGGCTGCGTAGCGGGTAACGGCGAGGTCCCGCTGGGGGGATCGACTACCGCTTGTGCAACGGGTTGGCGACCAGAGGCGTCCGGGGTCGTTGCCGCCGGTGCAGGAGCCGGATCGGCCGCGGGCGCGGGAGCCACAGGTGCCGGCGATGGTGTCACCACCGGCTGCACCGCGGCCGCGACATGAGTGGCGGCCGGCACGGGATACGGGACAGGCGCGTACACCGCCTGCTGCGCCTTGCGATCAAAGTCGGCCGCAACCGCGACGGCCTGACGCACGACCTTGTGAACCAGCGACTCGTTAGCCTGGGCCTGGGCGAGCGGATTGATTGCACCGAACAACTGCGAAAGCACCTCCGCCTCGTACCCGGCGAGCAGCTCGTGGCCGATGAGGTTCTGCGCAAACAGCGCCGTGCGCATGCGCTCAACGGGCAATGGTGTCGCGCGCCGTTGAAGCGAATAGGTACTGCCCGCCAGCCAGTTGGCCAGGGCGCCATGGCCTGCGGGATTCCATTGCGCGCGATCGCTGTGGCGCATCACCTCGAAGTGGCGGTAAGGCTCGTCAAGGCCCGAGCAAACCGCGGCGAGAAAGACCGCATGGTTGTACTGCGGCTCGATGAGGCGGCGCTTCTCTGACGGCAGGTTCGTGCCGAACTTCTGACCGCCTGCGAGACGCATGGCGTAGAACGCTGTTTCCACCGTGCAGCGGAACGCGCCACCCGGCTCCCGATACAGCAGTGGCGAATACGGCAGGCTCGAGAACCAGGCGGCGCAACGCGCGAGCACGTCGTGCCATCGCGCGATGTAGTCCGCTTCGCGCGCCTCGTTCGCAGCCTGCCGGATGAGTGCCACACGGCGATCGTGCGTGGTGAGAAGCCCGGCCGCATCGAGTGGCTGGTGCAGTGCCGGGCCGCTCACAGGATGCCTCCCGTTGCAACGCTGGCTGCCTTCTTCATCAATGCGCCAGATGCGTTCGCGCCGCCACCGAACATCCCTGCCATCTTCGGAATCTCGAACGAGAGCAGGAACACGAACAGCGAAAGGTCGAGCACGTAGGTCGCGCCCTGGGACGTCGAGAGACCGCTTGCCGTTGCAGCGGTTATCGCCGATGTCAGCGAACCCGTCACAAGCCTCGACAGGATCGCGCTGATCACGCAGTACATGCTCGCGCTGACCATGTAGTCGAGCCACGACTTGAAATAGCCTCTTGTGTAGGACGAAAATCCGAGCGCGATTGCGATCTGTCCCATCACGATGCCCACTGCGGCCTGGATTTGCCCCAGGTTGTTCATGAACGCGAAGACGACGCTCGTGATCATCAGCACGCCGTAGGCAATGAGCAAGGGCACCAGCGAGATGGTCAGCGCGATGTACTCGTACCAGTGGGTGCCCTTGTACGCTTTCACCACCGCTTCAAACGCGGCGCCTGCTGCCGCGCCAATTGATGCCGAGACACCCTGTCCTGCACCGGCCTGGATGAGGTTCGCAAGCGCCTGAAACCAGTTGAAGAATCCTGGCGCGAACTTCTGGTATCCGACATAGATCGAGGCGAAGATGCCAAGCGTTGCCAGTTCCTCGAACACATCCACCCACGCCTTGACGGGATCGCGCGTCGCGGAATACCGCACAAAGGTCAGGACCAGCGTGATGACACCGAGCCCGGCTGCAAACTTGTCCGACTCGCTTTTCAGGCTCTGGCTTGCCTGCACCGCGGCAGGAATCACCGCGTTGAACAGGCTCGTGAACTTGTCCGCAGCCATCTTCGCGCCGGCGGCGACTTCGCCCGCCTTGACCGTCGCTCCGACGGTGTCGTCGCCCTTGGACGGAACGCTGATCGTGTCGCCGGTCTGTGTGGGCAAAATCTGCTGGCCGCCTGCCTGCGTGTCGTCGGCGCGGGCCGTCAGGCTGACAAGCGAAAACAGGCACAGTGCGAGGAACGCCCAGAGGAAACGTTTCAGACCCATCGCCGTCCTCAGTTGGTGGACAGCGAGTTCAGTGCAGCACGTTCGGCGTCCTGTTGCGTGGTGTACGCCTGCGCCGCCGCCGCACGGTCCTTCGCGGTGGCATTGTCGATCGCCTGCTTCTGCGCGTCGCCCTGGGTCTTCGCCGCCATCATCTGGAGCATGTCTGAATTCTGACTGCTGACGATGTCGAGGTAGTGCGTCGTGAGCTGCGCGGTCGCCTCCTGCGTGGGCGTGAGCGAGAGTTGCGACTGAAGATCGGCCCGCCGCTGCGCGAGCGTCTGCGTGTGCGACGACACGTCGTTGCCCAGCTGGAACAGCTGCGTCGCCGTTGCGTCACCCTGCTTGTAAAGCGCATTCATGTCCGAGAGCCACTGCGAGGGTGACTTGCCCGATGTCGAGATCAGGTTCTGCACGTGCGTGATGTACTGGCTGCCCTGCTGAAGACTGCCGTACAGGTCATTGAGGTTGCCCACGTACTGCTTGACCTGTGAGATGTCCCCGGTGATCTGGTCGTACTGCGCCTTCATGGCCGTTGGGTTCAGGTTCGTGGCCTGCAGCAGCTGGTTCGCCATCATCTGGTACTGGTAGGCGATATTTGTGTCCTGGTAGATCTCGCCCTTCACGGCCTTCGCTGCGGTGATGAAGTTCTGGGCAAAGTTCGTCGGGTCGAACACGACCAACTGTGCCTGCGCGGCAGAGGACACGCCGAGGAGCATCGCCGCGGCGAGCGCAGCACGAAAAACGGTCTTTTTCATCGGGGGCACCTATTCGAGAGTGAGCATTTCCTGCATGTAGTTCTCGCGCCAGTTGGCTGCGCCCGAGACGACATGCTTGTCGAGAATGTTTTGCGCGCGGCCATCGGCCCGCAGCGCCGCGAGCGTTTCCTTGTCGAAGTTCGTCTGCAGCATGCGCGAGCTGCTGGGCGTCACCCACAGGTAGTCCCGGTTGGGCACCGCGTCGGCGATCTGGTCGATCTGTCCGTCGGCCAGTCCAAACACGTCCGCATACAACGCCCTGTTGCTGCGTGCGTCGGGGTTCGCGAGGTAGACGATGTTCTGCAACTGCTCCTTGAGGATCTCGAAGTTCGGCACACGCTCGAGCTGTTTGAGCGATTGGGTCGCCAGAGCCAGCATCGCGTTCAGTCGCCGGATGGTGACGGCCCACAGTTCCAGACGCGCGTAGAAGCGCGGATACATGAAGAAGAACCCGCATTCCTCTACTTCGATCACCGTAAAACGCTTGCCATCGAGCCATTGCGAGATGCGGTAGAACGCATAGTCCATGAAGAGAATGGCGGCTTCCGGGTTGTTCTGGAACAGATCGCCGCACTCGATGGAAAGGTTCTCCGACAGCGAGAATGCGTCATCCACGTGATCGAAGTACTGGCCGTTCTTTTCGCCCTTCGTCCAGAGGCGCAGACGTTCGCGCAGCTCGACCGACAGAAGCGTCGTGAAGTACGAAAGCGTCCAGAATTCGGGCGCGTAGCCATCGCCCAGCGTCGTCACCTTCTCGAAGATCTCGCGCTGCTGCTGCGGCGTGCATTTGAACGCCTCGTCCTCGATGGCCATCTGGATCCACGTCGCAACGTATTCGTAGTGCCGGCTGTCCGAGAGCAGCGAGAGCGGATTGATGCTCGTCGCAGCCTCATAGCGACCCGTGATGTCGATGAAGTGGCCACCCGAGAGCACCGTCGGAATGCGAGTCGAGCGCTCCTTGTCGAAACGGATGCGACGGGCTTCGTGGCGCGCCATCTGCGAGAGCAGGAAGTTGAGCACGATTGTCTTGCCCGCGCCGTTTGGCCCGACGACCAGCAGGTGGGCGCGCCCGCTCGGATGATGCAGGACGATCCGCTGCAGCGTGCGGTGCCGCGTTGGCAACACGGTAACAGGTCCCGTCTTGCGGCCAAACTGCTGGGTCAGCCACTCATTCACTTCCGGGCCTTCAGGGACGCCGCGTAGCGGGGCGACGTCGGACACCGCCGTCGTCTCAACGAACTGAAGTCGCTTTTGCTGGTCCCAACGACCCGGGAGCGTCGATACCCAGGCAGCGCCCAGATTGCGCTCCTCCATCACGACGCCAAATCCCGCGTTGCTGATACGACCGACGACGTCGGCCGTTGCCTGATCGCATTCGTCCATCGTGTCGCCGTAGACGATCACGGAGATGTTCGCGAACCCATACTGCTGCCCGTCGGCGGTCAGCCGCGAGAGCGCGTCCTCGGCCTCGCCGGCAAGGGTTTCGCGGCCCTTGTCGTTCTTCTCCTGTTCCTTGGTCAGGTACTGCTTGATCATCGCCCATGGGTTGATGGCCGCGACCTTGTAAAACTTGCGCACGGACTTGATGAAGGCTTCCGCGCGGCTCGTGTTGAGAAAGCGGTACATCACGCAGATATCGAGTTCCGCGTCCACGTCGCACAGGACGTCGAGCGCCGCTTCCTGGAAACCCAGCCATTCCTTGACCGCAATGATCTTCGCAAAACGCTTGCCGTGCGCCGACTCGAAAAGCAGATGCTCGGCGCCGTAGGTGACGACCGATTCGGTGAGGTGACTGTCGAGCATGGTCACCGGATAACGTACTCGGCGCGGTGGCACGGACGGGTTGGCCGTCTGGTGCAGATACGCAAGCGCATTCTGGAGCTCAAGGCGCTTCATCTTGAGACGCCCCACGCCGCCGCGCCACGCGTCGAGCACGCCCTCGAATCGCTTGATGTCGGCCGTGAGCTGGTCGATGTCAAAGACGAAGGCGTTGCGCGCCAGCACCTGGTCGCGGATGGCCTCGAAAATCGCCAGCGGCATCGGCTTGCCGCCTACCTTGAGGTGGTAACCAACCTTCTCGAAGAACTTGTTGATGCCCGTCTCGGGCGTGAAAGCGAGCGAGACGGAGTGCGAGTTCCGGAAGTACCGGCCGCTCGTCGCCTTCTGCTGGTTGATCTCGTCGATGCGCGCGTCGAGCGCAGAGTCGAACCCGCCATCGATCGCGCCCTTCATCCGGCGATGCGACAGGCGCCACCACGCCGTGACGCGGTGGTCGAAGTTCTTGCATGCGTTATCGAGATTGTTGCGAGCGGCCGCGATATCGCTCACGTTCGGGGTATCGGCGTCGATGCCCTCGAAGGTGAACGACGTCAGCAACGAACCATCCTTGTCGAGGACAAGCTCGGGCGTCACCATCGTCGCCCACGGCGCAATCTCGTGAACGGGACCGCGCTTGAGAGAACTGCGCTTTCCTGCTTTCAGCATGACAGATCCTGATCGAAGCCGTAGGGACGGCGAAAGCGCGCCGAACCTTTGCGCATTGGCGAGGGCTCGTGCACATCCGGATAACGGTTGTAGACGATCAGCACGAGTCGCCACCACGGATCGCGCGCACTCATCCAGCGCAGGAAGACGTGGACGCCGATGCCAACCGCAAGGAAGGCTGGAATCATCACGAGATCGAAGCCGCATGAGTAGCAGAGGAGGACCGTGACAAGTCCGTTGCCCATCGCGAGCACCCGGTCGGCGCCGCCGATCTGGCGCGGCAGCGAGAGCGAGCGGCTGACCTTGACGGGCTTACGTGCAGACATAGCTGATCTTGAAGTGATTCTTCAGGATCGGCACCGCGCAGGCGGCAAAGCCGATGCCGGCCAGCGCAGTGGACAGGACCTTCGCAATCGTGCTCTCAGAGGTCGCAATTGCAATGAAGGCGACGATGATGATGACGAGTCCGATGCCGAACAACCACGGGCCGCTGATCCAGCTCGAAACGAGGCAAATCACATCGGTCGCGGAGCCGAGGTCGGAGAGGTCGGTGGCCGACGCAACGGGTGCGATCACGCTCAGGCCCGCGGCGATGAGCGTCGAGCGCAGCTCTGCACGCGCGAACAGGTGGCGGCACGTTCGGCGCACGGCGGACGACGCGAGTTGAAGACGGGACATCAGGTGCTTCTTCATGGATTGGTCCACTCCAGTGGTTTAGAAAACGCGTTTGAGGTTGTAGTTGCCGTTGTCGGCGCCCCGGACTTCGAGGATTTCGGATACGTGGCGCAGTTCGCCAGTGCGCTTCATGTGCACGACGTAGTTGAAGCAGCTGGCGATGTTCTCGCGCAGGTCCGCGATGTCCCAGCGTGTACCTGGTGGCACGCCAAGCATTGCGAGGCTCTCCAGCCGTCGCAGGCCACCGCGCGCCGTGCTTGAGTGGATCGACCCCATTCCGCCGTCGTGACCGGTGTTCAGCGCCTGAATGAAGTCGTATGCCTCGCCTCCGCGCACTTCCCCCACGACGATGCGGTCGGGGCGAAAGCGCAGGCACAGCGCAACGAGCATCTGGGTGCTCACGCCGGTATCGGCGTTGGATACCAGGCGCAGCAGGTTGGGCACGGTCAGCTTGAGTTCCGGCGTGTCCTCGATCGTGATGACACGATCCTCCTCAGGAATCTCGGCCCCGATCGCGTTCAGCAAGGTGGTCTTGCCCGACGATGTGCCGCCGGCGACGAGAATGTTTTTCTTCGCACGAACGATCTCCCGCAGCGCCTGCGCCAGCGCCTCGTTCTCGGCACCGGGCGGAAAGAAGTCGGTGTCCTGGTCAGTGCGCGCCCTGGCCCGCGAAAATGCTTTGGCGCGCACGTAGTCGTCGAGCGTGAGGTTCTGGTCGCGGTGCTTGCGAATCGCGAATGCATCGCCGCTGATTGCGGTGGGCCGCATAACAGCGGCGATACGCAGGTTGCCGTGGCCCGCATTGAGAATGCCCTGCGCGGTCCCCGCGCGTGCGGACTTCTCAACGGACGATGCGAGCGAATGGATCGCACCGTTGAGCATCGCTGGATTGATTTCCAGATCGAGTCGGCTGAGCACTCCGCGGCGCTCGATCCAGATATCACGGTGGTGGTTGACCATCACTTCTGCGATATCCGGCGCGTCGAGATACTCGCGCAGCGGCGCAAGCGAAGCGAAGAACATGTCGACCGCGCTTTTTTCAAGGCGGTTGAATCTCAGGATGGGGTTATCGACAGCTTCGGACATGCGGGTGTTCTTCCAGAAGGGAGTGATCGGCAGCTTCGGACATGGAGGTATTTTTCCGGTGCGCCGAAGCCGCGGCGGACCGAAAGGCCCGCTATATTCCGCAGCTTTGCGCCTTCCCGAAGCGGCCTTCAGGTGCCTGCTGACCCGCTCCAGTACGTTGCAGGCGCCTGCAGCGCTTTTTGCGGAAAGCTCCACTTTTTGTGAAGCTTTTGAGCGGGCGATCGGGATAGGGGCAGGCCTCGCGGCCCGACCCCTCCCACACCACCGTGCGTACGGGTCCGTACACGGCGGTTCGGATCGGTTGATCGGCTAGGGACCAAGCAATGGGAGCCCGAGAGAACGTAAGTACCCGTTTGACAGGGCGAGGTTCACTGCAGGGCTGTGACTGAGCCGCCACGCGCTGTGCGGTGCTCCGGCGGTTTGGGCGGCAAGATTGCGTTTCACGCCACGGGCAATGAGTTCCTCGAATCGAGTCCGGCCACGTTTCCATTGCTTCCAGAAGTAGCAACGAATG